>JBHELO010000044.1:0-7221 GCA_046263055.1 Acidimicrobiales bacterium | reverse complement strand
TGATGGCCCCCGTCACCTGTGCGTTGATCTGGTAGTGGCTGTCGCCGCCCACCGCCCCGCCGCCGCCCCGCCGGGGCGTGGGCGGGCGGCGCCGCTCCGGCTTGCCGATCCGGCTCTTGGGCCCGCCGCCCGCCTCCTTCTTCCCCTTCCCCCCACCGATCCCACCCTTGGCCCGGATGGCCTCGCCGATGGCCCAGTCGCGCAGGTCGTGGACGGCCGAGTAGTTGACGAAGGTGTGCTCCTGGGCGAAGGAGCCGACGAAGGCCAGTTCCTTGTCCGCCTCCAGACTGTCGCCGTAGATGAGGTCGTCGGCGTTGGCCAGGTACGGCGTCCGCTGGACCGTCCCGCCCGGAGGTCGGGCGGAGGCAGGGCGCCCGGCGGCCCGGGCCGCCACCATGCGGCCCGTGGCCGCGTTCCCGACCCGGGCCTGGAGGCGGGTCACCGCCGGGCGGGACAGGGGTGAGGCGGGCAGGGCGAAGCCGGCGGTGGCCCGATCCGCGGCCGGCGTCGCACCGGGCCGATCGTGTCCTCGCTCGTCCTCCTTCGTCCGCAGCGCCCGGGCCACGCGGCACCCCTTCTCCCGACTCGCCCACGTTCGGGGTCACCGCCGAAACTACTTCCGCAGTGCCAGCCACACCACGTCGCGATCCTTTACCTCGAACGGCCTACCCGGCGGCGGGCACCTCGTCGGGCCCGCCCGCTGCCGGGTCGGTGGCGGTGGCCTGGAGGAGGACGTCGAGATCCCGGTGGCGCTGGTCCACCACGGTGGCGGCGGCCGCCGAGAACATTGACCACGGCGGCTCGTCGGGCCGCACGAGCGACGTCAGCCGGGCCAGGAAGGGGTTGTCGGCGGCCGGGTCGGCCACCGCCAGCCCGACCCGGTAGGACGACGGGTCGGCGGCCTGGTTGTACAGACGCAGAGAGGCCACGTCGAGGTTCTCGTCGAGGAGGATGGCGGCCCCACCGTGGAGGGGCGCCACCGACCGGCTGTCCACCACCCAGCCGCCGGTGTTGTACACGTCCACCGTGCCGGGGTACCCACCGGGGCGCAGCTGGGTCTCGAACGGCTTGTGGGTGTGGCCGAAGACGAACGTCACCCGGGTCGGCACCGAGTCCTTCTCGGCCAGGAGCTGGTTGCGCAGCGGTCCCTCCAGGTAGGTGAGGAGGCCGGCCCGGGCCCGGTCGCTCAGGGCGATGGTGGGCTGGTTGCGCTCGAGGCGGCCCACCCGACCCACCGCCTTGCCGAGGGCGAAGGAGATCACCTTGTCCTCCCCCCACCGCCAGGCGGCCGGGCCGGAGAGCTTGGACGAGATGCCCTTGGCCAGGTTGTGGGACAGGCGCTGGAGGGCGGCGTCGCTCTGAAGGGAGGCGTAGATGATGCCCACGTCGGTGCCGACCTCGCCGGAGCGGCCCAGCGTGGACCAGAAGAAGTCGATCCAGGCGAAGTTCTCGGCCTCCCAGTCCCAGGGCGTCTGGGGCGCCTTGCGCTCCGGGAACAGCATGGTCTTGAGGGAGGACATCAGCCGGTACATGCCCTCCACGAAGTGGCCATGGTGGATGGCCACGTGGCGGGACCCGTCCGGTGAGGTGAGCCCCAGGTTGGGGTAGACGGCACGCACGCGCACGTCTTGGAGGTGGGGGCGCCGACGGACCAGGGTGGTGAGCAGGAGGGCGTCCACCGGGCGGTCACCGTCCCCCAGGAACATGTGGGTGGTGTGCCAGGGGATCTCCAGGTCCTGGTCGAGGGGACGGCTGGCCACGTAGTCGGCGTACTGGCGCTCCCGGGCGGACTCCCACAGGTGATGGTCGTGGTTGCCGGCCACGAACAGGATGGTGTCGTCGAAAAGGCGCCCGTTGGGGGGGAACACCCGGTCGATGAAGCGCTCGAACACCATGGCAGCCACGTTGTCGGTGGCGAGGGCCAGCTCCAGGACGTCGCCGCACAGCACGAGGGTGGGCTTGCGAGCCCCTTCGTTCCTCCCGACCAACTCGGCCAGGCACTCGACCAGGGCGTCCATGGTGGGCATGGCACCGTGGGGGTCCACCTCCACGCTGCCCGGGCGAATCGAGGTCAGCACGCTGTTCTCGGCCCCGAAGTGCAGGTCCGACAGGCACACGTAGCGGATGTCGGGGATGGCGGCACCTCCCTGCGCCGGGGGCGGCGGCGAGGCCCGCCCGCTGTCGGGCCAGCGTAGCCAGCGGCCGGCCGGCGGCCCCGGGGGAGCCGCCGGTGCCGCCGCCGTCAGGGGGGGACCGGTGCCGGCCAGAAGCCGGGCGCCGAGCACTGGCCCGATGGCGACCCGCTGACGCTGTCGGGGTGCCGTCGGTGAGCGTCAGGCGGCGGCGCGGGGGTGGGGCATACACAGGTCGTCGTACTCGGCGATCACCAACTCGCCGGCGTCCGGCCCGCACGCCGGGCACTGGGGGTCCCGGCTGACCTTGAAGCTGCGGAAGGACTCCTCCAGGGCGTCATAGGCCAGCAGGCGCCCGATGAGGGGATCGCCCAGGCCCAGCACCAGCTTGATGGCCTCCATGGCCTGGATGGACCCCACGATGCCCGGCAGCACGCCCAGCACGCCGGCCTCGGCGCACGACGGGGCCAGGTCGGCGGGCGGCGGCTCGGGCACCAGGCACCGGTAGCAGGGCCCCACGTAGGGAGCGAAGACGGTGGCCTGGCCCTCGAAGCGGAAGATCGAGCCGTGCACGACGGGGATGCGCTTCACGAGCGACGCGTCGTTCACCAGGTAGCGGGTGGGGAAGTTGTCGGTGCCGTCCACGATGACGTCGTAGCCGTCGATCACGTCGAGGACGTTGTCGGCCCCCAGGCGCACGTCGTAGGTGACCACGTCGACGTCGGGGTTCAGGGAGGTCAGGGTCTTCTTGGCCGAGTCCACCTTGCGGTCGCCCACCCGGTCCAGGTTGTGCAGGATCTGGCGCTGGAGGTTGGACTCGTCCACCACGTCCATGTCGATGATGCCGAGGGTGCCCACGCCGGCGGCAGCCAGGTAGAGGGCGGCCGGGGAGCCCAGTCCACCCGCCCCGAGCAGCAGCACCTTGGCGTCGAGCAGCTTCTGCTGACCGTCGTCGCCCACCTCGGGCAGGAGCAGGTGGCGCTGGTAGCGGTTCCGCTGCTCGGGCGACAGGGTGCGGGGCGTGGACCACGGCCGCCCCTCGTTCTTCCACTTGTTGAACCCGCCGGCCACCGACACCACGTCGTTGTAGCCGAGGTCGGCCAACGTACGGGCCGCGAACGCCGAGCGGGTGCCGCCCGCGCAGTACACGACCACCGGCGCCGAGCGGTCGGGCAGCTTGTTCTCCACCTGGCTCTCGAGGAAGCCGCGAGGGATGTGGACGGCACCCGCCAGCGCGCCCTGCTCGTACTCGTCGGCCTCGCGCACGTCGAGCACCACCGCTCCCGGGCGCTCGGCCAGCAGCCGCTCCGCCTGAGCGGTGTCCACCTCGCTGATCTGGGCCTTGGCCTCGTTCAGCAGGTCTCGGAATGTGGGCATGCGATCACGTCCTCGACAGAGAGCTCCGAAGGCAGAAACCTTACCGTCACGGTCGACATTCCCGGCCGGCGGCCGCCGCGGCGACCGGCGACGCCGGGGTGACGCCGGTCGGCCGGCCCGCCGGTCGACCCCCCGGGCTACCCGGGACCGTCGACGATGACGGGGAGGGCCACGCCGATGGGCGTGCGCACGACGGCGTCGGCCAGGTCGTCGTATGGAGTCGGATCGGCGTTCACTATCACCAGCCCGGCGCCCTGGGCCCGGGCCAGGGGCACCAGGGCGTTGGCGGGCGACACCCGCAGCGTGGATCCGACGGCCAGGAGCACATCGCACCCGAGGGCGGCCCGGCGGGCCCGCTCCAGGTCGGCGGCCACCAGCGCCTGGCCGAACGAGATCGTGCCCGACTTCAGGATGCCGCGACAGCTCGTGCAGGCGGGGTCGTCGTCGCCCGACCGCACCCGGTCGAGCACGGGTCCGGCCGGGCCCCGCCACCCGCACGCCAGGCACGTGACGTCCCGCATGGTGCCGTGCAGCTCCACGACCACCTCGGGGGAGCTTCCCGCTCGCTGGTGCAGCCCGTCGATGTTCTGGGTGACCAGGGCGAGGAGGCGGCCCTGGCGCTCCAGGCGGACCAGGGCCCGGTGCCCAGCGTTGGGGGCGGCCGTCCACGCCGGCGACTCGGCCCGGCTTCGCCAGGTGCGCCGGCGGACCTCGGGGTCGGCCAGGTAGTGGGAGATCGTGGCCCTGCGCTCGGCCGCCGGGTCCTTCGTCCACACGCCCTGGGGCCCCCGGAAGTCCGGGATCCCCGAGTCGGTGGAGATGCCGGCCCCAGTCAGCGCCACCACCCGCTCCGCTCCCGCCACCAGGCGGGCGGCGACCGCCACGCCGCCGTCACCCGCGAGGCCGCCGTCACCCGCCACGCCGCCGTCACCCACTCCGCCGCCCTCACCCACGGGCGAAGGGTGCCACACCCACTTGACGGGCCGGTGGCGGTGGTCGATACTGGAAATGCATGAAACAGCACGACAGTCCCGACGCGAACCACCCAGCCGCTTCCCCGTCATCGTCCCATCGCCGCTTGGAGGCGTCATGAGCACCGGACTGCTCCTCCCCGCCGCCACGTCCCCCGCTCCCCCGCTGGAGACCCTGGCCATCCGCCCCTGGCCCGACGGCGTGATCGACGCCCTCGGCCACGACCCCCGCTCCCGGTACGTCGAGCAGTTCTGGCTGGGGATCCTCGGCCCCTCCACCACGTGGCTGTTGCGCCGGTTGGCGGCCGGGCTGGAGAGCTCTCCGGCCGGGTTCGACCTGGCCCTGGCCGACACCGCTCAGGCCCTCGGGCTCGGCAGCCGGGGCGGTCGCCACTCGCCCTTCATGCGGGCCCTGACCCGCTGCTGCCAGTTCGACCTGGCCGAAGCCCGTCCCGACGGTGCGCTGGCCGTACGCCGCAAGCTGCCGCCCCTCAACCGGCGGCAGGTCTCCCGCCTGCCGGGACACCTCCAGGCCGCCCACCAGGCCTGGCAGGACGACCAGTTGCGCACCCCGGCCGGGGAGCAGATGCGCCGCCGCTGCCGGCGCCTGGCCCTCAGCCTGCTGGAGCTGGGCGAGGATCTCGAGTCCACCGAGCGGCAGCTGTCGCGCTGGAAGTTCCACCCCTCGCTCTGCCGCGAGTCGGCCGCCTGGGCGTGGGACCGTCACCGCCGGGCACTGGCCGCCGCCGAGGGCGCCCCGGCGGGGGCGGACGGACCTGCCCACCGCCCCGCCGACCTCGACCGCGAACCCGACCCCGCCCTGCCTGCCTCGGCGGGGGACGCCGCCTGAGGCGGCACAGATCCGGCGGGCCTTCCCGCCGCCGCCGGCGGGGTCTCCCCCCGCCCCGCCGGCGTAGTCCCCCCACCTGCCGGCGGCCGGAGTCCACGACCCTCCGGCCGCTGGCGTCGGGGGGCGCGCTCCAAGGGCTCACACCGACGAGAGCACCGGCGCCACGCCAGGCCGGGAGGGTGGTCGCCATGTTCCTCCTCCCCGGGCGGGTGGTCGAGCGCGCTGCCCGTCGCAGCCGGGGCGGCCGGCTGCCGCTACCGCTCGCCGCTAGCGGTGGCTGTCCCGCACCGAGCCGGTGAGGGGGGAGCCGTCCCTGGTGGCGGCCATGCAGATGAAGCGCCGGTTGCCCGAATCCCAGGACTGCTGACGGGGGTAGAGGTACTGGACTCGCAGCGACGAAGAGGCGAGGGGCGTCCCCACGTAGGCGGCGAAGCGGCTCGTGCACTCGCTCGTGCCCAGGTCGCGGATCTCGTTGGCCGTCGGGTAGGGGGCCGACGAGATGGCGGGGTCGTCGAAGGTGGCGAACACCTCCCGCTCGTGGGCCGAGTCGCACGACTGCTTGACGACGTCGGTGACGGGCCCGCCGGGGTCCTTGATGCAGATGCCGGCCACCACGTTCGAGTACCGGACACGGTTCTTGGCCGCAACCGCGATGCCGGCGTCCAGGGCGCCACCGGCCAGGACCAGGACGATGCCGATGGTGAGGCCGGCCACGGCCAGGCCCTTACCCGACCGGGCGGGGTCCCGGTTGATCCGGCGCAGGGCGATGGCGCCCAGGACCACCGCCACCAGCGGCGGCACGATGAGCAGGAAGAGGCCGACGACGGAGGCCAGGCTGACGACCAGGGCGGCCACCGCCAGCCCGTCGGTCTTCGACGATGCGAGGGGCGGCGGCCACTGGGGCCCGGAAGGGGGCGGGCCCCACTGCCCGGCAGGCGCACCGACGCCAGGCGGCCCCGAGGGCGGCGGTGGCGGGGGCATGGGCGGTGGTGGGGGCATGGGCGGTGGCGGAGCGGTGGGGGCGCCCCAGCCTGGGCTGGCGGCTGGCGGCGGCGGCGGTGGTGGTGGTGGGCCGCCGGGGCCTGCACCTGCGCCCGGCGGTGGCGGTGTTGGGGCGCGTGTGCCGGATGGCGAGCCCCCGGTCGGCGGCGCCCGCGGTGGTCGTGGCGGGGCGGCGGTGGCGGGCGGCCGGGACCGCCGGGGGGTGGCCGGCCCGGGCTCGGCCGCCACCTCGGTGGTCAGGTCGTCCCCGGTCGCCGCCGACGTGGATGCCCCGGTGGCGGCCGCCCCCGTGGACGCTCCTGCCGTCGGTGCTGCCGCCGTCCGTGCGCCACCCCTCCTCGTGGGCGCCGGCGCCCGCTTGGATGCCGTCGTCGACGCCCCCGCCTGTGATGCCGCCGCCGTGGATCCCCTCGTCGCCCGTGTGGCGCCCGCCTTTTTGGCGCCCGCCTTGGCGGCGCGTCCCACCTCGGATCCTCCCGTCGCAGGAGTCACCTTCGATGCCACCGCCGCCTTCGATACCGCCGCCTTAGATGTCGCCGCCTTCGATACCGCCGCCTTAGATGTCGCCGCCTTCGATGTCGCCGCCTTCGATGCCTCCGTCTTCGCCGCCGCCCCCCTCGATGCCGCCGTTTTCACGGCGCCCGTCTTCGCGCCGCCCGTCTTTACCGCGCCCGTCTTCGCTGCGCCCGTCTTCGCGGCCGCCGCCGTCGATGCGGGCGTCTTGGCCGCCCCGCTCGTGGCCCGGGCCGCGCCCGGTGGCCGCCGCCGGGATGGGGGGGCGGCCTCGTCGTCCTCGCCGGCGCCTCCGCCTGTGCGCCTGCCGTTCGCCATGCGTCACTGTGGCACGCCGCACCGGCGCACGCCACGGGCCGCGCCTCATCCGGCGCCC
>JBHELO010000043.1:0-18526 GCA_046263055.1 Acidimicrobiales bacterium | reverse complement strand
CGCCCGCTTCCTCGCCGCCCACACGCCGACCCGCCGGGAGCTGCCCCACGTGGTGCGCATCGCCGCCCGCCTCCGCCGGGGCGAGGACCTGTTCGAAGCGGAGTAGCCGCCGGGGCCGCCCTCCGAACTGGTGGCCCGTCCGGGGTCCATGGACGAGACGTCTCACCGGTCGGCAGGTCGGGCGACGGTCGAAACGCGTCACCGGTTGGCAGGTCGGGCGACGGTCAACCGGCGTCGTCGGAGCCGGACCCGGTGCCGGAGCCGGAGCCGGTTCCGGCGTCGGCCTCACGGGCGGCCTGGCGGCGGCGCCAGGCGGCCTCGGCCCGGGACACCACCTCCCGCAACGGCAGCCCGGCGCGGCGGGCGGCCCGCACCGCGTCGTCGTGCTCGACCTTGGCCCGCCCGGGAGACACCTTCACCCGCACCGGGATCCCGGCCACCTCCACCTCGTGCAGCTGGCGCGACGCCGGCCACCGCTCGAGGGACTGGCCCCGCACGCCGAGCGAGCCCGTCTCCGACACCAGGACCTTCCCCACGAAGGTGGCGAGGGCGGGGTCGGCCAGGGCGCTCACCGTGTGGGCCGGGCGGCCCTTCTTCATCACCACCGGCGTGACCCAGGCGTCGTGGGCGCCGGCGTCGAGGAGGGCGGCCACCGTGTGGGCCAGCGTCTCGCCCGTGGCGTCGTCCACGTTGACCTCCAGGAGGACCACCGGCTGGCCGCCGGTGCGGCCCGGCCCGCCCCCCTGGACCTCGGGGAGGGGCTCGCCGATCACGACCTGGGTGACGTTGGGCAGGCCGTCGAGGTCGCGGCTCCCGGCGCCGTAGCCGGTGGCTTCCACCGTCATCGGCGGCAGCGGCCCCCAGCCGGTGACGGTGGCCGCCAACAGGGCGGCGCCGGTGGGCGTGGTCAGCTCCACCTGGACGTCGCGCCCGTAGGTGGGCGCGCCGCGGAGCAGTTCCAGCACCGCGGGAGCGGGGTTGGGCAGGGCGCCGTGGGCGGCCCGCACCATCCCCATCCCGGTGGCCACCGGGCTGGCCCACACCTCGGTCACGCCCAGCACTTCCAGCGCCGCGCAGGTGCCCACCACGTCGACGATGGCGTCGAGGCCGCCCACCTCGTGGAAGTGGACCTGCTCGGGCGGGCGGCGGTGCAGGCGCCCCTCGGCCTCGGCCAGGGCGGCGAAGGCGGCCTGGGCCCGGTCGCGCACCCGGTCGGGCAGCCGAGCCTCGTCCACCAGTCCGGAGATGTGGGCGTAGGTGCGCACCACGGTGTCCTCGGGAGCGTGGACCACGGCCCGGGTGGCGGCGATGCCGGCCCGCAGCACGGGCTCCACGTCGAGGCCCCAGCCGGTGACGGGCAGGCGGTCGAGGAGGGCCCGCACCTCGTCCACGTCGGCCCCGGCGTCCACCAGGCTGCCCAGCGCCATGTCGCCGGCGATCCCCGCGAAGCAGTGGAACCAGCCCAGGCACCCACCGCCGACGGGCGGGCTCACCGTGCCCATCCGGCGGTGGCGGCCGCCCGTCCTCGTCGGTCGGTCACTGCAGGAGGCGGGCCACCGCGCAGGCGGCGCCGAAGCCGTTGTCGATGCCCACCACCGTCAACCCGGCGGCGCACGACGAGAGCATGGCCAGGAGGGCGGTCACGCCCTCCAGTGCGGCGCCGTACCCCACACTGGTCGGCACCGCCACCACCGGCGCGGGGGTGATGCCGCCGACCAGGCTCGCCAGGGCCCCCTCCATACCGGCCACCACCACCACCACGTCGGCCGCCGCCAGCTCGTCGGCGGAGGCCAGGAGGCGGTGGACGCCGGCCACCCCCACGTCGGCCAGGAGCGTCGGGCGGAACCCATGGGCGGTCAGGGTGGCCGTGCACTCGGTGGCCACCGGGAGGTCGGCGGTGCCGGCGGTGAGCACCAGCACCCGCCCGGGCCGCTCCAGGCGGCTGCGCCAGGCCAGCGTGTGGCCGGTGCGCACGACCCCCGGGTTGGCGGCCTCGGCGGCGGCCGCCTGGTCGTCGGCGGCCCGGGTGAGCAGCACCGGCCCATCACCCGGCTCGGCCAGCAGCTCGGCCACGATGGCGGCGCACTGCTCGGGCGTCTTGCCCGGGGCGTACACGGCCTCGGGCAGGCCCTGGCGCAGGGCCCGGTGGTGGTCCACGCGGGCGAAGCCGAGGTCGGCGAAGGGCAGCCGCCGCAGCCGGTGCACGGCCTCGTCGGCGTGCACGGCGCCCGAGCGCACGTCGTCGAGCAATCGCCGCAGGCTCGCCTCGTCCATATCGCCATTCTGCACCTGCGGGCACTGCCCTATCCTCGCCCGATGAGCGTCACCAGCCCCCCCCTGCGCGTGGCCTACCTCGGGCCCCCCGGCACCTTCAGCGAGGAGGCGCTGGTCGGCCAGGCCGACCTGGCCGCCGGCGAGCTGGAACCGATGCGGTCGTTCCCCGAGATCCTGGCGGCGGTGGCGAGCGGCGACGTGGACCTGGGCTTCGTCGCCCTGGAGAACTCCCTCGAAGGCACCGTGCGCCTGGTGCTCGACGGGCTCATCTTCGAGCACGACCTCCTCATCCAGCGGGAGGTGGTGCTGAGCGTGCGCCAGCACCTGATGGGGCCTGCGAACACCAGCCTGGCCGACGTGCGGCGGGTGGTGTCGTTCCCGGAGGCGCTGGGCCAGTGCTCGCGGTTCTTCGCCAGCCGCCTGCCGGGCGTGGACCTGGTGGCGGCCAACTCCACGGCCGAGGCGGTGCGGGCGGTGGCGGTGGAGCGGGAGCCGGGCACGGTGGCGCTGGGCTCGGTGCTGGCGGCCAAGCTGTACGGGCTCGACGTGGTGGCGTCCGACATCGACGACCACCCCGAGAACGCCACCCGCTTCGTGGTCGTCGCCCGCGACGGGGTGCCCGCGCCCACCGGTCACGACAAGACGAGCATCGTGTGCTTCCAGCGCGACGACCGTCCGGGCAGCTTGCACGGGATCCTCGGCCAGTTCACGGCCCGCAACATCAACCTCACCAAGCTGGAGTCCCGCCCGACCAAGCACACCCTGGGGGACTACTGCTTCATCGTCGACCTGGAGGGCCACGTGGACGACGAGGTGGTGGCCGACTGCCTGCGGGATCTCCACGCCCAACTGGCCAACGTGAAGTTCCTGGGTTCCTACCCGGCGGCCGGCGAGCACGGCCCGGCCATCCGCCGTGACGCCGAGGCCGCGTGGCGGGAGGCCGACGAGTGGATCACGTCGCTGCGGGGCCAGGTGCGCCGGTAGCGTCGAGCCTCGGCGGCGTCGCCCGGAGGGATGGCAGAGCGGCCGAATGCGAGGCTCTTGAACAGCCTTGGGCGAGAGCCCCGTGGGTTCGAATCCCACTCCCTCCGCCAGCCGCTGGGCGGTGCCGCCCGCCGGTGGCTACGGTGGCCGGGTCGACGAGCGAAGGGGAGGCGGCATGGGTCACCCGGTGGTTCACTTCGAGGTCCTGGGCAAGGACGGGGCGGCACTCCAGAAGTTCTACGGCGACCTGTTCGGGTGGGCGATCAACGCCGACAACCCGATGAACTACGGCATGGTCCCGGCCGACGAGGGGGGCATCGGCGGCGGCGTCGGACCCAGCCAGGACGGGTCGTCCTTCGTCACGTTCTACGTCCAGGTGGACGATCTGCAGGCCACCTTGGACCAGGTCGAGAAGCTGGGCGGGTCCACGGTTATGCCGCCCATGGAGGTACCGGAAGGGCCGAAGGTGGCCCAGTTCAAGGACCCCGATGGCAACGTCATCGGGATCGTCATGGGCATGTAGCGCCCGATCGGAGAGCGTCGGGTGGCGTTCCGGGGCTGGCCGGCCGAGGCCCTCGAGTTCTACG
Source organism: Acidimicrobiales bacterium (assembly GCA_046263055.1). GTDB lineage: Bacteria > Actinomycetota > Acidimicrobiia > Acidimicrobiales > AC-14 > DATAQC01. Next base: position 14,681 of record JBHELO010000043.1, on the reverse strand, counting down.
AGGGACTCGAGGCGGACAACTCGAGGGCCTACTGGCAGGCCCACACGCCCGTCTTCCAGACCGCCGTGAAGGCGCCCATGGAGGAGTTGCTGGCCGAGCTAGCCCCCGAGTTCGGGCCCGGCAAGGTGTTCCGGCCCAACCGCGACGTCCGCTTCAGCGCCGACAAGTCGCCCTACAAGACCACCCTCGGCGCCACCGTGGGCGACGGCGGGTACGTGCAGCTCTCGTCCCGCGGCCTCGGCGCCGGCGCCGGGATGTGGGTCATGGCGCCCGACCAGCTCGAGCGCTACCGGCGGGCGGTGGACGACGACGGGTCGGGCGCCGAGCTGGCGGCGGTGGTGGCCGACGCCCGCCGGGCCGGCCTGGACGTGCAGGGCCACCACGTGCTGAAGACGGCACCGAGGGGCTTCCCGAGGGACCATCCCCGCGTCGACCTCCTGCGCAACAAGGGGCTCATCGCCTGGCAGGAGTGGCCGGCCGGGGCCTGGCTGGGTCGAGCGTCGGCCAAGAACCGGGTGGCGGCGTTCCTGCGGGCGGCCCGCCCCCTCAACGGGTGGCTGGCCGCTCACGTGGGCGGCTCCTCGGGGACGGCCGGCTGATCGGAGGGCGGTCGGCGGCCCGGCCGCCCGGCCGCCCGGGTGGACGGCCTGCCCGCCGCCTGGTGGCGCCACCGCTTCGCCGGTGGGCCCACTGGCATTGGTCCCACCGACGGCGGGTAAACCCCGGGCATGGCCATCCCCCCCGCTCGCGACCAGCTCGTGGCCGAGCGCTACCAATGGCGGGAGCAGCTCGGCCGGGGCGGGTTCGGCGTGGTCTGGCGGGCCCACGACACCCTCCTCATGCGCGATGTGGCGGTGAAGGCCATCGAGATCCCGGGGGTGCTGGACGACGCCGACCGGGCCGCCATCCGCCGCAAGGTGCTTCGCGAAGCCCGGGCCGCGGCCCGCCTCAACCACCCGGGGCTGGTCACCGTGTTCGACGTGATCGAGGAGGGCGACCGGCCGCTCATCGTCATGGAGCTGGTGAAGGCGCCGACGCTGGCCGAGCTCGTGCGCCGGGAGGGGCCGTTGGCCGAGGAGCGGGTGGCGACCATCGGGCTGGCCGTCCTGGACGCACTGGACGCCGCCCACGACGAGGGCATCATCCATCGCGACGTCAAGCCCGCCAACGTCATGGTCTCCGCCGCCGGCCACGTGCAACTGGCCGACTTCGGCATCGCCGCCATGACCGACGACCCGCGGGTGACGAGCTCGATGGCCCTGGCTGGGTCGCCGTCGTTCATGTCGCCCGAGCAGGCCCGCAACTCCCCGCCGTCGGCGGCCACCGACCTGTGGGGGCTCGGGGCCACGCTGTACTTCGCCGTGGAGGGAGAGCCGCCGTTCTGGCGCGACGGTGCCATCGCCACCCTGACGGCGGTGGTGCAGGAGCCCCACCGCCCGCTGGCCCGGGCCGCCCGCCTGAGGCCGCTGGTGGACGGGTTGCTGGCCAAGGATCCCGCTGCCCGCCCGTCCTCGGCCGAGGTCCGCCGCCGTCTGGCCGCAGTGGCGGCTGGGGCGCCGGCTTCGGCCCTCGGGGACGCCGATGACACCTCGTCCACCCGCGAGTTCGACTTCCACCCGGGCCCGGCCGACGCGGCGGTGGCGGAAGGCCCGCCGGCCGATCTTGACCGTGCCCACGTCCCAGAGCGGCCGGCCCCGGTCGACGGCGACGACACCACCGGGACGATCGTCCGGCCGTCCCCGCCGACCGCCGCCGACCCCGCCGTCCCCTGGCCAGGCCACCGACCCGTCGGCATCCCGGGTCCGGCTTGGCGGCCGCCCGGCCGGCCGGGTGAACCAGGGTCGCTTCAGGGGGCGGCGGGTGAGGACCGCTCGGCGCCCGCTTCGGACAAGCCCCCGCCGGCGCCGTCCCTACCGCCGATTGCGCCCGCCGCCCGAGCCCCGGGACGAACGGCCACCGACCGGGGCGCGACGGAGTCTCCGAACGAGCCGCCGCTCGACCGACCGCAAGCCGGCCCGCCGCCCGATCGAAGGGCCGACGCCCCGCCCGTCGACGTCTCGGCTCCGACCGGTAACGGCGCCGGGGCCGAGGCCGTGGCGGGTGCCGGCTCCGACCCCGGAGAGACCGAAGCGCCGTCCGCCTTCGAGCCTCGGGTCTTCCCTGACCCGGCTCGCTCGAGCGGAGGTGCCTCCCCGCCGGCGTCGCCCCCGTCTCCGGCCACAACGCTGGGTGGTCGGTCGTCGCGCCGGCGTGACAACCGGTCGTCGGTGGTCGCCGTGGCCCTGGTTGCGCTCGTGGTGGCGGCCGTGCTGGTTGCCGCCCTGGTGTCCAACGGGCGGTCGTCGTCGACCTCGTCGCCCCCCACGTCGGCCGGCGCTCCGAGCACCGCGAAGGCCCGCACCAGCCCGACGACGTCGCCGGCGCGTGGCACGCCCGCCGGCTGGGTGGCGTACCGGGACCCGACCACTGGCTTCAGCATCGCCCACCCGCCGGGGTGGACGGTGTCCGTCAACGGCACGCTGACCGACTTTCGTGACCCCGCCTCGGGGGCGTACCTGCGGGTCGACCACCGGGAGCCGCCGGGGCCGTCGCCCGAGGGGGCGTGGTACCAACTGGAGCCCTCCTTTGCGGCCCAGAACGGCAACTACCACCGCATACAGATCACGCCCACGACCTACGACGGGTACCGGGCGGCGGTGTGGGAGTACACCTACACGGGTGGCGGCGCGGACCTGCACGCCGTCGACCTCGGGTTCATCACGCCGGGCCACGGCTTCGCCCTCAACTTCCAGTCGGCAGCGGGCGACTGGGACCGCCTCCAGCCGACCTTCAACGGCTTCAAGGCGTCGTTCGCGGCGCCGTCGGGGTGACGGGGCCGAGGCGTCCGGCCGGCCGCCGGTGTGCCAGACTCGGGGCACTTGGAGAGGTGACCGAGCGGCCGAAGGTGATCGCCTGCTAAGCGATTAGGGGGTGTAAAACCTCCTCGAGGGTTCAAATCCCTCCCTCTCCGCTGCACTAGTAGGCGGCGGCGGTAGGCGGCGGCGGTAGGCGGCCCTCAGCCGCCGGCCGCCTCAGCCGAGCGACGCCCGCAGGAGCACGACGCCGTCCGGCCCGCTGACCCCGACGGCCCGGGCCTGGTCCCGGGGCAGGGCCGACGCCAGGACGACCTTGAGCTGGCGGCCCTCCACCCCGGCGAACGTCCCGGCCGCCACTCGGGATCCGTCGACCCGCTCCAACCACACCGACTGCACCTGGCCGCCGGCCAGGCCGACGGTCTCCAGGCTGACCTGGGTGCCCCACGCCTTGGCTTCGAGCAGTGCGGTGGCGGAGACGCCGGGCACGCTCGACGTCAGGGCCACCGAGGTGCCGGTGGGCGCGCTGGTCGGCACCGGCGGAGGGGCGGTGGCGGACGGAGCGGTGGTCGGGATGGCGGTGGTGGTCGTGCGGGGGGAGGTGGGCAGCAGGACCAGGGCCAGGACCAGGGCGGCCGCCGCCACCACGGAGGTGGTGACGACGACCGCCGCCGACCGCCGCCGCCGGCGGGCCCGTGCCCGCAATTCCTGGCCCACCCGGGCGACCACCTCGGCGCCCAGGCCGGTGGGGGGCGCGGGTTGGTCGGCCAGGCGGTCCAGGTCGGCGGCCCCGAGCACGGCGGCCACGCCCTTCAGGCGACTCAGGTCGGCCCGGCAGGCCGGACACCCGTCGAGGTGGGCCTCGACGGCCGGGCGCTCGCCGTCGTCGAGGTCGCCCACGGCCAGGGCCGCGAGCTGGGGCCGCCAGTCGCGGCAGGCCTCAGTCATCGGTCCACCCCATCTCCTCGAGCGCCAGGCGCAGCGCCCGCAGGCCGTAGTAGACCCGGCTGCGCACGGTGCCGACCGGTATGCCCAGCTCGGCAGCGACGTCAACGGACGACCGGCCCCGGTAGTAGGTCTCGACCAGGGCCACCCGGTGCTCGTCGGTCAGGCGGCGCAAACCTTCCTCGACCTGCCAGGAGAGGAGGGCGGCGTCGAGGTCGTCGTCGGTGACGGCCACGTCCCGTTCGGCGGCGGCCGCGCCCAGCGGTCCGGGGGGACGGACGGCCCGGGAGCGCGCCAGGTCCACGATCACGTTGCGCAGGATGGCGAACAGCCAGCCTCGCAGGGAGCCCAGGTCGGGGTCGAAGCGGTCGGCCGCCCGCCACGCCCGAACGAACGCCTCCTGGACGGCCTCCTCGGCCAGGCCCGGATCGGACAGCGAGCGAAGGGCGAAGCCGTGGAGCTCACGGCCGTGGGCTGCATACGCCGCCCGTACGCCGGCCTCGGTGCCGAGCTGGGGAGTTCGGGGAGGCATCGGCCGAGTCAGCCTCCCATGCGCCGGGGCCGGCGTGCGGCGTGCACGACGGGGGTACGGGGCTCGCGCCGCCGGCGTTCATCGCATCGCCGGCCGCCGCCCCGAGGCCGGGCGGTAAGCTCGACGGACGGTCACCCAACCGGGCCGGCGCTGGTAGCTCAACGGATAGAGCATCTGACTACGGATCAGAAGGTTGGGGGTTCGAATCCCTCCCAGCGCGCTCCATAGGTGCAGGTGAGAGGCGGTCCAGGCGCGCCGGGTTGCGCCCCCCCGAGTAGCAGCACCTGGTGATCGGGTCCCGGCCCCCGGTGGGCCACTGGCCGAGTGCAACTCCGCTCGCGGGTTCGTCGCCCCGCTCTGGTCGGCCACGATCCCTCCGAGCCGGAGGCGGGTGGCCGACCGGATGGTCGCAAACGTCGTCTCCCGCTAGGCCGCGGGGACCAGGGAGGCGGAGCTGGGCGCCCCCGCGACGCGGCGACCGTGCCGGTGGAGCTACGGCCACGGCCAGGCCGCCTTCCGCCGGGTCATCGTCACCGTCCGGCGTCGGCTGGCCAGCTCTGCCATGAGGGCCAGTCCGCCCCGGCCACCCCTCCTGACTGAAACGGACGTTGCGCGGCGCGGCCCGTTGCGCTGCTGGGTCCGGTACTGGGATCCGCCGACGGTCAGCGGGCGTTGACCAGGAAGGCGGCCACGTCGGTGAGGTAGGCCCGGATGCGGGCCACCGCCTCCACGGGCGTGCCCCGGGCGGCGGCCACCGCGTCCAGGGACCCGAGCATGTGGCGCAGCCATGCGTCGCGCTCCGCCTCTCCTATCGCGAAGGGTGCGTGCCGCATGCGCAGGCGGGGGTGCCCCCGCTCGTCGCTGTAGGTGGAGGGCCCGCCCCAGTACTGCGTGAGGAACCCGGCCAGGTGGCGCCGGGGGTCGGTGAGGTCCTCCGGGTACATGGGGCGGAGGAGCGGGTCGGCGTTCACCCCGGCGTAGAAGCCGTCGACGAGCTCGACGAAGAACGGCCGCCCGCCGACCGCGTCGTAGACGCTGTCGCCGAATGCCTCATCGCTCACTCGGTGGACGCTACGCCGAGCCCGGAGCGCATCTCCAAGGGCGCGAGCCGTTGGGCACGTTCGAGACCACCGTTGAGGGGTCGGACGTCGCCGTGGCCCGGCAGCCGAGTGCCTCGTACTGCCGCCCAGCCCAGGCCGTGGACGTGCACCCGCCAACGTCCGAGGCCGCCCCTGGGCAAGGCTGTAGACGCGCACCCGCCGACGCCGAGGCGCTGACCCCGCACCGGCTGGGTGGCCGGCCATTCCCCGAGCCGACAGCACCCCCGGCCCTATTGGCCCTGGACGACCATGAGGTGGTTCCCGTTGTTGTCGCGGAAGAAGAAGAGCAGAGGCACGACCCCGTCGCCGCCCATCATCTCGGCGTCGACGTCCACGCCCTTCTGCCGGAGCTCGGCGTGGTCGGCCGCCGGGTCGGTGGACTCCAAGGCGATGCCGGTCATGCGGCCCGGCTGGTAGTCGCCCTGGGGCGGCACCAGGGCCACGGTCGTGCCGCCGCCGGGCGGGGCGACCTCGACCCAGCGGTCGCCCTCGGCGAAGGGCACATCGGCGGCCACCGAGAACCCGAGGGCCTCGGTGTAGAACCTGATCGCCTCGTCCTGGTCTTCCACCGGCACCATGACCCGGCCGACCGTCGTGATCTTGGGCATCCCGAACTCCTCTCTCGACGACTCTGACGGATGCGACGGTGCCCAAGGCCGGGACTCATCGGTGACCGAGGACCGCGCCTCGCCCCATGTCCGGTGTTCAACGCCACGGAGGCCGACGGCGCCACCACGCCGGCGGGTGCCCGCCCATCCGCCACCGCCGCCCGGAGGCCTCGTAGCGTCTCCGCCATGTCCCGGCCGTGTACCCACCGGGAGCCGTTTGCGTCCTCGCAGGACCCGGGACCAGCCGTCGCCGGGCGCCCGGCAGCAATCAACCGCCCCGTCCGGCCCCCGCGCCCGCCGGCCCGGAGGCGGGTGTCGTGAGCGCGGCCTCCATCCCGGAGCCGCGGCCGGGGGGCGTCCGGGTCCGTCGCCCGACGGCGACCTCCCGGTTCGGCTCGTCCCGCCGCGAGAGCCACGATGCCTCCGCCTTCTACGACCGCTTCGTCCCCCCCGACCTCTCGCACGACACGACCGTCGTGCGCCCGGCGGCGGTCGACGTCATCCACGCCGCCGACGCCCGGGACATGGGCCGGGTCGACTCCAACTCGGTGGCCCTCGTCGTCACGTCGCCCCCCTACTTCGCGGGCAAGGAGTACGAGGCGAGCCTCGGGCAGGACGGCGTCCCCGGCTCCTACTTCGAGTACCTCACCCTCCTGGCCGACGTCTTCGCCGAGTGCACCCGGGTGCTGGAGCCGGGGGGGCGCATCGCCGTCAACGTCGCCAACCTGGGCCGCCGGCCCTACCGCTCGCTGGCCGGCGACGTCACCCAGATCCTCCAGGACCTCGGCCTCCTGCTCCGGGGCGAGGTCGTCTGGTGGAAGGGGCGGGCGGCCGGCGGCTCGTGCGCGTGGGGCAGTTTCCAGGCGCCGCGCAACCCGGTGCTGCGGGACGTGACCGAGCGGGTGGTGATCGCCAGCAAGGGCCGGTTCGACCGGGCCCTGACGCCCGCCCAGCGCCTGGTGCAGGGGCTCCCCTCCACGGCCACCATCTCCCGCGACGAGTTCCTGGAGGCCACCACCGACCTCTGGGAGATCCCGCCGGAACGCGCCACCCGCGTCGGCCACCCCGCCCCGTTCCCGGTCGGGCTCCCGAGCCGGCTCATCGACCTGTACACCTACGAGGACGACGTGGTGCTCGACCCGTTCATGGGGTCCGGCTCGACGGCGGTGGCTGCGGTCCGCACCGGCCGCCGGTACATCGGATTCGACACCGACGAGTCCTACGTGGAGCGTGCCATCCGGCGCATCGCCGACGAGGTCGCCGGGCGACAGGCCCCCGACGGCACGGCGAGGCTCAGGGTGCACCTGCCGGCGGCGAACCCGGTGGACCACGGCGAGGAGGGCATGGAGGCTCGGGCGGTGAGGGAGGGGCGCCGGGCCGGTGAGCTGGCTGCCGTCGTCCTGGACGGCTGCGGGTTCGTCGACGTCCGCTCGGGCGTGAAGCTCCCCGGCCTGGGCATCGAGCTCGACCTTCTCGCCGCCGACAGGGCCGGTCGGGAGTGGGCCTTCGACGTCTGCGGCGCGTTCACGTCCGGCGCCTCCGGGCTACGGCGAGGGGACGCGCTGTGGAAGTCGCTCGGCGTGGCCGCCGTGCTCCACTCGGCCCGGCCCGACCTCCCGCTCGTCCTGCTCACCACCGACCTGCCGGTGCCGGGCAGCGCCGGCCACGCCGCCCTCCGCCAGCTGATGGGCGCGGATCGACCGGTGGTGGACGTGGTGGAGCTTCTCGACGCCGACGGCCGGGGGCGCCTCCGCCAGTACGCCCGCGGGAGCCGCCCCGACCTCTGACCGGCCGCCCTCTGACCGGCCGCCCCGAGCTACAGCTCCCGCAGGGCCGGCAACAGCTCCTTCTCGGCCCAGTCGAAGAACGGGCCCTGCTGGTCGCCGCCGATCTGGACGAGGGCCACGTGGGTGAACCCGGCGTCCACGAACTGCTTCACGGCCGCCACGTGGGCGTCCACGTCGGGACCGCACGGCAGCTGTCCGGCGATGTCCTCCTCGCGCACGAACTTGGACGCCGCGTCGAAGCTGGTCGGCCCCGGCAGCTCGGCCATCACCTTCCACCCGCCCGTGAACCACCGGAACTGGTCGAGCGCCCGGGCCCGGGCCGCCTTCTCGTCAGCGTCGTAAGAGATCCCGACCTGGCCGATGCGGGGCTTGCCGCGCCCGCCGGCGGCGTCGAACTGCTGGCCCAGCTCGGGGAGCGGCTCGACGGCGATCATGGCGTCGGCGTGCTCGCCGGCCAGCGAGCACGACTGGGGGCCGGAGACGGCGATGCCGATCGGCGGGGGCGTCGGTGGCAGGTCCCAGAGGCGGGCGGCCTCGGCGTCGAGGTGCTGGCCCCGGTAGGTCACCGTCTCCCCGTCGAAGAGGGCCCGGATGATCTCGACCGCCTCCCCCAGCATCTCGTGGCGGAGGTCGGCCGGCGGCCAGTCCTCCCCGATGACGTGCTCGTTGAGGTTCTCGCCGGCGCCGAGCCCGAGCGTGAACCGGCCGCCGGAGAGCAGCTGCACGGTGGCCGCCTTCTGGGCCACCACCGCCGGGTGGTAGCGCATGGTGGGGCACGTCACGTAGGTCATGAGGTCGATGCGCTCGGTGGCGTGGGCGATGGCCCCGAGGACCGACCAGGCGTAGGGCGAGTGGCCCTGCTCGGACAGCCACGGGTTGTAGTGGTCGCTGGCGGCGATGAAGTCGAAGCCCAGCTCCTCGGCCCGCACCGCGTCGGCCACGAGCTGCGTGGGCCCCGCCTGTTCCCCCATCACCGTGTAGCCGATCGACGTCATGCCACCTCCGTCCGTGTCGGGGGCCCGCGCCCCGGTGCCGGCGTCCTACCCGTCGCCACCGGACGGCCAACCGACGACAACGCCGCGGCCGGCGCCCTCGCCGCCCGACGGCTGGACGCCTCAGGAGGTGGTGGCCGGCTTGTGGACGGGGTGGTCCTCGTCGTAGTGGTGGCGGGGGATCACCGGCGCGTCGCGCCCCGTGCCCCTGGTCCCTCCGGTGGAGCCGTCGCCCGTGCCGTCGCCCGACGACGAGGACGAGGGCGAGGACGACTCCTCGTGGTACTCCTCCTCAACGTTGACGCTCCACACGTCGTGGGACGACCCGGTGGCGATGTTCTCGGCCGTCAGCATGGCCGTGTACATGGAGTGGTCCTGGTTGTTGTACCGGTGCATGCCGTTGCGGCCCACGGGGTGGACGTTGGGCGCGCACTCGTCGGACCACTCGACGATGCGGGCCACGTTGGCCTTGTAGTGCTCGTCGTAGAAGGGGTACGCCTTGGGCATCCGCACCACGTACCCGGCCTCCACCTTGGCCGGGTCCACCAGCCCGAGGACGCCGAGCTCCCGCTTGCCCTGCTCCACCAGGTCCTCGTCGGGCTTGGTCCAGGTGGCGTCGCCCTCGAAGACGAAGAACTCCAGCCCCAGGCAGGTCCGCCCCTCCTTCACCAGGTAGGGCGACCACGACCCGAAGTTCTGGATTCGTCCCACCTGGACCTCGCGGGAGTGCACGTAGATCCAGTTGTCGGGGAAGCTGTAGGCCTCGGGCACGACCAGGGCGACGGTGAGGAAGTCCCGGTAGCGCAGGTCGTCGGCCGCCTTCACCGCCACCGGCCCGGCGGGCGGGTCCATGGCCTTGAGCAGCTGGGAGATGGGCATGGAGGAGATGACGTGGTCGCACGGGTACTCCCTGCGGGTACCGTCGGCGGCCCGGGCGACGACCGCCACCGCCCGGCCGTCCTGGTGGCGGATGGCCTCCACCCGGGTCTTCATGTGCACCGTGCAACCCTTGGCCTCCACCAGGTCGCGGCAGCGCTCCCACATCATCCCCGGGCCGAACTTGGGGTACTGGAACTCCTCGATGAGCGACGTGATGTCCTTCTGGTTGCGCCTGGGCAGGAGGGCGTTGACCACCGCGTTGAACAGCGACAGGTTCTTGATGCGCTGGGCCGCGAAGTCGGCGGGGAGCTTGTTGACGGGGACGCCCCAGAGCTTCTCGTTGTAGGTCTTGAAGAAGTGGCGGTAGAGCCGCCAACCGAAGCGGGCGACGATCCAGCCCTCCAACGTGCTCTGGTCCTTGGGCGGGCGAATGCGAGCCCAGACGTAGGACATCACGCAGCGGAAGGCCTCCCAGATGCCCAGGTTCTTGAGGGCGTTGGATGCCTTGAGCGGGTAGTCGAAGTACTTGCCGTCGTAGTAGATGCGGCTCATGCGGGGGCGGAGCATGAAGTCCTCGTCGGGCAGGACCTCGTGCCAGAACGCCTCGACCTCCTTCACCTTGGTGAAGAAGCGGTGGCCCCCGATGTCGAACCGCCAGCCGTCGCGCTCCACCGTGCGGCTGATGCCGCCCACCACCGAGTCGGCCTCGAGGACGGTGGAGGCGATGCCGTAGCGGGTGACCAGCTGGTAGGCGGCGGTGAGCCCGGCCGGGCCGGCCCCGATGATGACGACGCGTGGCGACGAGTCGGGGGCGGGCGCGGTCGTGGGTTCGGTCATCTGGCGCACGCTTTCTGCTGGCGAGCAGGCCGGGGAGGCGGCCGGTACGGCCGACCGAAGGATAGTGGCCGCCACCTAGCCCGGTGTGCTGTTGATGTCTACACGCCGCTCGTCCAGGAGGAGGCTCATGACCGCCTGTCCGAAACAGTCCTTGCCTGCCGTCAAGGCGGGCGTCTACACCCGAGTCTCTTCTGATCCGAGCGGCCAGCGCGCCGGCGTCGATCGCCAGCGGGCCGATTGTGAGGCCCACTGCCTGGCACGGGGCTGGGAGGTTGTCAAGGTGTTCTGCGACAACGACGCCTCCGCCTACGGGCGGAAACCTCGACGGGCCTATGAGCGGATGCTGGCTGCCGTGGAGTCGGGCAGGATCGATGCGATCGTCACCCGGCACAACGACCGCCTGCACCGCTCACCCAGAGAGCTCGAGGCGTTCATCGATCTCGTCGAACGCAGTCGGGTTCACCTGGCCGTGGTCACCGGTGGGGACTACGACCTCACGACCCCCGACGGCCGGCTGTCAGCGCGCATCGTAGGGGCCGTCGCTCGCAAGGAGTCCGAGGACCGGAGCCGGCGCGTGCGGCGCAAGCACCTGGAGTTGGCCGAGCTGGGCAGGCCTGCGGCCCAGCTGGGCTGGGCCGTGCGCAGCGAGGACGAGCGCGGGTACGTCCGGGAAGCCGCCCGCCGAGTGCTCGAAGGTGAGGGACTGATGACGATCGCACGCGACTGGAACGCCGAAGGCGTGCCCGGGGCGTCGGGCGGACCGTGGACTGCGCCCACACTTCGCAGGGTGCTGTTGTCCTCACGGATAGCAGGGCTGCGCGAACATGGCGTCGACCCAAGCGGTAAGGCACTCGGTGACCTGAGCCCGGCCGTCTGGGCGGCGGCCCTCGACCGCCACACGTGGGACCAGCTACGAGCCGTGCTCCTCAACCCGAGCGCAACACGAACGTCCGCAAGGCCACCAGGTACCTGCTCACCGGCCTGATCCACTGCGGGGACTGTGGCGCAAGCCTGTTCTCCCGGCCGCGCAACAACACCAGGCGCTACCTGTGCGCAGGACGTCGGCCCGGGCATCAGTTGGGGATCATCGCCGATCCCGTCGATGAGCTGGCGAAGGAGTTCGTGCTCGGGCTGCTCACGACGCCGTCTGTGCGGGAGGCGCTGCTCGCACAGGCCGGCGCAGGCGACGACGGGACGATGGGTCGCACGCTCTCCGACCTCGGCGCGGCCCAGAGCAGGCTGCAGGGCCTCGACGACGACTTCTACGTCCGTGGCCTGCTGGCCGAGGGCCGGTACAGGTCGATCAGGGTCAAGCTGCAGCGAGAGATCGACCGCCTCCACGCCGTGGTCGACGCCGCGACCAAGCAGCGCCTCATCCTGCACCCCAATCCCCGTGCGTTCTGGGCGGAGGCCGACTTCCAACAGCGGCGGGACCTGGTTCGGCTGATGATCGAACGGGTCGAGGTGATGCCTGGACGGCCCGCCCTCCGGCGGTTCGACGCATCTCGGCTACGAATCCAGGGTTCCACGTTGCCACCACGGACACTTGTCCTTCAGCGCTGGTGAGCGTCAAACGCGACCCGGCGACGGGCGGTCGTGCCGTAACGGGATCCCGCAACGGATCGCCAAGCGGGTACCGGAGGCGAATCGGCCCCCGGGGCGCGCCTGCCGCGCCCCGGGGGCCGATGGCCTCCCACATCAGGAGGTGCCGCACGCGTTCCGGCATCGGGCCTACTCACCTCGACCCTGCACCGGAGTACGCGCAGGGTGGTCCCCGCCGGGGCTCGCCAGCAACCGAACCGGATCGGCACCGCCAGCGTCGGTAACTTGGGCGGAGGAGGTGCCGGGGGTGGCGAAGGGAGCAGGTGAACTCGAGCAGGGGCGGGATGCGTTCTCACGGTCGGCCTGGCTCGGCGCCTACGAGGCGCTCTCGGTTGCCGATGCGATCGAGCCGCTGGTACCGGCTGACCTCGAGCGGCTTGGTCGTGCCGCCTACATGATCGGCCGCGACGACGACTACGTGGCCGCCTTCGAACGTGCTCACCAGGCCGATCTCGACGCGGGCGACACACGCGCCGCGGTGCGCTGCGGCTTCTGGATCGGCCACAACCTGCTGTTCCGGGGCGAAGGCGGCCGCGCCGCCGGGTGGTTCGCCCGGGCCCAGCGGTTGCTGGACGGCCACGCAGCGGACTGCGTCGAGCGGGGATACGTCCTTCAGGCCGCAATGCTTGAGCACGAGTTCAAGGGCGACTTCCACGGCGCTGCGACGCTGGCCGCTGAGATCGCCGCCATCGGCGAGCGGTTCGCGGACCCCGATCTCGTCGCCATCGCTCACATGGTGATGGGCCACGCCCTGATCCGGATAGGTCGGAGGGCAGAAGGCGTCCGGCTGGTGGACGAGACACTCGTGGCGGCCACCACCGGCGAACTGTCTCCGGTCGTCACCGGGATCGTCTTCTGCTACACGATCTCGTTCTGCCGCGACGTGTTCGAGCTGAACAGGGCCCGGGAGTGGACGGTCGCGCTCACCCGGTGGTGCGACCAGCAGCCCGAGATGGTTGCCCACAAGGGACTGTGTCTGGTCCACCGCGCCGAGGTGATGACGCTGGCCGGAGAGTGGGAGGAAGCCAGACAGGAGGTCCGCCGGGTCGGCCAGCTCTTCACCGACGGTGCCCTCAACCGGCTGGCGCAGGGAGGGGCGGCGTACTGCGAGGGCGAGGTGCACCGCCTTCGGGGCGAGTTCGGGGCCGCCGAGGCGGCGTATCGTCGAGCGAGTGGCCTCGGGCGGGAGCCCCAGCCGGGCCTCGCCCTGCTGCGGCTGGCGCAGGGCAACCAGGAGCCGTCCGCCGCCGCCGTCCGCCGGGCCGTCACCGAGACGGTTCGGCCGCTGGAACGGGCCACGTTGTTGCCCGCCTATGTCGAGGTGATGCTCGCCGTCGGCGACGTCGAGGCCGCCGACGCCGCCAGCCGGGAGCTCGAAAAGATCGCCGGTGACGAGGGGTGCGAGGCGCTGGCGGCCATGGCGGCGTTCGCCCGAGGTGCCGTGGCGCTGGCGGGTGGGGACGCTGCAGGCGCCCTGGTGCCCCTTCGACGGGCCTTCGTGGCCTGGGACGCGATGGACGCGTTGCACGACGCGTCACGGGCTCGTGTCCTGGTGGGCCTCGCCTGCCGATCGGTGGGCGACGAGGACACCGCTACCTTGGAGTTCGACGCCGCCCGTTCCGCTTTCCGACGGCTGGGCGCCGCGCCCGCCCTGACCTGGCTCGACTCGGTCAGTGGGCGAGCCTCCTCATCGCCCGCGCACAGCCTCACCGGCCGCGAGCTCGAGGTGCTCCGCCTCGTTGCCGCGGGACGGCGCAACCGCGAGATCGCACAGGACCTCGTGGTCAGCGAGCACACCGTCGCCCGCCACGTCCAGAACATCTTTGCCAAGCTCGGCGTCTCTTCGCGCACCGCGGCCAGCTCCTTCGCCTACGAACACGACCTCGTCTGATCCCGGCCGTGGTCAGAAATGACCATGCCGAAGGGGGCGCGGAATTGGTCGATCCCGGCGATGCCGGGAACCGCCCTCCGGTCGTACGGTCACATCGTCAGCAGGAAAACCATGACGAGACCGGGAGGCAAACATGTACGTGGTCGTCTACCACCAGTTCAAGGACCCCCAGACGGCGTTCGCGAGGGGCGAGAAGTTGATCAAGAACGAGGACGCACCTGCGGGCGTGCGCGGCCTGCAGTTCTACCCGAGCCGCGAGGGATCGGCTGCCTCATGCCTGTGGGAGGCCAACTCCGTCGACGACGTTCGGGGCTACGCCGACTCGACGCTCGGGGACTCCAGTGACAACACGTGCTGGGAGGTCAACGCCGAGATGGCGTTCTCCGAGCGACCCCTCGGCATCCAGGCGCCCGTTCGAGCCTAGAGAGGGAAGCGCGGTGGCTACGAGGCGGCCACCGCCCTCCCCTTGCCGGGTTTCGGGAACGACGACCGGTCCCGCAGGAGGAACGACGACCGGGGTCGCGCAGGAGGAACCTCCAGCGAACGCCGATGCTCCGCCAGAGCACGACTTGGGGCGGGTTTCGTAAGAGCGGTCCGGTGAAGCGTCCCGGTGACCGGGGGGGCCTATGCGGTGCAGCCTTAAGCCAGCCGAGATT
>JBHELO010000042.1:0-40572 GCA_046263055.1 Acidimicrobiales bacterium | reverse complement strand
CCAGCACGGCCGCCGTCCCGTCGGGGAGCGGGTGGGCGGCGGGGGCGTCGGGGTGGGCCCAGGCCAGCCCGTGGTCTCCGAGGGGCAGGCCGCCGAACAGCGGCGAAGCCGCTCCCAACGGGTGGATCGTGGAGCAGACGTCATGGACGAACCCCGGTAGGGTCAGCTCCTCCGAGCGCGTCCCCCCGCCCGCCTGCGCGGCCGCCTCCAGGACGGTGACGGACAGCCCGGCCCGAGCCAGGGTGACGGCCGCCGCCAGCCCGTTGGGCCCGGCCCCGACCACCACGGCGTCGACGTCGGCGGCGGTCACTCGGTGCGAAGCACCCCTGCGGGGCGCAGCCGGGCGGCCGCCCACGCCGGGCCGGCGGCCACCACGTTGGCCGCCGCGACGGCGCACAGGGCAGTGAGGCCGACCGCCAGCCGGGGCACCACCGCGCCGGAGCGGCTCCCCAGCTGGTTCACCACGAGGGCCCAGCCCCAACGGCCGGCGGCCACGCCCAACGGCAGCCCCACCACCAACGCGACCACCGCCAGGGTGGTGGCCTGCCAGGCCACGGTGGCGGTCACCTGCCCGCGGACGAAGCCGAGGGCCTTGAGCACGGCCAGGTCCCGCCGTCGCCGGCGGATGGTGGTGACCAGGGCATGGGCCATCACCGCCCCCCCGAGCACCACCAGGAGACCGGCCAGGACGACGGGCAGGCCACGGACTCTCCGTAGGTTCTCGACCTCGCCCGAAGGGGAGAAGCCGAGCACCAGCCTGGGAAAGTCGGTCTCCACGCTGGCCCGGGCCGCCCGTCGGTCGGCGCCGGGGGCGTAGCGCACCACGAACACCTTGGGGGTGTCGAGGTCGGGGAACAGCTGGCGGGCGCCGGCCGCCGTCATCACCACCCCCTTGTTCATGCTCTCGCCGGCCAGCGCGCCGGTGGTGGGAAGCACCGCCCGGCCTACCACCCGCATCGGCATCGAGCGGTCACCGGCCCGGGCGTCGACGATGTCGCCGACCCGCCGGCCGATGGCCCGCAGGCTGGCGCCGGCAACCAGCGCCTCGTCCGGCTGCATCGGCTCACGGCCCTCGACGACCGTCGGGTACACGCCGCCCTTCTCGGCGTCCACTGCGATGCCATCCACCTGGTGGCCGGCCAAGCGCACGGGCTGGAGGGGGATCAGACCGGCGAAGGCCCCCACGTGGGGGTTGGCGGCCAGCGCAGGGACGGCGGTGGCGGCCACGTCGCCCTGGCTGTTGGGGTTGCCGGCCATCACGTCCCAGTTCCACCCCTGCTGGCGGGGGTCGGCGGCCAGCGTGTCGAGGCTGGTGGCGAGGACGAGAGCGGCCACCACCCCGCACACGGCGGTGATCACCGCCACCATGGCGCCCCGGACGGGGACGGTGCTGCCGCCGCTCCCCCGTTCCAGGGACATGCGCACGCCGGTCGTGGCGGGGGCGGGTAGCCCCGCCCGGTTCAGGGCATCGGCCAGGCGGGACCGGCGATCGGCGGCGGCAACGGGACCACGCTGGCCGGCGCCCCGGGCCGCCCGCCACGCCGCCACCCCGCAGCGGCCGGCGACGAGCACGAGCGCGCCCAGCGCCCCGAGCAGGAGGACGGGCAGGTCGGCGGAGAAGCCGGGATGGATCTCGGCCTGGCGGGCCAAGCCGATGGGGAACAGCGGCGACAGCCCGAGGGCGACCGCCGGAGCGAGGAGGGCCCCCACCACGGCGACGAGCGCCGACCGCCAGACGGCGGCCAGCGCTCGCTGGCCGGTCGTCATGCCCATGGCCCGCAGCGTCGGGCCGTCGGCGGCATCCAGGGCCACCTGGCGGGCCATGGCCTGACCGACGATGAGCAGGGTGGTGAGAGCGGCCAGTCCGGCGAAACCCAGGAGGGCGACGGCCTGGAAGTGGGTCGCCCGGTTCACCGCCCCCGCCGCGGCGGCGGTGTCCGACCCGGTGAGGACCTGCCCCTCGGGACCGATCAGCGGGCGGGCGGCGGCGGTGAAGGCGTCGATGTCGGCCCGTCCCTGGCGCAGGCGGACTCGCATCCCCTCCATCCCGGGGAGGTCGTCGGCCGCCACTCCCAGAGCGGCGGCGTAGGACCGCAGGAACGCCGGGGTCATGGCCAGCACCTCCTGGCCCTGGTAGACCACCCCCGAGCTCGGTTGGGGGTTCACGTCGGCGGGCGCCCGCACGATCCCGACCACGCGCACCGCCACAGTGGGCCCGGCGGGAGCCTCCGGTGGGCCGGTCCCCCGGGTGGCGGACGCCAGCATCTGGCCGATGCTGTAGGAGTGCAGCGTCAGCCGGCTGCCGAGACCAAGGTGCAGGCGCCGGGCGGCCAGCTCGTTGACGTCCACCTCGCCGGGGTCGTCGGGCTGCGCCATGCGCCCTTGCACCACCAGGACGCGGTCCAGGGTCCGGAACGCCTGGCGGTCGGCGGCCGCGAAGCTGGCCAGGTCGCCGCTGTCGGCCCCGTCGGGCCGCAGCGTGAGGAAGACGAACGGGAAGCGGGTGGCGTCGGCCACCTGGGGCAGCTCGGCCACCTTCTCGGCGGTGGCCCCGTCGGCCGCCTGCACGTAGGCGTCCTCCGGCCGCGAGAAGGCCACGAAGCGGTCCATGGCCGAGTCGGTGCGACGAGCCCCGGCCACGGCCGCGATCACCACGCCGGCCCCCAGGGCCAAGACGAGGGCGAGGGCCGTACTGCTCCACCGCCGCCGGGTCAGCTCCGGCCGCACCACGCGCCAGACCGCGCTCACCGGGCGGCAGCCCCCCGGCGGCGGCAGACGGCGCTGTCCGGCACCGCTACCCCTCCTCCCGGCGGTGGCCCTTGCTGACCTCGGTCAGCGCTTCCACGTCGATCTGGTCGGCGGCCGCCACTGCGACCTTGGCGGTGGTGACCGCCCGCAGCGTTGCCGTCCGGCTACCGCCTTCGAGGACGGCGCGCTCACCCAGCAACGCCCCCGGCCCCACGTCGGCCAGCTTCTCGCCGCCCACCTCCACGTCGAGCACGCCGTCGAGCAACAGGAACAGGGAGTCGCCGGGGTCCCCCTGCTCCACCAGCGTGTCGCCCGCCCCCAGCTTCCTGATCCGGGGCTTCTTGCCCGCCTTCATGATCGTGGTCGACAGCTGGCGTTCCAGCGCCGTCTCTGCCGCCGTCACCAGCGCCGGCGACTCCTCGTCGCCCCACGGCGTGTGGCGCCCGAAGGCGCTGCGATACCAGTCCTCGAAGTCGATCATCCCGGTCTTGGCCACCAGGTCGCCCGACTGGCCGTAGACCCAGTGCCGGGGGAAGGGGCTGGCGCCGACCACCTCGACCTCCGACGACCCGTCGGCGTGGATGGTAAGGGCGAGCGTGGACCAGGCCAGCGGCGCCACGACCTGGACGAAGGGGGGGTGGTTGACCCGCCGGGGAGCGGGCACACCGGTGCGGCCCCCAGCCGTCTGCACGAACCGCACCGACGTGGCCGACACCTCGGGTTCGGGACGCAGGTCGGGGAAGGCAACCGCCGCGAAGACGACCGCCTTGGGACCCAGCGCCAACGTGGTGGACCCGATGTGGCCGGCCCCCGTCTGGCCCCACCGGACCACCCGGCCGTCCTCCACCTCGATCCAGGCCCGCAGCTCGTTGGCGAAGCGGAAGCGGTCGGCTGCCCGCAGCGCCTCCAGGTCGTCGATGTGGTCGGGCGGGGGCGGGTCGTAGTGGCTCACGCCCATCTCGAAGGGCAGCTTGGTCATGCCCTTGACCGCCTCCGACGGGATCCAGGAAAGGGCCAAAACCGACGATTCGATGCGCATCCGTACCTCCCCACTGCCGGGCGGCGGGCCGCCCGGCGCTACATGGGGCGACTCTACGGCTGCCGCCGGCGGCGGCCCAGCGTGCCAGCCCACCTCTCGGCGGTGGGGTTGACCCCACCGCCGACAGGGGGCCGGCGCCCTTGCGCTCCGGCCGCAGCCGCGGCCTAATGGCGCATGGCCCCGGCGCAGATCTCGGTGTTCCTGGCGGACGACAACCTGCTGGTGCGCGAGGGCGTGCGCGCCCTGCTCTCGCTGGAGGCCGACCTTTCGGTGGTAGGCGTGGCCGCCGACTACGACAGCCTCCTCTGCGGCGCCGAGGCGGCGGCCCCCCAGGTCCTGGTCACCGACATCCGCATGCCGCCCAGCTTCCAGCGGGAGGGCATCGACGCCGCCAAGGAACTGCGCAAGCGCCACCCCGGCACAGGGGTGGTCGTGCTCTCCCAGTACGACGACCCCGAGTACGCCATCTCCCTCCTGGCCGATGGGTCGGCGGGCTACGCCTACCTCCTCAAGGACCGGGTCGCCGAGGGCGACCAACTGGCCCGGGCGGTGCGGGAGGTGGCAACCGGCGGGTCGATGCTCGACCCCACCATCGTGGCCTCCCTGGTCAACCCGGTCGTCGACACCGGCGACCTGAGCCCGGCCGAGGACGACCTCCTCCGTCTGGTGGCCGAGGGTCGCCCCATCAAGGCCATAGCCGCGGCCCAGGGCACCACCGCCGAGGCGGTGGCCGATGCCGTCGAGCGACTCTTCCTCAAGCTGGCCCAACAAGCCAGTTCGGGGGCGACCAGCTCCCTGCGGCGGCTGAGGATGCTGCACCAGGCCATAGTCGAGCGCGAGGAACAGGGTGAGAGCCTGAGCCGGCTGCTCCCCGGTGGCATCGCCGAGAAGCTGCGGCGGGAGGGCCGGCGCATCGGCGAGACGGAGACGCTCGACGTCACCGTGTTGATGTCGGACATCCGGGGCTATTGCACCATCGCCGAGCACGCCGACCCCAGCGTGCTGGCCAGCCAGCTGAACGAACACCGGGCGGAGATGAACCACGCCATCCTCCACGCCGGCGGCACGGTGATGCAGTTCGTGGGCGACGCGGTGATGGCGGTGTTCGGCGCCCCGCTCCCCCAGCCGGACCACGCCGAGCGGGCGGTGGCTGCGGCCGAGGGGATGCACACCCGCCAGGCGGCGGTCAACGCCCGGTGGGCCGAGCGCGGTGGGCTGCCGGCGTTCGGGCTCGGCATAGGGTTGTCCACGGGGACGGTGGCCGCCGCCCTCCTGGGCTCCGACGAGCGCTTGGAGTACACGCTCGTAGGCGACACCGTGAACCTCACCCAGCGGCTCCAGCAGTGGGCCCAACCGGGCCAGACGGTCATCAGCGAGGCCACCGCCGCCGCCCTCGGGGGCCGGGTGCCCCTGGACACCCTGGAGCCGTCGCTGGTGAAGGGCCGGGACACGCCCGTACAGGCCTACCGGCTGCGCCCGGCCCAGCCCCAGATCGACGCGACACAGGAGAAACCATGAACGTGCTCGAGGTCACCGGGCTGCGCAAGACCTATGAATCGGAGGGGGCGCCCGTAAGGGCCCTCCGGGGTGTCGACCTCACCGTCCCCGCCGCCGAGTTCGTGGCCATCATGGGCCCGTCGGGATGCGGAAAATCGACCCTGCTCAACATGGCCGCCGGCCTCGACACCCCAAGCGAGGGCGAGATCGCGGTGGCCGGCGAGTCGCTGGTGGGCAAGGACGAGAACCAGCTGGCCCGTATGCGCCGGGCCCACATCGGGATCGTGTTCCAGTTCTTCAACCTGCTCGAGGGGATGAGCGTCCTGGAGAACGTCACCCTGCCGGCCATCATCGCCGGCTCGGCCCGCAAGCAGGCCGAGAGCCGGGCCCGCGACCTCCTCGACCTGCTGGGCCTGGGCGACAAGGCGTCCAGCGCGCCAGGGGTGCTCTCCGGCGGGCAGCGCCAGCGGCTGGCCATCGCCCGGGCCCTGGCCAACCGGCCCACGCTGCTACTGGCCGACGAGCCCACCGGCGCCCTCGACAGCGCCGGGGGGGCTGAGGTGCTGGAGCTGTTCCGCCGCCTCCATTCCGACGGCCAGACCGTCCTCATGGTCAGCCACGACCGCGAGGTGGCGGCCGCCGCCGACCGCATCGTCACCATGCGCGACGGCAGGATCGACGACGGGACGGCGGCCGCCGCCGCCCCGCCGTCCCCCGACCTGACGTTCGGCACGGCGGAGCCGTAGGGGCCCAGTGGCCCCCGTCTGGGCCCGGCTGCGGGCCGATCTCCGCTCCCGGTGGAGGGCCTGGACGGGCCTGGCCCTGCTCGTCGGTCTGACCGGCGGCCTGGTGCTCACCGCCGCCGCCGCCGCCCGCCGGACCGAGACGGCGTTCCCCCGCCTGCTGGAGGCCAGCCGGGCCCCCGACGCCCTGATCTCCGCCCAGCTCAACGGCCTGGAGGGCTTCGATGCCGAGGTCGCCCGGCTCCCTGAGGTGGCCGACGCCGGGGAGATGGCGGGCGTGCCGCTGGTCCGGGTCGACCGCTCCGGCCGGGTCGACCCGCTGCTCGCCGCTCCCCCGGCCAGCGTCGACGGGCGGGCCGGCTACACCGTCTACCGTCCCAACATCCTCTCCGGGCGGATGCCCCGCCGCGACCGGGAGGACGAGGTGCTGGTCAGCAAGGCAACCGCCGACCGCCTCCACCTCAAGGTGGGGAGCCGGATCTCGCTGGCCGAGGTGTCGGTCGAGGAGAACAACAACAGCACCTACGACCCCGCCGGCCGCCACACCTTGTACACGTTCCGGGTGGCAGGGATCGGCGTTCTGGCGGATGCCCTCGCCGGGGGTGGGCCCCAGGCCACCGGCAACATTGACAACATCCTCCTCACCCCCGCCTGGTTCAGGGCCCACGGCGACCCCTCCAACCTCGGGTTCACCGGGACGGTCGTGCGCCTTCGCGCCGGCGCCGACGTCGGCCGTCTGCGCCAGGGGGTCGACGAGGTCTTGGCCCGCCACCCCGAGGCCGGCTCCGCTGTCTTCTTCTCGACCTATGCCGACCGCTACGCCGCTGTACGCAGGGCCATCCGCCCTCAGGCCGTCGCCCTCGGCCTTTTCGCCGCCCTGGCCGGTGCCACGGCCCTCCTCGTCGTGGGCCAGGCGTTCTCCCGCCACCTGGTCTTCGGCGCCACCGACCACCCGACCCTGCGGGCCCTGGGGATGAGCCGATCCCAGCTGCTCGCCGTCTCCATGGTTCCCGCCATCGCCGTCGCCGGGGCCGGGGCCGTGCTCGCCGCTGCCGGCTCGGCCCTGGCCTCGCCCCTGGGCCCGGTGGGCCCCGCCCGGCTGGCGGAACCCCAGCCCGGCCTGGCCGTGAACGTGGCCATCCTGGGGCTGGGCGCCGTCGCCATCGTGGTGCTGATGGGGGCGTGGGTGGCGGTTCCCGCATGGCGGGCGGCCTCGGTGGCCGACCATGCGCTGCGCCCGTCGACCGACCGCGATACCGCCCGGACCAGCCGGGTGGCCGCCGCGGTGGGCAGGAGCGGCCTCCCGCCCAGCGGGGCGGTCGGCGTCCGGATGGCCCTGGAGGCCGGGCGGGGGCGTACTGCCGTCCCCGTGCGGAGCGCGATGATCGGCGGGGCGCTGGCCGTCGCCGCCGTGGTGGCGGCGACGTCGTTCGTCACCGACCTGGGCCACCTCGTCTCCACGCCCCGGCTGTACGGCACCACGTGGGACTTCAGCCTGGACGCCGGGTTCGCGTCGTTCCCCGGCGAGCGGGCCAGCGCCATGTTGTCAACGACGCCCGGGGTGGCCGCCTTCAACGGCGGCCTCTACGGCAACGTCACCATCGGCGGCCGGGCCGTGGCCGCGGTAGGGCTCGACGACCTGCAGGGCCACGTGTTCCCCACCCTGCTCCAAGGACGGGCCCCCGCACGGCCCGACGAGATCGTCCTCGGCACCAACACCCTTCGCCGGGCTCACCGCTCGGTCGGCCAGACCGTCGAGGTCCAGCTTCCCGGCGGACCCCGCACCATGCGGATCGTGGGACGGGCGGTCTTCCCCGGCCTGGGGAGGGGAGGCTTCTCGCCCACCGATCTCGGGGAGGGAGCGGCCACGACGGGCGGCGCCCTCGCCTCCCCGGACGTCCCCCCCGGGAGCTACAACTTCTTCCTGGTCCGCCTCGCCCCCGGCGCCGACCGCAGGGCGGCCATGGGCGCCGCCGGGCGAGCCGCCACCGAAGCCGGCTGCCCGGAGGGGCAGTGCCCGTCGGTCACACCCAAGCCGGCCGACATCGACAACTTCGCCCGAGTACGCGCCACCCCCCTGCTGCTGGCCGGGCTCCTCGCCGTGCTGGCCGCCGCCAGCATCGCCCACGCCCTGGTCACCTCGGTGCGCCGCCGCCGGCGCGACATGGCCATCCTCAAGACCCTCGGCTTCGCCCGCCACCAGGTGTCGGCCGCCGTGGCCTGGCAGGCCACCACCCTGGTGGGGCTCGCCCTCCTGGTCGGGGTCCCCCTGGGGCTGGCCGCCGGACGGTGGGGGTGGCTCCTTTTCGCCCGCCAGCTGGGGGCCGCCGCCGAGACGGCTTTTCCCATCGTCGGCCTCCTCGTCACCGTCCCCGTCGCCCTCGTCGTCGCCAACGTGGTGTCCGCCCTCCCCGCCCGGGCCGCGGCCCGAACCCGGCCTGCCCTGGTCCTGCGAGCCGAGTGATGAGCGCCGTCCTCCTCCGGGCCTGGTCCGACCTCCGCCGACGGTGGCGGGCGTGGGCCACCCTCGGCGTGCTCGTGGGCCTCATCGCCGGGACGGTCATTGCCGCCGCCGCCGGAGCCCGGCGCACCGACACCGCCTTCGGCCGCTTCCTCGCCGCCACCAAGGCACCCGATGTCTTCGCATTCACCGACCAGTCCGACCCCGCATTCGCCCAGATCCCCTACGACGAGGTGGTGCGGTTCCCGGAGGTGGCGGCGGCCGCCCGGGCCTCCGCCCTCACCGTGCTCGAGCCCTCTGACACCACCCTCGTCGTCTCCGAGGATCCCCGGTTGGGGACCGCTCTCCTCCGCCACAAGATGCTCGCCGGGCGCCCACCGCGGCCCGACCGCGCCGACGAGGTGATGGTGAGCTTCACCCTGGCCAAGGCGCACCACCTGAAGGTGGGGAGCGGGCTGCGGCTGTCGTTGGCCGCCGGCCAACAGCCGCCGGTGCCCCTGTCCTTCAGCGTGGTGGGCATCGAGGCGTCGGCCGACGAGTTCCCGCCCCAGACCGGCACCGGGGTCAACCAGGCCTGGGCGTCGCCCGCCTTCGCCGCCGCCGGCCGGGCGTCGGGGGTCTACGACGCCGCCTTCGCAGTCATCGTCCTGCGCCTGCGCCACGGCCGGGCCGACGTGCCCGGCGTCGAACGGCGGATCCAGGAGATGGCCGCGGGCAAGCCCGCCAACGTGTTCGCCCTGGCCGACCAGACGGTCAACACCCAGCACTCCATCCACCTCCAGGCGGTGGCCCTGTGGCTCCTGGCCGCCCTGCTCGCCCTGGCCGGGGTGCTGGTCGTGGCCCAACTCCTCCTGCGCCAGGGCCAGATGGAATCGGGCGACCACCCCCACCTGCGGGCCCTGGGCATGAGCAAGGGCCAGCTGTGGGCGTTGGGAATGGTGCCCGCCGGCACGGCCGGCCTCGTCGGGGCGGCGGTGGGCCTCGTCGTCGCCCTGGCCCTGTCCCCGCTGACGCCCGTCGGCGTGGCCCGCACCGCCGAGCCCCACCCCGGGGTGGCGGTCGACGCCGTGGCCCTGGGCCTGGGGGCGCTGGCGAGCCTCGTGCTCGTGCTGGTGGCCGGGGCGTGGCCGGCGTGGAGAGCGGCCACCGTCACCGCCGCCGGCGGGTACCGCGCCGCCCTGGCCCGCCCGTCGGTGGTGGCTGCCGCCGTGGCGCGGACCGCCGCCCCTGTCCCGGTGACCACCGGCGTGCGACTGGCGCTGGAACCGGGGAGGGGTCGCAGCGCGGTGCCCCTGCGCAGCACGCTGACGGGGGCGGTGATCGGGATCGTCGCCCTGGCCGGGGCGCTGGGCTTCGGCGCCAGCCTCCAGCATCTCCTCGCCACCCCCCGCCTGTACGGAGCCACCTGGGACGCCCGCGTGACGAGCCTGTCCCAGGACCCGGTGTCCACCGTCCTGCCCGCTGTCGAAGGCGACGGTGCGGTGGCCGACATCTCTACCGGCTACTCGGGCGTCCCAATGGCCCTCGGGCCCGTCCGGGTCGACGCCATCGCGGTGGCGCCCGTGCGGGGATCGACGCTCATGCCCACGGCGCTGGAGGGCCGGCTGCCCGCCGCACCGGACGAGATCGTCCTCGGCACCCGCACCATGGCCCAGGTCCACACCCACATCGGCGGGACGGTGGATGCCATCGTCGCCGACGCCTCCACCGAGCCGCTCCCGCTGAAGGTGGTGGGGCGGGCGGTGTTCCCCTCACTGAGCGACGCACTGGGATTGGGCAGGGGGGCGGGGCTGACGCCCGAGGCCCTCCCCCGCCTGGTCCCCACGGCCGGCGCTCTCCCGGCGCCCGACACGATCCTCATCCGGTTCCGCCGAGGGGTCGACCCCGCTCGGGCCAGGAGCGACCTCCAGCGCCGGATGGCCGCCCTCGGCCCCTTCGCCGCCCTCCGTCCCGAACGCCCTGTCGACCTGGTGAACTTCGGCCAGGTACAGAACCTGCCGGTGCTGCTGGGCGCCCTCCTGGGAGCCTTCGCGGCCGCCACCCTGGCCCACCTGCTGGCCACTTCCATCCGCCGCCGCCGCCGCGACCTGGCCGTCCTCAAGACGCTGGGGCTGGCCCCCCGCCAGGTGCGGGCCACGGTGGCCTGGCAGTCGACCACCCTGGCGGTGGTCGCCCTGATGGTGGGCATCCCCCTGGGAGTGGCCGCCGGGCGATCGGTGTGGCTGCTCTTCGCCCACCAGCTCGGGATCCTGCCCGAGCCCGCCGTCCCCGTCATCGCCCTCGTGGTCCTGGCCGTGGCCACCTTCGTCACCGCCAACCTGGTGGCGCTCCTGCCCGCCCGGGCCGCGGCTCGCACCCAGCCCGCCCTCGTCCTGCGAACGGAGTGACATGAGAACGATGGCGGAACACGCGCCGCGAACCAGTACCCGGCACGCGGAGCCGACCGAGG
Source organism: Acidimicrobiales bacterium (assembly GCA_046263055.1). GTDB lineage: Bacteria > Actinomycetota > Acidimicrobiia > Acidimicrobiales > AC-14 > DATAQC01. Next base: position 29,635 of record JBHELO010000042.1, on the reverse strand, counting down.
CCCGGTCACCGGTCCTGATGGGGGCGGGCCTGGTGGCCCTGGCCCTGGGGGTGGCGGCCGTGCTGGTGGGCTGGGGCAGCGGCCATCGGGGGACGGACACCGTGCGCGGCGCCGTCGTCGTCGCCTGGGCCCTGGCGGGCATCGTCATCGCCGTCCGCCGCCCACCGGAGCGCCTTAGCTCCATCGTCGTGATGGCCGCAGGCGTGGCCGGCGCAGCGGCTCTGGCCGCCGCGCTGGTCGACGCCCGTGGCGGCGGCGCCGGCGTCGCCGCCCCGGTGATCGGCGCCTGCCGGCTGGTCGTGCCCCTCGCCGTCGCCTCCCTCCCCGCCGTGGGCATGCACCTGCTCCTCAGTTTGCCCGACGGCTCGTGCCGGGTCAGCCGGGCCGTCGTGCGGGGCTCCTACGCGGTGGGCCTCGGCGTCGGCGCCTTGCTGTGGGCGCAGCGCCCGGCACTGCCGCTGTGGCCGGTGGCGGTGCTGGCGGTGGTCTCCGCCGCCATCGGCCTGGCCGGCTCGAACCGCCGCTACCGGCGGGCCCAAGGTGCGGAGCGCCAGCGCATGCAGTGGTTCGGGTGGTCGATCGTCGTGGCGGCCGAGCTGACGCTCGTCACCTTGGCCCTGCGGCTGTTGGCCGGCTGGCCCCCTCACGGGGTGGCGGTGGTGACCATCGCCACCCTGGCGGTGCCTGTCGCCCTGGCGGTGGCCACCTCGCCCCGGCTGCTGGGACGGGTCGACCGCCTCCTGGCCGAAACGGTGTCGGTGGCCGGCCTGAGCGGTGTGGTCGTGGCCGTCTACCTGGTGGTCGTCCTCGGCCTGGGCCGCACGCCAAGCGCCCACGAGCGGTCCCTGCTCGTGCTCTCGATGCTGGCCGCGGCGGTGGCCGCCCTCCTCTACGTGCCGGCCCGCGAGCGGCTGGGCCAGTTCGCCAACCGCCTCGTCTACGGGGAGCGGACGGCGCCCGACGAGGTGGTGCGCAGCTTCGGCACCCGCCTGTCGCGTGCCGTCCCCCTCGACGAGCTGCTGCTGCAGGTGGCCGAGTCGCTGCGGGCGTCGCTGACGCTGGCCGCCGCCGAGGTCTGGACAGGGTCGGGCGGGCGCCTGGAGCGGGCGGTTTCGGTGCCCGACGCCCCCCCCGCCGAGCTCTCCCTCACCGCCGACGAGGAGTCGGTCGTGACGCGGGCGGGCGTGAGCGGGCCGGCGTGGGCCAAGGTGTGGCTGCCGGGGCTGCTGGCGGGCCGGGAGGGGGAGCGGCTGCGGGTCGCGCCCGCCGTCCACTCCGGGCGCCTCCTCGGGCTCATCGTCGCCATCCGGCCGCCCGAGGGCGATGCCTTCCGCGATGACGAGGAGACGGTGCTGGCCGAGCTGGCCCGCCAGGTGGGCCTGGCCCTGCACAACGTGGCCCTGGACTCGGCGCTGCAGGCGTCGCTCGACGAGGTGCGCCGCCAGGCCGAGGAGCTGCGGGCGTCCCGGGCCCGGGTGGTGGCCGCCTCCGACGCCGCCCGCCGCCAGATCGAGCGCAACCTCCACGACGGGGCCCAGCAGCACCTCGTGGCCCTCGCCGTCAACGTCCGCCTGGCCCGCCAGCTCGCCGACGTGGATCCCGACGCCGCCAAGGGGATGCTCGAGCAGGTCGGCCACGACCTGCAGGATGCGGTGGCCGAGCTGCGCAGCCTCGCCCACGGGATCTACCCTCCACTGCTCGTGGACCGGGGCCTGGTCGAGGCCCTGGGTGCGGCCGCCGGGCGGGCGGCGCTGCCCACCGAGGTGCAGGCCGACGGCGTGGGCCGCTACCCCCAGGAGATGGAGGCGGCCGTCTACTTCTGCTGCCTCGAGGCGTTGCAGAATGCCGGCAAGCACGCGGGAGACGGGGCCACCGCCATCGTGAGGGTCTGGGAGGAGGCGGGCGGGCTCCTGTTCGACGTGGCCGACGACGGCGTGGGGTTCGACCCTGCCCAGCGAGCCACGCCGGGTGCCGGGTTCGTGAACATGGCCGACCGCGTCGGCGCCATTGGTGGCAGCATCCGCGTGGAGTCGGCGCCCGCCCGGGGAACGCGGATCTCCGGGCGGATCCCGCTCCCTGCCAATGTCGGCACCCGGCGGTGAAGGTCAGGCGTCTCCGTCCGCGGCCGGCGGCCCACCGGGCGCCGGCGCCCGCTCGTCCCACACCGACCGCAACACCGCGGGGCCGAAGTCCTCCTTGTTGACGTAGGCGCTCATGCCCGACGAAGCGGCGTCGGCGGGGAGGTCGTCGGCCTGGTAGGTGGAGAGCAGCACGACCATGACGTCGGGATGGGCGGCGGTGATGCGCCGGGTGGCCTCGATCCCGTTGATGCCACCCATGTTGATGTCCATGAGGATGAGCCCGGGGCGCACCTGTTCGACCAGGTCGACGGCCGCCTCGCCCGAGTCGGCCTCGCCCGCTACCTGGAAGCCCGGGGTCAGCGTGACCACTGCGGTGGCGGCCCGGCGGAACAGCGGCTGGTCATCGACGATCAGCACCGCCACGTCGCCCATCGAGCCATCTTCACATGACGCGGCCTTCCACACCACCGTACCTGCCCCCACTCAGGGGGTACGGCTAGCCCGCCCGCCCGCTCGTCCCGTGGTCGGCGAGGAACAGGAGCACGGCCTTGACCCGGCGGTGGATGTCGGGCTCCTCCGACAGCCCCAGCTTGGCGAAGATCGAGCTGATGTGCTTCTCCACCGCCCGCTCGGACAGGACCAGGGAGGCGGCGATGGCCTGGTTGTTCTTGCCCTGGGCCATCTCCGACAGGATCTCCCCTTCCCGCGGCGTGAGCTGGCGGAGCGGCGAGGACGCCGACCGGGAGCGGGCCTGGACCAGGGCGTCCACCACGCGAGGATCGATGTAGGAGCCCCCCCTCGCGACCTCCCGGATGGCGGCCAGCAGCTGGTCGACATCGGACACGCGCTCTTTGAGCATGTAGGCCCGGCCCTTGGAGCCGTGGGCCAGGAAGGCCACCGCGTACTGGGGGTCGGCGTACTGGCTCAGCACGACCACGCCGCCCTCGGGGTGGACGGAGCGCAGGTGCTCGGCGGCGCGCAGACCCTCGTCGGTGCCGGTAGGCGGCATGCGGATGTCGGTCAGCACGACGTCGGGGCGATGGGCGTCGATGGCGGTCACCAGCGACTGCAGGTCCTCGCACACCGCCACCACTTCCAGCTCGGGCTGGGCGTCGACCAGGCGGCGGATGCCCTCCCGGAGGAGGTAGTGGTCCTCGGCCAGGACCACCCGGATGGCCATGGCTCAGTCGCCAGCTCGGGACGCAGCGGGCGCCGGTCTCATCCCGATCCAGGCTACCGAGCACCGTGCTCGGGCACCACTCTGCCATCAACGCCAGATGGGCCGGAGATCAATCCAGAGCGATGCTAACTTGCCGTCGTCTCCGGAGCCGAGAGCCGAGGAACACGAGAGAATGGCAGAGAGGGAGATCGTCGAGCTGGTCGACGAGATGCAGGGCATACCAGCCGATAGGGCGATTGCCGTCGGCACGATCGACCTCTTGGTGACGGTGGCGAGTGAGTAGTGCCGGCAGCCTCAGCCGGATGCTCGAGCCCGTCCGGTTCGTCGCTCGCACTCGCCTCCGCCGGCGCTGGCGGGCCTGGGCACCCGTCCTGACGGTCGTCGTCGTCGTTGCGGCCGCGGTGATGACCCTCACCGCCGGCGCTCGTCGCGCCGAGAAGGTGTACCCGCGCTTTCTGAAGCGGCAGCACGCGCCCGATGTGGGTGTGACAACAGGAGCAGGGATAGGCCTGGCCGACATCGACCTCGGTCGCGTCGCCGCGCTTGCCCCCGTGGTCGATTCGGCGTATTCCCCGGTCTACTTCAGCCTGGGCCGCACGGGTGCTGGCCGTCTCATACCTCCGAGGGCGATGGCGGCCATGACAGCCGATTCCAGGATCTTCGCCGGCGGGCTCGACCGAGTGAAGATTCTCGCCGGACGTCGGGCCCGCCAGGATCGCCCCGACGAGGTGGTCGCCGACTTCAGCTTTGAGAAGGCGTACGGCATCCGAGTCGGCAGCACAGTGCAGATACGGTTCGCCACCCCCGAAGGCCTCCCGCACCTGTTCGCGACAATCAACGGCGCCACCCCGGAAGGGCTCGACATCGGGCCGCTGGTGACGTTTCGCGTCGTGGGCCTGGGGACCATCCCCGGCGAGCTCCCCCCGCTCTCGAGCTCCGGTCTGCCCTCGATGTGGATGACTCCTGCCTTCGCCAGTCGGTACGACGCCCAGCTCGCGCGCACCGATCTCCTCGCCGTGCGATTGCGGCGAGGCAATGCCGATGTGAACACCTTCAAGTCGGCGGTCGAGCAGATGACCGGCGGCCGACCAGTTCTCTTCTTCACCCTGCACGACTCCACCGAGGCCGTCCAGCGCTCGTTCCGCAGCCAAGCCGTTTCGCTGGACCTCCTCGCCGCCCTGCTCGCCCTCGTCGCCATCCTGTTCGTCGGCCAGGCCCTCAGCCGGGAGGCGCTCGCCCAGTCGGGCGACGCCGCGCTGTCAGCGATCGGCATGACCCGCCGACAACGGACGGCTGTGTTCGTGCTCCAGGGCGCTTTGGGCGGGGCCGTGGCAGGGACCATCGCTGGCCTGGTTGCGTTCCTCGCGTCGTCGCTGATGCCGCTCGGGCTGGCTCGCATCGCCGACCCGTCTCCCGGGCTGGCGTTCGATCCGTGGGTGCTGGGAGCGGGTCTGGTGCTGACAGCCGCCCTGACGGCAGGGTTGGCGGCGCTGCAAGGATGGCGAGCCGAGGGCCATCGGGTCGCCTCTCGGTCCGATAGGGCCCTGTCTGCGTTCCGCCCAATCGGTCAGCGGCTCCCAGTTGGCGCTCGCGTCGGTCTCGGCTTCGCCTTCAGGCGACAGCGGGGCCACACCTCTGTGTCGCCGAGCGCCACCGTCAGCGGGATCGCCGTCGGCTTGTTGACGCTCATAGGAGCTCTCGTCTTCGGCACCAGCCTGACCCACCTGATAGCGACGCCCCGTCTCTGGGGTGCGACCTGGCAGGCACGGGTCGGAGACGGGTTCGCACAGGATGTGGGCGGTGTGGTGGAGTCGGGGCTGCGCACTGACCCGTGGGTGCGTGACCTTGCCGCCGGGTCCGCCGGCCAGCTGGAGCTCGACGACCGGGTTCGGGTCGATGCCTTCGCCGTCGACACCGTCAAGGGCAAGATGTCCCCGCTCGCGCTCGAGGGCCGCGCGCCGACGGGCGGCGACGAGATCTTCCTCGGCACCGCCGCCCTGCGGTCCCTCGGCGCCCACATCGGCGATCGGGTCAAGGTGGCCGTCGGGCCGTCCGTTCAGTCGTTTCGGATCGTCGGACGGGGCCCGCTGCCTCTGGGGACGTTCCGCGACTCTGGCCACAGCGCCATGATCACCTTTCAGGCGTTCAAGATCCTGGTCCCCAACGCCGAGGCCAACATCTACCTGGTCGACGGCCCTCCCGGCACGACGCCGTCGTCCGCGGTCGACTACCTCGCCCAGCACCACCCGGGGATCGGCGTCTTCGGCCATGAGCTCCCGACCGACATCGCCGACTTCGGCCGGGTGGAACGCCTTCCCCTCGTCGTGGGGGGAGTCCTGGCCGTGCTCGCCGCACTCATCCTCGTGCATGCCCTGGTGATGGCGACCCGAGCGCGGCGGCGGGAGCTCGCCATACTGAAAACGCTGGGGTTCTCGCGGGCCCAAGTCGCGGAGTCCGTCGGTTTCCAGGCGGCCGGGCTTGTCGTCCTCTCCACTCTGATCGCTGCGCCGCTCGGGGTCCTCGCCGGTCGGTGGAGCTGGAACCTCTTCGCCGAGCAGATCGGTGCCCTCGCCGTGGCGGTCGTTCCCGCCCTCGAGCTCGGCGCCGTTGTGGTTGGAGCGGTCGTCATCGGTCTGGCGGTGGCCGCCGGCCCGGCTCGAGCTGCCTCACGCGTGAGGCCGGCCCTCATCTTCCGGGCCGAGTGAAGATCCATGTGGGCGAGCCTGATCCACGCCCGCCGAAGTGGGTACATGGCACACGACGCGCCCTCGGCGCCGAGCACCGCGGTCGGTCAGCAGCAGGCCGCAGGGCCGGCGGCCGCCGAACCGTCGTCGCCCACGACCGCGCAGCACACGGCGCCGGTCTCGGGGTCCACCGTCCGGAGCTGGCCGCCGGGCATCTCGACGTCCTCCAGCACGGTGTAGATCTCCCAGGGCTCGCCCGACGGCCCGTCGACCCACACCTTGTCCTGGCGGGCGTAGCAACAGGCGACGCCGTCCTCGGTGGCAGTGGCCAGCCCCTGGTCAGCGAGGCGGGCCTGGGCGGCGCCGACCAGGTCGGAGCTCTCGACCTCCACGCCCAGGTGGTTGATGCTGGCGCCCGCCCCGGGCTGCTCGAACAGCACCAGCTTGAGCGGAGGGTCGGCCACCGCGAAGTTGGCGTAGCCGTCGCGGCGCTTGGCCGGCGACGTGGCGAAGAGCTTCGAGTAGAAGTCGACCGCCGCCTCCAGGTCGTCAACGTTGAGGGCCAGCTGGACTCGGGACATCGGTACCTCCATTGATAGACTGTCGTCGATGTTTGTACCCCATACATCGAGGACTGTCAATGGATAATCTCCCGACGACGACGCACCGAGGCGGGGACCTGCCGGGCTCCGGCTGCTGCCCGGCGGTGCTCTCGGCGCCGCTCTCGGAGGAGCGGGCGGGGGGCCTGGCTCGTGACTTCGCCGCTCTGGCCGACCCTGTCCGGCTGCGACTGCTCAGCCTTCTCACGTCGGCGCCCGCCGGCGAGGCCTGCGTGTGCGAGCTGGTCGAGCCGCTCGCCCGTTCACAGCCCACGATCTCCCACCACCTGAAGGTCCTCGTCGACGCCGGGCTGATCGTCGGCGAGAAGCGGGGCCGATGGGTGTGGTACCGCCCGGTGGCCGAGCGACTCTCCGAGCTCGGCGGCCTCCTGCTGCCGTGACATCCCCGTATCACCAGGGTGGCCGGGAGCTCTGCTTCCCGAGGGCCGATCCGGCGACGACCGGGCGGTCGACGGGAGGTGCCCGGCTCCCGCGAGGGCAAGCATGTCAGCCACGGGGTGGTGCCACCATGGCGCCCGTGCTCGGTGGAGCTCATCCTTGGAGGAGCACGAGCCCGACTGCGAACACGACGTAGAACCCGACGGTGGCGGCGAGCCGCCCGGCGGTGAGACGGCCGGCGCGCATGGTGGCCAGCAGGTAGGCGATGGCGGCCATGGTCACCGCCCCCGACAGGATGAGGGGCGCGTGGAACCGCCACCCGGTGAAGAGGATGCCGAGCCCGCTGGGGACCGTGGCCTGGATCATCATGGCCCCGCTGATGTTGGCCAGGGCCAGGTCGACCTTTCCCTGGCGCACCCACAGGAACGCGTTCAGCGTCTCCGGCAGCTCGGTGGCCACCGGTGACAGGAGCAGGGCGGTGACGGTTGCCGACAGTCCCAGCTTGGGGCCCGCCCACTCGAGTTGGTGCACGAAGACCTGGGAGGCGGCAAAGATGACCCCGAGCGTGCCCGCCGTCTGCAGGATCACGGCGGCGCGGGAGGGACGCGCCCTGCGGGGTTGCAGTCGCAGCGGCGCCAGCTCGTGGCCGTCGCCTTCCGAACCTTCCCGGTTGCCGATCTCCCGCCGGAAGTACACGGCGTAGGTCGCGAAGAACAGCACGCCCAGCCACCGCTTGACGGCAAAGGCCACGAGGCCCAGGCCCACCTTCACGACGAACACGGCCAGGAACCACCGTTGGTCGCGGGCTAGGCGCGACAGGTCGGCCTGGACCTGGGCGCCCCGGCGACGGTGCCGGCCTTGCTCCCGCCCCGGCTGGGTAGGTTCCCCCGCCCGTCCCACGGACAGCAGCACGAAGCCGGCCACCGCGTAGGCGATCGTCGATAGGGCCAGCGGGCCGCCCATAGCCGCCCCCACGCCGATGTCCTTGGCCCGGCTCGACCCCCCGAAGGCCACCGCCACCAGGGTGACCACGCTCTCGGGCAGCGCAGTGCCCACCGCGGCGAGGATCGTCCCCACCGCCACCCGCCCAACGTTGAGCTCGAGGCCGAGCCACTCCACCGCGTTGATGAACCACTCGCAGGCGACGTAGATGGCGACGGCCGCCCCGACCAGCAGCACCACATGGACCACAAGCTCCTCCTTCTGACCGCAGGAGGAGGGCGACCTCGACCTGCGGCCGGGCGACAGCCGGCACACGGTCGAAGGTCTCGCCCGCCCGGTCATCCGGGCCCGGCCCACCGGGGACGACGCCGTCCCAGCATGTCGACGAGCCGATCAGGGGCTACTCCCCTTCGGCCAACAAGACTAGCGGGCGCCGCGGCGCAAGCGTGGCACCGGCGCCAAGCGCCTGCGACGAGGGGTGCTGCGCTGCTCGGGCGCCCGCGCCGCATTCCTCCCCGGTGGTCGGGAATGGGCAAACGGCCGCCAAAGTTGACGTTGGCGTAAACTGCCCCTAAATTGACGTTGACGTGAAGGAGGAGAGGCCGGTGCAGACAGAACGGGACAGGGCCGCCGACACCGGGCCCGGCGACGCGCGCCCCGACCGCTACAAGTGGACAGCGCTGTCCAACACCACGTTGGGCATCTTCATGGCCACCCTGGACTCGTCGATCGTCCTGATCTCGCTGCCCGCCATCTTCCGCGGCATCCACCTCGACCCGCTCCAGCCGTCCAACGTCGGGTACCTGCTGTGGCTGCTCATGGGCTACCTGGTCGTGACCGCCGTCCTGGTGGTCACCTTCGGCCGCCTGGGGGACATCTTCGGCCGGGTGCGCATGTACAACCGCGGGTTCGCGGTGTTCAGCGGCGCGTCCCTCGCCCTCAGCCTGTGCCCCTGGGGCGGCTCGGCGGGCGCCATGTGGCTGATCCTGTGGCGGGTCGTGCAGGGCGTGGGGGGTGCCCTCCTCATGGCCAACTCCACCGCCATCCTCACCGACGCCTTCCCAGTGGAGGAACGGGGGCTGGCCATGGGCGTCAACATGATCGCCGGCATAGCCGGGTCGTTCATCGGGCTCATCGTGGGCGGCCTGCTGGCCGACGTGAACTGGCGCGCCGTGTTCTGGATCAACGTCCCCATCGGCATCTTCGGCACCATCTGGGCATACGCCAAGCTGCGTGAGGTCGGCAGCCGATCCAGCTCCCGCATCGACTGGTGGGGCAACGTCACCTTCGGCGCCGGCCTGATCCTCATCCTGATCGGGCTGACTTACGGGCTCCTTCCCCACGGCGGCCACTCCATGGGCTGGACCGGTCCGTGGGTCGTGGCCGAGCTGCTGGGCGGCGTGGCCCTCCTCCTGCTGTTCGGGGGCATCGAGCACCGGGTGCCCGACCCCATGTTCCGCCTGGACCTGTTCCGCATCCGGCCCTTCGCCATGGGCAACGCCGCCGGCCTCCTCGCCTCCATCGGGCGGGGTGGCCTGCAGTTCATGCTGATCATCTGGCTCCAGGGCATCTGGCTGCCCCTCCACGGCTACAGCTTCGAGCGCACGCCGCTGTGGGCCGGCATCTACATGCTCCCGCTCACCGGCGGGTTTCTGGTGGCCGGCCCCCTGTCCGGATGGCTGTCCGACCGCTACGGCGCCCGGCCCTTCGCCACCGGGGGAATGTTCGTGGCCGCCGCCTCCTTCGGGTTCCTGATGCTCCTGCCCGCCAACTTCGGCTTCCCCGCCTTCGCCCTGCTCCTGCTGCTCAACGGCGCGGGCATGGGCCTGTTCGCGGCGCCGAACACCACCGGCATCATGAACAGCGTCCCCGCCCGCCAGCGGGGCGCGGCCTCGGGCATGCGGGCCACGTTCCAGAACACCGGGATGGTGCTGTCCATCGGCGTCTTCTTCAGCCTGATGATCCTCGGCCTGTCGTCGACGCTTCCGAGCTCGCTGTCGTCCGGTCTGCGGGCCAACGGAGTGGCCCCCGCCACCGCCGAGCGCATCGCCCACCTGCCCCCGGTGGGCAGCCTGTTCGCCGCCTTTCTCGGCTACAACCCCATGGAGAAGCTCCTCGGCAGCCAGGCAGTGGCCGGTGTGTCCGACGCCCAGTGGAAGACCCTCACCGGCAAGACCTTCTTCCCCCACCTCATCTCCGGGCCGTTCATGACGGGCCTGCGCATCGCCCTCACCGCCTCCCTGTTGATGTGCCTGATCGCGGCCTGGGCGTCGTGGAAGCGGGGCGGCAAGTACGTCCACAACGAGGACGACGAGGACGTCGGGCCCATGGGCGAGCCGCGCCACCCCGGGGCCGACGTGGACGAGTCGCCCGAGCCCGAGGAGTGGGTGCCGGCGTGACCCCCGCCCCGACGGTGGCCGACGACGACGTCCCCCGCTACCGCATCGGCGAGGTGGCCCACGAGGCCGGCGTGTCCCCGCGCACCCTGCGCTACTACCAGGAGCTGGGACTCATCGCCCCCGCCGGCGCCAGCCCCGGCGGCAGCCGTCGGTACTCGGCGGCCGACGCGGCCCGGCTACGGCGCATCCTCGAGCTGCGCGACGTGCTCGGCCTCGACCTCGAGCGCATCAAGGCGATCACCCAGGCCGAGGACCGCCTGGCCCAGCTTCGGGCCGAGTTCACCCGGGGTGTCTCCCGCGAGCGCCACCGCCGCATCCTCTCGGAGGCCACGGCCATCAACCGCGAGATGCGGGCCCAGGTGGAGTCCAAGCTGGGCGCCCTCCAGGAGTTCCTGGCCGAGCTCGACGCCAAGGCCGCCCGGTACCGCCAGGTCGGTCGCGACCTCGGGGTCGACCTCGGCCCCGAGCAGGTCGCGCCCCGCACCCGTGGCCCGCTCAAGGCGGGCGCCCCAGGCGCCTGACGCCGAAACGGCGGAGCAGCCCGGCTGGCCGCCGCCCCCGCCGGGCCCGGCGGTACCATCCGGCACGGGGCGAACGGCACGCTCGCGCCGGACCAGGGAGGCATGGAAATGCGGGGAACGCGGTTGGTCGGGGTGGCGGCCGCAGTGCTGACGGTGATGGTGGCGGTGGCCTGCGGCAGCTCGACGTCGAGCTCGTCGGGGCTGAAGGGCAAGACGCTCAAGTTCGGGGCCGTCTTCTCCCTGACCGGTGGGGGCGGGGTCTACGGACCGCAACAGAAGAACGCCGTGGAGCTGGCCACCGACGTGGTCAACAAGGGGGGCGGGGTCAACGGCGCCTCCATCAGCTTCAACATCCAGGACGACGCGTCGGACAAGTCGCAATCGGCCCAGGTCACGCAGCGCCTGATCCAGGAGCAGCAGGTCCTGGCCCTGCTCGGTCCCACCCTCTCCAACTCGGCGGTGGCCGCCCACCCCATCGCCAACAGCGCCCGCACGCCGATGCTGGCGGTGAGCACCACCGGCCTCGGCATCGTCGGCACCTGCCCGTACCCCTGCGACTACATCTTCCGCGACAGCCTGGGCGAGGCGGACGCCATCCCCGCCAACATTCGCACCTACGCCGAGAAGGCCCATCCCAAGACGGGCGTGCTGCTGTTCCCCAACGACGACAAGTTCTCGGCCGACGGCGCCTCGGTGGTGAAGGACAACGTGGGCAAGTCGGGGATCAGCCTGCTCGACTCCATCGAGTTCACCAAGAACGAGGCTGACCTCACGCCCTACGTCACCAAGGCGGTGGCCCTGCACCCCGACGTCATCTTCATCACGTCGCTGGGCGCCATCCCCGCCAAGATCATGGGCGAAGCTCGCCGCCAGGGGTTCACCGGCCAGTTCCTGGGCGGCAACGGCTTCAACACCTCGGCCGTCGCCAAGCAGGCCGGTGACGCCGGCAAAGGCGCCCAGAGCGCCAGCGCCTGGTACCTGGGCAACGACTTCGCCACCAACGCCGGGTTCGTGTCCGCCTACCGGGCCCGCTTCAACACCGACCCCGACCAGTTCGCGGCCCAGGCCTACACCGGCGTCCTGATCCTCGTGGACGCGGCCAAGCGGGCCAACCTGAACCTCACCAACGTGGCCGCCGACCGCACCAAGCTCAAGGCGGCCCTGGAGAAGACGAGCATCGACACGCCGCTCGGACCGTTCCAGTTCACCGCCGGCCACGACGTGCGCCAGACCATCTGGATCATCGCCATGGACGGCAAGGAGGGCTTCACCCTGGTGTCCTCGATCAAGCCCACCTAGCCCGCCCGCCCCAGCCCCAGCCCATGAGGGAGCTCGCCCAGCAGCTGCTCAACGGCATCTTCATCGGGTCCATCTACGCCCTGTTCGCGTTGGGCTACACGCTGGTGTTCGGCGTGCTCGACGTGCTCAACCTGGCCCACAGCGGGGTGTTCATGCTGGGGGCGGTGATGGCCTACTCCCTCGTCGCCATCCACGGCCTGCCCTTCTGGCTGGCCGCCCCCCTGGCGGTGGTGGCCTCCGGGCTGCTGGGGGTGGTCATCGAGTTCGTGGCCCTCCGGCCCTTGCGCCGGCGGGGCGCGCCGCCCATCGCCGCCCTTATCTCCACCATCGGCCTGGCGCTGGTGTTCGTGGCCGCGGTGGAGCAGTCGCGCGGTGGTGGGGCGTTCGGCTGGCTGTGGCGGGACGGCGCCAACTCGGTGAAGTTCCCGGCCGGCACCGTTCCCACCACCACGTTCCACCTGGCCGGGCTGTCGGTGCCGGCCACCAAGGTGGCCATCCTCGTCGTCTCCGTGCTGCTCATGGTGGCCATGGGCTGGGTGCTGCGCCGGACCCAGGCCGGGCGGGCGGTGCGGGCGGTGGCCGAGAACGTGCGGGCCGCCCAGCTCCTCGGCATCGACGTCGACCGGGTGGTCCTGTCGACGGTAGTGGTGTCGTCGGCCCTGGCCGGCCTGGCGGGCATCCTCTTCGGCGTCGCCATCTCCGACATCAGCCCCTACATCGGGCGCGACCAGGTGGAGCTGCGGGGCCTGGCCGTCATCGTGCTCGGCGGCATGGGCTCGGTGCCGGGGACGATCGTGGGCGGCTACGTGCTCGGGCTGGTGGAGGTGCTGTCGCTGGAGGCGTTCGGCACCAACGTGCGGGCGGGCGTGGCCTTCGCCGCCCTGTTCCTCATGCTCGTCGTCCGGCCCCAGGGCCTGCTGGGCACCCGCGTACGCGAGCGGATCTGAGTGCCGGGGAGCCGGCAGCTCGCAGTCGGCAGCTCCACGGTCCGCTTCGAGGTCGACGCCGGCGCAGTGGTCTACGCCTCACCGCCGGAGGCAGTCCCGGTCCCTCGCCCCCGTCCCCAGCCGCTGGACCGCCGGCCCCTCCCGCCGCCCGAGCTCATCGGACGGGAGGCCGAGGCGGCCGAGGCCGGCGCCGCCCTGGCGCCCTCCACCACCGTCGCCCTGGTCGGCTCACCGGGCGCCGGCACCACCACGCTCCTCCGCCACCTGGCCGCCACCGCTCCCGACGACGGCCAGACCGTGCTGTACCGGGCGGTGGGCGGGTGGCCGGTGGCCGACGTCCTCCAGGTGCTCTACGAGGCGGTCATGGAGTGCGACGCCGCCTTCAGGCCGACCGACGCCCAGGTCGACCGTGCCCTGCGGCCAGTCCGTGGCCTCCTGGCGCTGGACGGCGTCGGCCCGACGGCGGCCGACGTGGAGACTCTGGGCCGCGCCCTGCCCGAGGCCACCCTCGCCGTCACCTCACCAACGGCTCCCGCCGGCGCCCGGGTGACGGCGCTCGGCGGGCTGGGCGACGACGCCGCGGTGGCCCTGCTGGAAAGCCGGCTGGGCCGGGAGCTGGCCGGAGACGAGCGCGCCGGGGCGCTGGCCGCCTGCCGGGCGACGGACGGCACCCCGCGGTCCGTCGTCCGGCTGGCGGCGGTGGTGGCCGCCAAGACATCGGTGGGCGACACCGTCGCCGCCCTGGGCGGGGGGCCCCTGGGCGACGCCCTGATCGACCGCCTGACGCACGGTCGCCCCCCCGACGAGACGGTGGTGCTCGACACCCTCCGGGCGGCATCGCCCGGCGGCCTGGGCCTGCGCTCGCTCTCCGAGGTGACCGGCGTGGCCGACACCGCCGGGCCCGTCGAACGCCTGGCGGCGGCCGGGCTGGTGGCCTCCGACGGGTCCCGGGCCCGAGCCGCCGCCGACCTTCCCCGGCCGGCGGACGCACGGTCCGGGCGGGCCGCCCTAGCCGACCACCTGGTGGCCCTCGGCAGCCGGACCGGCCAGTCGGGAGTACCGCCGCCGCTGGTGGAGGAGGTGGCCGCGGTCTTGGCGGTGCTCGACGCCGCCGCCGGCGACCGGGACTGGCGGGCTGTGCTCCGGGTGGCGGGGGCGGCCGAGGAGGCCCTGGCCGTAGGTAGCCGCTGGGGGGCGTGGGCCCGGGTGCTGCGGGCCCAGCTGGACGCCGCCCGGGCCGTGGGCGACACGGCCTCGGAGGCCCGGGCCCTGCACCAGCTCGGCACCCGCGCCCTGTGCCTGGGCGACCCCACCGCTGCCCGCCTGCACCTGGAGGAGGCCCTGCGCCTTCGGGAGTTCGCCCACGACCGGGCCGGCGCCGACGCCACCCGGCACAACCTGGCCTGCCTCGACCGTCCCCCGCCGCCCCTCCCGCCGCCCGGCGTCCCTCCGGCCACCGCCGCCGGGGTGGCGGTGGCCGCCGGGTCGTCGCCGGCGGTCGAGCCGGCCCCCGGCGGCGGCCGGCGGCGCGCCGTAATGGCCGCCATCATCGTCGCCCTGCTGGCGATCGTGGCGGCCGGCGTCGCCCTGGCGGTCGGCAAGCGGTCGGGAACCGCGGCCGTGAGCGTCGGACCGGTGGCCCTCGACTTCGGGCTGGAGGACATGCACGGGACGGGGCCGAGCCGCCCGGTGGTGGTCGTGAACCGAGGCCACTCGTCGGCGGGCGTGGCGGTGGACGGCGTGGTCGGACCCGCCGCCGGCGACTACGCGGTGGCCACCGACCACTGCGCGGGCACGGTGGCCCCGGCCGCCAGCTGTGCCCTGGACGTGGGGTTCTCCCCCACCGCCCCCGGCGACCGCCAGGCCGACCTGCGGCTGCGGGTCGGGAGCCGGCTGTACACCGTCGCCCTCTCGGGCCAGGGCCGGGCCCCGGGGCCGACCGTCACCGCGTCGCCCGACCACCTGGACTTCGGGCCGGTGGCCCTCGGCTCGGCCGTCACCCGCACGGTGGTCGTGGCCTCCAGCGGCTCCCCCGTGGGCGACGCCTCGGTGGTCCCCGGCACCGCTCCCCCGGACGCCTTCACGGCCAGCGTGGGCCACTGCACCGACGCTCCGCCCGGCGGCCAGACCTGTCCGGTGACGGTCACCTTCGCACCCCAGACCGCCGGAGACCAGGGCGCCGTGCTCCACGTGGGGTCACCGGGGGTCGACGTCGGCCTCGGTGGCACCGGCGTCAGCCCGGACACCGTCCCTCCCAGCTCGACCACGTCCACCTCGTCGACCACCTCCACCACCGTCCCGGCGGCGGCCGACGTGACCATGGCCGCCCGGACGGCGTCGTGTGTGCCGGGCTCCTGCCTGCTCACCGTCAACGTGGCCAACCAGGGCCCCTCGGTGGCCACCGGCGTGATCGTCAGCATCACCAGCACGGCGCCGGCGACGGTCCTCCTCGACTCCCGGTGCATCGGCCTGGTGTGCACGCTGGGCAACCTGGCCCCCGGCGTCACCGCCTCGCTGTCCGTGCAGGCCACGGGCCCGCCCGGCTCCACGGCCGCCGTTACCGCCACCGCCACCACCTCGAGCCCCGATCCCGACCTCGTCGACAACGGGGCGACGACCACCGTCGGCTTCACGTGACCGGCCGCGCCCACACCTCGGGAGGGCCACCGGGCGCGGCCGGGAGCACCGGCACTAGCGTCGGCCGGCCGTGAGCTTCCTGCGCGAGCTGCTCACCGACCCGATGGGCTTCTACCGCGCCCACCAGCTCCTGGTGGCCCAGTGCGGGGTCAACGCCCTCCTCGGCATCTCCATCTGGGTGACCCTCTACTCCGGCCAGTTGACGCTGGCCAACGTGGGGTTCATGGCCATCGGCGGCTACACGTCGGTGATCCTGGCCATCCACCTGCACACCCCGCTGGCCGTCAACGTGGCGGCCGGCGCCCTGCTGGCAGGCGGCGTGGGGGTGGTCATCGGGCTTCCCGTGCTGCGCCTGCGGGGGGTGTTCCTGGCCATCGCCACCGTGGGCTTCGGCGAGGCCATCCGGTTCGGCGTCATCCTCAACCTGGGCATCACCGGCAAGGGCCAGGGCCTCACCAACCCCGGGGCGTCGCCGTCGGGAGGCATCGCCGCCGTCTGGCTGTCGGTGGCCGTCCTCGCCTGGGTGTGCTGGCGCCTGACCACCACCCGGATGGGCCAGGCGTGGGCGGCAATCCGGGAGGACGAGCTGGCCGCCTCCAGCAACGCCGTGAACGTGGCCGGCCACAAGCTGGCCGCCTTCGTGCTGGGGGCGGTGCTGGCCGGCTACGCCGGCGGCCTCGACGCCCACCTCAACTTCTTCATCGACCCCACCGAGTACGCCTTCAACCGGGCCGTGCTGGTCCTCGTCTTCGCGGTGGTGGGCGGCGTGGCCACCGTGATCGGGCCGGTGGTGGGGGCGGTCCTCCTCACCTCCCTGCCCGAGATCATCCGGTCGGCGGCCGCCTGGCGCGACGTAGTGGCCGGCCTGGTGCTCATCGCGGTGATGGTCTTCCGGCCCCAGGGCATCGTCGGGCGCCGGGTCTCGCTCGGTCGTCCCGCCTGGTGGCCCCGGCGACGAGCCCGTGCCCAGCCCCCTGCTACGGCTGTCTGACGTCCGCCGCCACTTCGGTGGCGTGCGGGCCGTCGACGGCGTGTCCCTCGACGTGGCCGAGGGCGCCGTGTGCGGCCTCATCGGCCCCAACGGTGCCGGCAAGACCACCCTCGTCAACCTGGTGACCGGGTACCTGCGGCCCGACGGCGGGTCGGTCTCCTTCGCCGGGCAGCGGGTGGACGGTCGCCCACCCCACGCCATCGCCGGCCTGGGCGTGGCGCGCACCTTCCAGAACCTGCGCCTCTACCGGGACCTGACGGCGGTGGAGAACGTGGTGGCCGGCATGCACGCCAACCGGCCGTCCGACACCCTCGGCCAGGTGCTGCTCCTTCCCGGCCGGCGGCGGGCGGCCGCCGACCGCCAGGAGGAGGCCCGCCGGCTGCTGGCCCTCGTCGGCCTCGACCCCGACGCCGACGGCGACCGCCGGGCCGCCACCCTGGCTTACGGCGACCAACGGCGGCTGGAGATCGCCAGGGCCCTGGCCCTCCGGCCCCGGTTCCTGGTGCTCGACGAGCCCAGCGCGGGCATGAACCCGGCCGAGAAGGACGGCATCCGCTCGCTCCTGGCCGACCTGCGGGCCGGCGGCCTCACCGTGTTGCTCATCGACCACGACATGCGCCTGGTGATGTCGGCCTGCGACCGCCTGGCGGTGCTGGACTTCGGGCGCCTGATCGCCGAGGGCGCGCCCCAGGACGTGGCCGCCGACCCCGCCGTGCTCACCGCCTACCTCGGCACCCGGGCCACTGCCGCCGGCGAGTCCGGGGCGGGCGGGGCGGAGGCCCCGGCGGCGGCGAGTCCGGCGGCGGCGAGTCCGGCGGCGACCAGCCCGGCCGGTCTCCCCACCGACGGCGTGGCGCCGGCCGAGGCCGACGGCGCCCGGGCCGCACCGCTCGGACCGGCGGCCGCCGGCGGGGGGCCGGTACTGCTCGAGGCCGAGGACCTGGACGTCCGCTACGGGGCGGTGCGGGCCCTCGAGGGCGTGTCGTTCTCGGTAGCCGAAGGGGAGGTCGTGGCCCTCATCGGGGGCAACGGGGCGGGCAAGTCCACCGCCCTCAACACCCTGTCGGGCCTGGTCAAGGCTCGCGCCGGGCGGGCCGCCTTCGCCGGCCTCGACCTCCTGGCCGCCTCGCCGTCGCGCATCGTCGGCTCCGGCCTGGTCCAGGTGCCCGAGGGCCGGGAGATCCTGGCTCGCCTGACCGTACGGGAGAACCTGGAGCTGGGCGCCTGGTGCCGTCGCGACCGGGCGGCGGTGGCCGCCGACATCGCCGCCTTCGAGGAGCGCTTTCCCATCCTGGGCGAGCGCCGGGACCTCCTTGCCGGCCAGCTCTCGGGCGGCGAGCAGCAGGTTCTGGCCATCGTCCGGGGACTGGTGGCCCGGCCCCGGATGCTGCTCCTCGACGAGCCGTCCCTCGGCCTCGCCCCCCGCCTGGTGGAGACGATCTTCGAGGTCATCGAGGAGATCCACGCCGACGGGATCACCGTGCTCCTGGTCGAGCAGAACGCCTACCGGGCCCTGGAGCTGGCGTCGCGGGCCTACGTGCTGGAGACCGGTCGGGTCATCCTCGCCGGCCCGGCCGCCGAGCTCCGCCAGGACCCGGGCGTGCAACGCGCCTACCTCGGCGGCTGAGCAGCCTGACGGTCCCAGGCCGGCACCACCTGCCCGGTCTCAGCCGTGGCCCCCGCACCCTCGTGCGTGGCCAGGGCGGCGACGTTGCCCTCGCCGGTCACCACCCACGTGCCGCAGCACCCCCGCTCCCGCGCCAGGCGCCCAGGCCCGTCCCATCCCTCCCCGCACGGCACGACCCATATGACGCTGTGCCAACTCAAGCAAGCGCTCCTGAGCCGCGACTCCGGGCCGTCGATTCGCCCGCTCGGCGGTAGGCTGGGCACCAGCCGGAAACGGAAAGGAGCGGCACATGGCCGACACCCACGTGGCACACGAGGCGTCCCCTCCCAGCGCCGGCGACGCCGGCTGCGGGTGCTGCCAGCCGCCCGGGCCCGCCCCGGTGCACGAGGAGCTCCGTCGCCTGGAGGCCCGCCAGGCCGAGCTCGACCGGCGGTCGGCCGCCGCCGGGAGCCGGTCGTGAAGCTCGGCATCGTGGGCAAGGGCGGCGTGGGCAAGACCACGCTGTCGTCACTGATCTGCCAGACCTACGCCGCCCGAGGCCAGCGGGTGGTCGCCATCGACACCGACTCCAACCCGAACCTGGCCATGAGCCTGGGCCTGGACGAGGAGACGGCCGACAACGCCCCGCTTGTGCCCCGGTCGCTGGTGGTGGGCGACGGCGGCGGCCGCTTGACCCCCGCCGCCCTCCTCGAGGAGTACGGCCTGCGCACCCCGATCGGCGTCACCCTGCTGCACGCCATGCGGGTGGAGCAGGCGGGGGCCGGCTGCACGTGCGTCTCCCACGCCACCATCCGCAGCCTGCTCGGGATGGCCATGGAAGAGGAGGCCGACGTCACCCTGGTGGACATGGAGGCCGGCCTGGAGCACCTGAGCCGCTCAGGCGGGACCCTCGCCTACGCCGACGTGCTGCTCATGGTGATGGAGCCCACCCGCAAGTCCATCCTCACCGCCGCCCGCACCATCCCCCTGGCCCAGGAGCTGGGAATCCCCCGCATGTACGGCGTGGGCAACAAGGCCCGGATGCCGGCCGACGCCGACTTCTACGCGGAGGTGGCGGCCGAGCACGGCGTCCCCCTCGCCGGCGTGGTGCCGTACGACCAGGCGGTGCCCGCCGTCGACCGCCAGGGGGTCGGCCTGTCGGCCGACCAGGCGCCCGAGGTGTGGGCTGCGGTCGGGCGCATCCTCGACGTGGTGGACGACCCAGACGAGGAGCGCCGGGCCCTCGAGCGCCAGCGCGAGCAGCTGGCCGAGCGTATCGGCGCCCTCCGGAGCTGACCGCCGGCCTCCGCCCCCGGTCCCGTGCCCGGCCGGCCCCCCTGGGTGGGGCGGGCCCCGGCCCTCAGGCCGAGGGGACGGCGGCGGCGGTCCTCTCGACCCGCAGGGCCTGGTGCAGGCCGGTGATCTCCAGCACCTTGTAGGTGGAGGGAGTCGGGCGGGAGAGCACCAGGTCCCGGCCCCGAGCCCGAGCCGACTTGGCCGCCTCCACGACCACGCCCAGCCCGGTGGAGTCGATGAACGCCAGCTCGGCCAGGTCGAGGACGAGGTCGCCCCGGCCGTCGCCGTCGGTGAGGGCCATCAGCCGCTCCCGCAACTGGGGGGCGGCGTAGAGGTCGAGCTCCCCACCCAGGGCGACCACCGTGCGGTCGGCACCTTGGCGGACGCACACCGAGAAACCGGGAGCGGCGCAGTCGGTCACGCCGTCCTCCGTTGGCCAGTGCCGGAGAGCTCGGTGCCGGGCGCACTCGACCACCGCAGGTCGGCGGCCAGCCGCCACTCCGGGACGAGCGTCTCGGATGACGCACCCGAGCCGAAAAGCCTGCCCCTCGTCGACCCGGGTTCGTTCCGTCGCTCGGTTGACCGCTGAGCTTGTTGCTCCGAGGTGGTCACGGCTCCCTGACAACGCTGAGGATGGCGAGCCGAAGCAGCCGGACCGCTCACCGGGAACGCCACAGCCGACGTCCCCGAAGAACTGTCCCTCCTCCGGGCGGGCTGCAAGCTCAACCGCATCCAGAGTCTACCCCCGGGGGGTGCATGGTGCAGCAGCAGACGCGTGAACTGGGTCACGTTCCTCCTGGTCAGACCGGTGTGCGGCCGCACGGGAACACATTTTCGCAATGCACCCGGCGTTCGCACGGCAGCGCCCGTGTTCAACGGCGATTGCACCATAGGCCCGGCCTGTGTGCAATAGCTGCACGGCGCAGATATCAGCGTCTCGACACGGATGCCAGCCGCTCAGGGTTCCTCCGTCACCACCCGCGACGCCCCCGCGTACACGTTCATCCGCGGCCCCCGGAGGAACCCCACCAGCGTCATGCCCGCCTCCTCGGCCAGAGCCACGGCCAGGCTCGACGGTGCAGACACCGCCGCCAGTGCCGGCACCCCGGCCAGCAGCGCCTTCTGGGCCAGCTCAAAGCTGGCCCGCCCCGAGGCCACCAGCACATGGGACCGGAGGGGCAGGCGCCCTCCCAGGGCGGCCCAGCCGATCACCTTGTCGAAGGCGTTGTGGCGCCCCACGTCCTCGCGGAGGCACACCAGGCGGCCGGAGGCGTCGAACAGGCCGGCGGCGTGCAGCCCGCCGGTGCGGTCGAACACCCGCTGGGCGTCGCGCAGGCGGTCGGGCAGGGCCGACAGGACGCTCACCGGTAGGCGCAACGGATCGTCGGCCACGTCCAGGGTGGCCCGGGCCCGCACCGAGTCGATGCTCGCCCGCCCGCACAACCCGCACGACGAGGTGGTGAAAAAGGCGCGGGGAGCGACATCGGGGGCGGCCCGCCCCCCATCCTCGCCGCCCACCGTCACGTCCACGACGTTGTAGCGCTGCTCCTCGTGCTCCGGCAGGCAGTAGCGGACGGCCCGCACCTGGTCGGCCGAGTCGACGACGCCCTCGGTGAGCAGGAAGCCGGCGGCCAGCTCGAAGTCGGCGCCCGGCGTGCGCATGGTGACGGCCATCGGGCGCCCGCCGACGCGGATCTCGAGAGGCTCCTCGGCCGCCACCGAGTCGGTGCAGGTGCGGCGCTCGGCCCCGTCGATGCGCACCACCTGGCGGGAGACGCTGGGGCCCGGCACTGGCCGGCGACGGTACTAGCGTGGCGGCCGGAGGGGGCTTCCAGTCGTGCACCGGACAGGGAGGCTCCATGGGTGTCGGGAAGCGGATCGGGTCGTGGCCGGTGCTGCGCCAGCTGTCGGGCGATCCCCTGGCCCTGGGCCGGGCCGCCCAGTCCGAGCGCTCCGCCATGCTCACCCCCCGCACCGAGACGGCCGACCGGGTGGTGCCGTCGGTCTGCCCGTACTGCGCGGTGGGGTGCGGTCAGCGGGTCTTCGTCAAGGACGAGAAGGTGGTCCAGGTGGAGGGCGACCCCGCCAGCCCTATCTCCCGCGGCCGCCTGTGCCCCAAGGGCTCGGCCAGCCTGTCCCTCGTCACCAACCCGGGCCGCGAGCTGAAGGTGAAGTACCGCCGGCCTTATGGGACCGAGTGGGAGCACCTGTCTCTCGACGAGGCCATGGACCGCATCGCCGACCGGGTCATCGCCACCCGGGCCGCCACCTGGCAGGAGGGCGACGAGGCCGAGGACCTGACCCTGCGGCGCACCCTGGGCATCGCCAGCCTGGGCGGGGCCACCCTCGACAACGAGGAGAACTACCTGATGAAGAAGCTGTACACCGCCCTCGGGGCGGTGCAGGTGGAGAACCAGGCCCGCATCTGACACTCCTCCACCGTCCCCAGTTTGGGGACCTCGTTCGGCCGGGGCGGGGCCACCACCTTCCAGCAGGACCTCCAGAACGCCGACTGCATCGTCATCCAGGGCTCCAACATGGCGGAGTGCCACCCGGTGGGCTTCCAGTGGGTGATGGAGGCCAAGGCGCGGGGCGCGAAGGTCATCCACGTCGACCCCCGATTCACCCGCACCAGCGCCCTGGCCGACCTCCACGTGCCGCTGCGGGCGGGCTCGGACATCGTCTTCCTCGGCGGGATAGTCAACCGGATCCTCACCACCGGGCGGGAGTTCCGGGAGTACGTGGTGGCCTACACCAACGCCGCCACCATCGTGGACGAGACCTTCCGGGACACCGAGGACCTCGACGGCCTGTTCTCCGGGTACGACCCCGAGACCCGGTCCTACGACCCGAGCACGTGGCGCTACTCGGGCATGGAGGCTCCCGCCGCCGCCGGCCAGCGGGAGCACACGGCCATGGGCGAGGGCCAGGGCCACGGCTCCAAGTCCCAGGGGGGTGAGCCGCCCGACCAGGACCCGACCCTCGAGCACCCCCGGTGCGTCTACCAGATCCTCAAGCGCCACTTCGCCCGCTACACACCCGAGATGGTGGCCGAGGTGTGCGGCGTCCGCGAGGAGACGCTGCTGGCGGTGGCCGACGCCCTGTGCGAGAGCTCGGGCCGCGAGCGCACCTCGGCCTTCGTCTACTCGGTGGGCGTGCAGTACATCCGCACCGCCGCCATCATCCAGCTCCTGTTGGGGAACATCGGGCGGCCGGGCGGCGGGATTCTCGCCCTGCGGGGCCACGCCAGCATCCAGGGCTCCACCGACATACCCACCCTCTACAACATCCTGCCCGGCTACATCCCGATGCCCCACGCCAAGGCGTCCGCCGACCTGGCCGAGTTCGTGGAGACCAACGGCATCCCCGCCGGCTTCTGGGGCCACCTGGACGCCTACATGGTGAGCCTGCTCAAGGCCTGGTGGGGCGACGCCGCCACCGCCGACAACGACTTCTGCTTCGGCTACCTGCCCCGCATCACCGGCGACCACTCGCATTACCAGACGGTGCTGGACATGATCGCCGGCAAGGTCAAGGGCTTCTTCGTGGTGGGTGAGAACCCGGTCGTGGGATCGGCCAACGGGCGCCTGCAGGCCCAGGGCCTGGCCTCGCTGGACTGGCTCGTCGTACGGGACCTGGTGGAGATCGAGACGGCCGCCTTCTGGTACGACTCGACGGAGGTGGAGACGGGAGCCATCAAGCCCACCGACATCGGCACCGAGGTCTTCTTCCTCCCCGCCGCCGCCCACACCGAGAAGGACGGGAGCTTCACCAACACCCAGCGCCTCCTGCAGTGGCACCACACCGCGGTGGAGCCCCCGGGCGACTGCCGCTCCGACCTGTGGTTCTACTTTCACCTCGGGCGCATCATCCGGGAGAAGCTGGCGACGTCCACCGAGGCGCGGGACCGGCCCGTGCTCGACCTCACGTGGGACTACCCGACCTCCGGCTCCCAGGCCGAACCGAGCGCCGACGCAATCCTGCGGGAGGTCAGCGGCTGGGACGGCGAGGGGAAGGCGGTGTCCGGCTACACGGCCCTCAAGGCCGACGGGTCCACGGCCTGCGGGTGCTGGATCTACTCCGGCGTCTACGCCGACGAGGTGAACCAGGCCGCCCGCCGCCGCCCGGGGTGGGAGCAGTCGTGGGTGGCGCCGGAGTGGGGCTGGGCCTGGCCCATGAACCGCCGCATCATCTACAACCGGGCGTCGGCCGACCCCGAAGGTCGCCCGTGGTCGGAGCGCAAGCGCTACGTCTGGTGGGACGAGGACGCCGGCACGTGGACGGGCGAGGACGTGCCCGACTTCGTGGCCGACATGCGCCCCGACTACGTGCCACCAGAGGGGGCCACCGCCGAGAAGGCCCTCCGGGGCGACCAGCCGTTCGTGATGCAGGGCGACGGCCATGGCTGGCTGTTCGCCCCCAGCGGGCTGGTGGACGGACCGCTCCCGGCCCATTACGAGCCCCAGGAGTCGCCCTTCACCAACCCCCTGTACGCCCAGCAGTCGAACCCCGTCCGCCAGGTCTTCGCCCGCCGGGGGAACCGGTACGGACCGAGCGCAGGCGAGCCCGGGGCCGGCGTCTACCCCTACGTGTTCACCACCTACCGGCTGACCGAGCACCACACCGCCGGGGGCATGAGCCGCTTCCTGGCCTACCTGTCCGAGCTGCAGCCCCAGGCCTTCGTGGAGGTCAGCCCCGAGCTGGCCGCCGAGCGGGGCCTGGAGCACGCCGGGTGGGCCACCGTCGTCACCGCCCGGTCGGCCATCGAGGCCCGGGTGATGGTGACCGAGCGCATGAAGCCGCTGGTGGTCCAGGGCCGGACCCTGCACCAGGTGGGCATCCCCTACCACTGGGGCCGCCGGGGCCTGTCCACGGGGGACTCGGCCAACGACCTGTCGTCGGTGGTGCTCGACCCCAACGTGCACATCCAGGAGAGCAAGGCGGCGTCGTGCGACATCCGCCCCGGGCGGCGGCCCCGGGGGCCCGCCCTCGACCGCCTGGTCGAGGACTACCAGGCGCGGGCCGGGATCCCGGTGAACGGCTCATGAGCGAGCGGTGGGAGGAGCACCCGCCCCGCATGGGCTTCTTCACCGACACGTCGATCTGCATCGGCTGCAAGGCGTGCGAGGTGGCCTGCAAGGAGTGGAACTCGGTGCCCGAGGACGGGCTCAACTTCCTGGGCACGTCCTACGACAACACCGGCGGCCTGGGGGCCGACACCTGGCGCCACGTGGCCTTCGTCGAGCAGCGCGTCCGGGCGGGCGTCGCTCCCTCGGAGGCCTTCCCGAACGGCCAGGAGGCGGCGTCGGCGGCGGCCCCGTCGTTCCCCGGCGTCGCTTCCGGCGACATCCGCTGGCTCATGTCGTCGGACGTCTGCAAGCACTGCACCCGGGCCGGGTGCCTGGAGGTGTGCCCCACCGGCGCCCTCTTCCGGACCGAGTTCGGCACGGTGGTGGTCCAGGAGGACGTGTGCAACGGGTGCGGGTACTGCGTGCCCGCCTGCCCCTTCGGCGTGATCGACCAGCGCAAGGACGACGGCCGGGTCTGGAAGTGCACCCTCTGCTACGACCGCATCGGCGCCGGCATGGAGCCGGCGTGTGCCCAGGCCTGCCCAACCAAGTCCATCCAGTTCGGGCCGCTGGAGGAGCTGCGGGCCCATGCCGCCGAGCGGGTGGGAGAGCTGCGGGAGGCGGGCCGGCCGGAGGCCCGGCTGTACGGCGAGGACCCGGGCGACGGCGTGGGCGGCCTGGGCGCCTTCTTCCTCCTGCTCGACGAGCCCGAGGTGTACGGCCTGCCGCCCGACCCGGTGGTGCCGACGCGGGACCTCGGGGCCATGTGGGCCGCCGCCGGGGCGGCGGCCTTGGCCGTCGTGGCCTCGGTGGCCGCCTCCGTGGCCGGGGGCCGGCGCCGGGGGCGAGGGTGACCGCGCCGGCGGGCGGCGGCGAGGCGGGGGGGGCGGGGGTCACCGCGCCGGCGGGCGGCGGCGGGCGCCGGCGGCGAGGCGGCGGCGAGGCGGCGATGGTTCCCGACGCCGAGGTCCGCACGTACTACGACCGGCCGATCCTCAAGGCGCCGGTCTGGAAGTGGCCGGTCCCCGCCTATTTCTTCACCGGCGGCCTGGCCGGGGCGTCGGCCACCCTGGCGCTCGGCGCCCGCCTGGCCGGCCACCACGCCCTGGCCCGGCGGGCCCTGGTGGGCGGCGCCTTGGGGGCGGCCGCCAGCCCCGCCCTGCTGGTGGCCGACCTGGGCAAGCCCGAGCGGTTCCTGCACATGCTGCGGGTGGCCAAGCCCACGTCGCCCATGAGCGTGGGCACGTGGGTGATCTCCGCCTTCGCCCCCGCCGTGCTCGGGGCTGCCGCCTGCGACCTCACCGGGTTGGCGCCCGGAGCCGGCCGGGCCCTGGAAGTGGTGGCCGGCGCCCTGGGCCCGGTGATGTGCACCTACACCGCAGTGCTGGTGGCCGACACCGCGGTGCCGGCGTGGCACGGGGCCCGGCGGGAGCTGCCCTTCGTCTTCGCCGGCAGCGCGGCGGCCAGTGCCGGCGCGGCGGCGGTGGCCCTGTCGCCGCCGGCCGCCGCCGGCCCCGCCCGGCGGCTGATGGCGGCCGGCGTCCTCGTGGAGGGCACGGCCAGCCAGGTGATGGAGCGGGCCCACCCCGAGTCGTCCCGGCCCTACACGGCCGGCGGGCGGGCCCACGCCTTGGCCTCCTGGGCCAAGGGCCTCAGCGTCGGCGGTACCGCCCTGGTGCTGTCGCTCGGGCGCCGCCGACGTCTGGCCGCGGTGGCGGGCGCCACGATGGTCCTGGCCGGCGCCGTCTGCGAGCGGTTCTGCGTGGCCGCCGCGGGGGTGGAGTCGGCCCGTGACCCGGCAGCCACCATCGGGCCCCAGCGCCGGCGGGCGGCAGCTAGTGTAGTGTCCACCAAATGACGCGCGTTATGCGCTAGCCCCGGAGGCATGGCGAACCGCCCGGCAGCGCCGCTGGCAATGACGGCCGAGCAGCGGACCGAAACTTGAGTGCCATTAAATATACGTCTGCACGAAATGGCACGCCGATGCGCCCCCGCCCAAGTCCTTCGCTACCAAGCACCTCCAGATCATTTAGGCCCTCAAGGCCCACCAGGCGCTGGCCGCCGACCTCCCGGCCCGTGTGCCGGCGGGGGAGGTGGCTTCGTGGTCGTTCGGCCCCGCCCGGGCGGCCAATCTGGGCGGAGCGGCGTAGATCTGCTTGGGGGTTGGAACCGTCGGGGACCTGGCGTCGCGAATGCGCTACCGTTTTCCGGACCAGCCGGACCTGACACAGGAACATGGCACTCGGTGCCTAGCGCGCCGTCGGATCGCGGGAAATCCACAGAGTCGATTTTTGGGAAGGTCTTCACCATGACGGGACAAAAGTCTGTGGGCAGCTTGAGGAACCGGAGGGTCTTCACCCTGGTCGTGGCAGTTGCGACAACTGCCGGCGGGTTTGCGCTCATGGGGACGTCGAGCGCCGATGTGACCGCAGTGAACGGTAGGGCCTTCGGCGTATCGGCACAGAACATCACGCTCGGCGGGGGCGCCCAACCCGCAATCGGCCCCCGGCCCGTGGTCACGCTGCCGGCGGGTGGCTCCGCCGCTCCGGTGACAGCCACCGAGCCGTCGGAGAGCGTGGGGGCGGGGCCGGCGGTCTTCTTCAACTCGGGCCGGGTCGACGTCAGCACCCAGGGCACGCTAGGACCCACCGGGTCGGTGACCAGCACGGCCACCCTCAACGCCATCGGGGTCGGGGTCAACCAGTTCCATGCCACCAGCGCGTCCAGCACCTGTACGGCGAGCCAGACGGGCGTGACCGCCTCCACCACGATTGTCGGCGGCATCGTCGACACCGCCACCGACGCCAACGGCAACGTCACCGCCACCCAGGCGGTGCCGACGATGCCGGCGGTGGGCCTCGCCATCAACGGCACGATCGTGGTCGGCGCCAGCAACGAGTCGTTCACCTACATCTTCAACGAGCAGACGACCAACCCGGACGGGTCCATCACCGTCACCGCCGTCCACCTTGTTCTCCACGGCCCATTCGCCAAGGGCGACCTCTACGTGGGCCAGTCGACCTGTGGCGCGACGCCGGTTTCCGTCACCACACAGCCGTCGACCACCACCACACAGCCGTCGACCACCACTACCACCCGGCCGCCGGCCGCCGTGTCCCCGCGGGCCTACGTGGCCAACGCCAACTCGAACACCGTGTCGGTGATCGACACCGCCACCAACACGGTGGTGGCCACCGTGGCCGTGGGCTCCTTTCCCATCGCCGTGGCCGTCAACCCCGCCGGCACCCGGGCCTACGTGGCTAACGCCAACTCGAACGACGTGTCGGTCATCGACACCGCCACCAACACGGTGGTGGCCATCGTGGCCGTCCCCGCCGGTGCCTTCGCCGTGGCCGTCAACCCCGCCGGCACCCGGGCCTACGTGGCCAACGGCGACTCGAACAACGGCATTGTGTCGGTGATCGACACCGCCACCAACACGGTGGTGGCCACCGTGGCGGTCGGGCTCATTCCCGAGGGGGTGGCCGTGTCCCCCGACGGTACCCGTGCCTACGTGACCAACGAATTCGATAGCACTGTGTCGGTCATCGACACCGCCACCAACACGGTGGTGGCCACCGTGGCCGTGGACGGCAGTCCCATCGGCGTGGCCGTCAACCCCGCCGGCACCCGTGTCTACGTGGGAAACCAGGGCTCGAACGACGTGTCGGTGATCGACACCGCCACCAACACGGTGGTGGCCACCGTGTTTGTGGACGGCGCTCCCGCCGCCGTGGCCGTCAACCCCGCCGGCACCCGGGCCTACGTGGCCAACTACGACTCGAACGACGTGTCGGTGATCGACACCGCCACCAACACGGTGGTGGCCACCGTGGCCGTGGGCGCCGGTCCCGAGGGGGTGGCCGTGACCCCCGACGGCACCCGGGCCTACGTGACGAACAGCGGCGATAACACTGTGTCGGTCATCAACACCGCCACCAACACGGTGGTGGGCACCATAGTGGTGGGCACCTTCCCCTTCGGCGTGGCCATGGGCCCGGCACCCAAGCCCACCCCCACCGTCGCCACCCAGGCATCGCCCGGCAACCTGCTGGGCGCTCCGGTGCGCGACACCGCCACGGTCTCGGGGGGCTCCAGCCCCACCGGCAGCGTGACGTTCAAGCTCTTCAGCGACGCCGGCTGCGCCACCCAGGTCTTCACCTCCACCAACCCTGTGGGGGCAGGCTCTGCCACCTCCGACGCCTTCACCCCCACCGCAGCGGGCACCTACCGCTTCATCGCCTCCTATTCGGGCGACGCCAACAACAACCCCGTCACCTCCGCGTGCGGGGCGGCGAATGAGTCGGTGGTCATTGCCCCCTTCACTCCGCCGCCTCCCACCCGCACCGTCACCGGCGACTTCCTGGGCCCCCTCACCGTCAACGCCGGTGAGAGCATGGTCATCACCAACGCCCGGGTGGTGGGGCCGGTGACCGTCAACCCCGGTGGGTCGCTGACGGTGGTCAACTCCCAGATCAGCCGGGGCATCGTGGCCAACGGACCAAGCTTCTTCAGCGTGTGCGGCTCCCAAATCTCGGGTCCGTCCACCACTCCGGGCCAGGGCATCGTCGTCTCGGGCGCCACCGTGCCCATCCGCATCGGTGACCCGGCCACCGGCTGTGCCCTCAACCGGGTGGCGGGCGACGTGACCCTGACCGGAAACACCGCCGGGCTGACCCTTGGGGCCAACATCGTCTCCGGCAACGTGACGGTCAACAACAACACCGTGGGTACCGACGTCGTCAAGGCCAACAACGTCTTCAAGGCCCTGGCGTGCGCCGGCAACGCCCCGGCTCCCACCAACGCCGGACAGCCCAACACCGCCAGCTCCAAGTCGGGGCAGTGCGTTGGGCTGTAGATCCTTTCCCTACTTGATGCCGGGAGACGAGGGAACTAGTGTGGTGTCCACCAAATGACGCGCGGTATGCGCTAGCCTCGGAGGCGAACCGCCCGGCAGCGCCGCTGGAAAGACGGCCGAGCAGCGG
>JBHELO010000041.1:0-7208 GCA_046263055.1 Acidimicrobiales bacterium | reverse complement strand
CGGTGACCTCGCGCTTTTCAGGCGCGCGCTCTACCAACTGAGCTACCCGACCGGGGCGGTCCTGACGAGATTTGAACTCGCGACCTCCGCCTTGACAGGGCGGCGTGCACTCCAAGCTGCACCACAGGACCGTGGTAACCGACCCACACTAGACCGCGCCCGATCGGCCGTGACGCAGGTTCCAGGGACCCGGTGGCGGCCCGGTCCAACCCGCCCCCAGCTGGCGGCGCCGGGACCATGCCGGCCACCCGGAACGAGACCCCGGCGTGTGGCGCGGCGCCCGCCACCACCGCAGCCCCGCCCGTCGAGCGAGGCTACGTGTAGGCCGCGGCCTGGATCCCGTACAGCTCGGCGTACTGGCCGCCCCTCGCCACCAGGTCGGCGTGGGTGCCGACCTCGACCACGTGCGCCCCGTCGAGGACCACGATGAGGTCGGCCATGCGCACGGTGGAGAACCGGTGCGACACGAGGATGGTGATGCGCCCGCCCCGGGCCCCGCCAATGCCGCCGGCCTCTTCCCCGGCCTCCGCCTGGCCGGTAGCGCCACCGCCTCGGGCCGCTCGGGAGAAGCGCTCGAACAGGGCGTGCTCGGTCTCCGCGTCCAGGGCGGCGGTGGGCTCGTCCAGGACCAGCAACAGCGGGTCGTCCCGCATGAACCCCCGGGCCAGGGGACCTGGGCGGTGAGCACGCCGGAGAGCACGGTCCCGAACAGGTTGTCCAAGCGGACCCGCACCGTCCCCCGGCTCAGGATCAGGCTCCCCAGGCCGTTGGACCGGCTCAGGCCGGCATTGGCCGCGCCCGCCGGGGGGGCGACGCTGGCCTGGTAGGCGTCGACCACGCCGTTGCCCACGGCCATCCAGTCGTCGGACGCCACCGGGCGGGCCGTCCCCGCCAGGGCGTACTTGAGCCGGTCGGGCGTCATGCCGGGGTCGGCGGCCAGCACGAGGGCGGCGGTGCCCGAGACGATGCCGGTGGCCATGGACGTACCGCTGCCCCGGCGGTAGGCGCTGGTGGGATCGGTGGGGAACTGGGTGTCGATGGCGCTGCCCGGCGCCCGCAGGGAGACGACGTGGGCGCCCGGCGCCACCACGTGGGGCTTGGCCAGCCCGTCGGCCGCCGTCGGGCCCCGGCTGGAGAAGTCGGGCAGGGTGTCGTCGCCCAGGCCGGGCGTGCCGTGGTCGTCGGTGGCGCCGACGGTGACGACGTAGGGATCGTCGCCGGGCTTGGCGATGGTGCCCGCCGCCGGGCCCCGATTGCTGGCCGCGACGACCACCGCGATCCCCGACGACCACGCCTTCTCGACCGCGTAGTCGAGCGGGTCGGTCCGGTAGGACTGGGTGCCGTCGGTGCCGAGCGACAGGTTGAGGACCTTGATGCCGTAGCTGTCCTTGAACGAGACGGCCCACTGGATGGCGGCGATCACGTTGCTCACGTCGGCCCAGCCGTCCCGTCCGGCAATCTTGACCGACACCAGGTTGGCGCCCGGAGCCACACCCTTGTGGGCGCCGCCCGACGCCGCCCCGCTGCCGGCGATGAACGTGCCGTGGCCGTAGGAGTCGCCGCAGCCTTGGTCGCCGGAGAGGCCGAGTCCGGGACTTCGCCCGGGTCCGAGGTCCCGCCCTGGACGGACATCTGGCGGTCGAGGGAGATGGTGCGCCCGCCGCCGCTTCGACTGGATCGTGGCGTCTCATCCTCGCCCCCTCCAGACGAACGCGAGAACGTTCAGGGGAGAATCGGCAGGTGCGGGCGCCTCCTGAAGTGCGCTCCGTGGGCGGCGACCACTCCGCGTGCCGGCACCGCACGACCACCGGGGCCCGGCGGCGGCGACGATGGTGACGTTCGAACCCATTGGTCGCAAATTGCCGGCCCTTGTGTTTGCCCGCCGGCGCACGTAGGGTCCACGGTCGTAGGGCTTGGGCGTCGGCGGTTGTGGTGCCGTCGCTACCGAAGGTGGTGACGCATATGGGACTCAATCGGTCGTCCCTGGCGATGGCCATGGCTCTCGCAACGATGGCCGTCGGGTTGGCCGTCACCAGTGCCCCTGCTCCAGCCCAGACGCCGACTTCGGCGGCAACGCCTGCTCCCGGCAAGACCACCGTCTTTCCTGGGATCTCACCTGCGAACTACGACTTGAACGGGATCGCGACGGGCCCTGATGGCGCCCTGTGGCTCACCGGGAACGACAACAGCACGATCGGCCGCATGACCACCGGCGGGACGTTCACCGGGTATACGTCTCCTGACATAGTCGGGCCCACCGAGATCACCCCCGGCCCAGACGGGGCGTTGTGGTTCACGAACAACGGCGGGGCGTCCATCGGACGGATCACCACCTCGGGCGCCGTGACCAGGTTCACTGTGCCGATGGTGCACCCGGAGACCATCACGACCGGGCCGGACGGGGCGCTGTGGTTCACGAGCCGGTCTGGCAATCTCATCGAACGGATCACCACCACCGGCGTCGTCACCACATATACGGCCCCGGGTGTCCTGAGGCCGACGGACCTCGTCGCCGGCCCCGACGGCGCCGTGTGGTTCACGAACACCAAGGAGGGCGCTAAGCCCGACGTCATCGGGCGGATCGATGCCAGCGGTGCCATCGCCCTGTACCCGCTGCCGGCGTACGACGTCGTGACGGCCATCGCACCCGGGTCCGACGGCGCATTGTGGGGAATCGATGGCAACGCGATCGACCGGATCACGACCGCCGGGACGGTCACCCGAGTCGTCATCGGGGCCAACCTGGGCGACATCACACCCGGGCCCGACGGCGCTCTCTGGTTCACGGTCCCGGCGCGGGCGACGAACCCGGCCGCCGCGATCGGCCGCATCACGACCGGCGGGGCCGTGACGCTGTTCCCGGCGCCCAACGGCTCCGTGGGAATGGGCATCACCGCAGGTCCAGACGGCGCCCTGTGGTTCCGGAGCTACCAGCCCGACACCCTCGGGCGCATCACCACGGCGGGTGTCATCACCATCCAACACGGGCCCGGCATCTCGTACCCGACCGGCATCACCGGCGGCCCCGATGGTGCGCTGTGGTTCACGAACGGCGGCAACGATTCGATCGGGCGGGTGACGACCCGAGGCTCTATCACCAGCTACACGGGGCCCGGCATCTCGCAACCTTGGGCCATCACGGCCGGCCCCGACGGGGCGCTGTGGTTCACCAACGTGGGCAACGACTCGATCGGGCGGATCACCACCGGCGGCGTTCTGTCCGTCTACACCGGGCCGGGCATCTCGATCCCGAGGGGCATCACCGCCGGCCCCGACGGGGCGCTGTGGTTCACCAACCTCGGCAACTACTCGATCGGGCGGATCACTACGGCCGGCTCGGTGTCGACCTACTCGGGGCCCGGGATCGACCGCCCGGAGCACATCACCGCCGGACCGGACGGGGCGCTGTGGTTCACGAGCGACGGAGAGGACTCGATCGGGCGCATCACGACGGCCGGAGCCATCACTACGTATGCCGTACCCAACGGGCGAACCTTCGGTTTGGAGGCGATCACCGCCGGGCCCGACGGGGCCCTGTGGTTCGCCGACTACGGCAGTGAAAGGATCGGACGGATCACCACCGCCGGGGCAGTCACGATCTTCACCGGCCCGGGCATCGGTGCAGCATGGGACATCACGGCGGGCCCGGACGGGGCCCTGTGGTTCACGAACAAGCCCGTCAGTCGATCGTCCCCCCCGCCGGGCTCGATCGGGCGGATCACCACCGCCGGGGCAGTGACCACATACGGCGGACCCCTGGTACACAACCCGAGCGGCATCGTGACCGGCCCCGACCGGGCGATGTGGTTCACCGAGGCCACCGCCATCGGCCGGGTGGCGACGGGCTCGACGCCGTAGGCCAGGTCGCCGGCGCGGAGCCGATGGCCAGCGGCGCCAAGCTGGTGCGCCGCCGGGCGGGGTCCTAGGACCAACGTCCAATCGTCGGCCCGACCTGTGTGTCGCGACCATTGGGACATCGGCCGACTGGCCGCCCCATTGCGGAAGGACGTCCCATGAAGCGCACATCCCTTGCTCCCACGGCTGTGTTCCGCCGCCTCCTGTTCGTCGCCTGCGTCGTCGCCGGGATCCTGGCCGGCGCAGTGCCGGTAGGGGCATCAGGCGGGAGCGGCGGCGGCGGGGCGCCGGCTACCACCGTCCCGCCGATCCAGCTGGCTCCGGACTCCCCGACGTTGCAGTCGGGCCAGTCGGAGATCGTCCAGGTGGTGATCAGCCCCGCCGCCCCGGCCGGCGGCGCCATCCTGTCCATCGCCGCCTCGAACGCCAGCGTGACCGTGCCCGCCACCCTGTCGATCGGGCCAGGGCTGTCGAACGGCCAGTTCCAGATCACCGCCGCCGGCGTGACCGCCTCGACGCCAGTGACGGTCACCGTCACCCTCGGGGCGTCCAGCGCGTCGGTCAACTTGACGGTGGAGCCGGCGGCCGTCCCCACCCTGAGCTCGGTGGCTGCCTTCCCCCGGGTCGTCGCCAGTGGTGACGCGGTCACGGTGAACGCATCGCTGGCTGCGTCGGCACCTCCCGGCGGGGTGACCGTGGGCCTGCAAGACGATTCTGCGGCGCTCGGGCTGCCCGCCTCGGCGTTCATCCCCGCCGGCTCGAACACCGTGGCCGTGAAGGTCGACGCCGGCCCGGTGGCCGCTCCCACCGTCGTCACCATCACCGCGTCCCTGGGCACCGCCACGGTCACCGGGCAGCTGGAGGTGGACCCGGTGCGGGCGCTGACGTCCGTCGCCGTGTCACCGACGACGACCGACGGCACCAAGGGCTCGACCGGCGCGGTGTCGGTCTCGGTCCCGGCCGACGGGAACGCCTTCTCCGTCTCGCTGGCCAGCAGCAACCCGACGGTGGCCGGCGTCGCTGCGACCGTCGCATTCCTCGACGGCCAGTCCACCGCCACCTTCCCGATCGCAACCACGGCGGTCGACGTACCGACAGACGTCACCATCTCGGCCACCGTTGGTGCGACGACCATGTCGGCCACGCTGACCGTCGTGCCGACGCCGCCGCCCCCGTTCGACCTCCAGAACATCACGGTGTCCCCCAGCGTCGTCGCCGGCGCGGGCACAGCCACCGCCACGCTGACCACCACCACCGGCGCTCCCCCCGGCGGGGTGACCGTCCGCCTTTCCACCAGTGACGCCAAATTGGCCTCCGTTCCCGCCACCGCCTTCATCCCGGCCGGCGCCACCAGCGTGACCTTCCCCGTCAATGTGCCCAGCCAGAGCGGCGCCGTGAACGTCGCCATCGCCGCCACCTTCCAGGGCCGGGGCCGGGCCGTCACGCTTGGGGTCACGTCGGCCAAGGGCGGGACGCTGTTGCAGGCGCCGCCCGCCAAGCAGGTGCTTGCTCCCCGACCGGTGAACGATCCCGACACCGTCGCCCTCGGCTTCGCCCCCGGCGGCACGGTGTCGGTGGAGTCGGGCCAGATGCCGCCCGGCATCTCCCTGATCAGCAACTTCCGGCCGGGGGAGTTCGTCTTCCAGGGATCCCCGCAGGCGGCCGGCACCTACACCTTCGAACTCAAGTTCCTCAACGTATCGACGCCCTACACCCTCCCCTACGTCTGGGTGATCACCCCGGCGTGACGCCCGCCGGGACGAGCGCCCGAGTCGCCCCCGATAGCGGGCGCTCGAACCGGTGGAGGCAGTGCCTCGGTTGGCGTCCGTGTCGTCCTGCTCCTGCGCTCCCTGAACGTGTCTTCGTTCAGGGTGGCGCGGTGGTCGGCCTGGCGGCAACCCGCCGATCTAGAGGTCGTCGTCGTCCCGACCGGACCAGCCCAAGCCGGTCGTGGCGAAGGACGTCCGCACCTCGCCTGGGTCGTCCTCGTGTCGTTCGACGTCCGGCGGGTCCACCCCCATCGGGAACCGCGATTCCTCCTCCTCCTCCTCAACGGCGGCCTCGTCGTTCTCGGCCATGCTCCTCGTCCCCCTTCACAATCGAGAGTGCGAGGGAGGGGGCGTCGTTGCGGCGCCCTGCTCCCGGCGCGGTTCCTGTACGCAATCTGGCATCCCCGCCTCCCCTGCGCTTGTCACATCTCTGCCGTGATGCAACCGGGGCCGCCGCGGCCCGAGAGGTAAATCCCGATGTTCGCCGCCTCCCGCTGGCACGATGGTTGTGATGGCTGAGGCTGTCTTTGACTCCGAGCGCAAGCGCATCACAGTCGATCAGTGGTCGGCTCGGACCACGTGGCTACGGTCGTCCCGAGGCGGCACGGGGAGGGCCTCGGCCTTCCTCGGGCTGCGGCGGAACGTTCACCTCCTCGTTCAAGCCGGCGACGAGCCCGAGTCGGTCTGGGTCGAACTGTGGTCGGGGGAACCGGAGGAGTCTGACGGGCTTGCGGTTGTGGTCGAAAGCGAGGGCCTTCAGGGGCTCGCAAGGATTCCGCTGTGTGGGTGCGGCAACCGCGGATGCGGCAACGTCGGAGTGCAGCTCGCCGCCCTGATCCCCGCTGCGAACCTCCCGGTTATCGTCGACTTGCTTCGGGCGCTACCAGAGGTGGCTGGTCCTCCCCGAAAGGGTTCAACGTGGAATGGCGTCTTCAGTCGGGGGACGCCGGCTGTCTGAGCGAGAAGTACGTGCCGTCGCCCCGCGCTCTGGGACGGCATGCTGGCGAAGGGTCGGGCACCGCGGGCGCCCACCACTAGTGGCGCCGCGCGAAATTCCCGCGCGCGTGGTCTGTGGCCATCAAGCCACCTTCAGGGGATCACCGGAGTACGTCCAGGCGAACGGCTTGGCGGTGCGGTCGTAGTCGCTGATGAAGGCCAGCAGCTTGGCGATGAGGTCCTCCCGGGAGTCGAAGTTCCCGTTGCGGATGACCTGCGCTGCAAGATCGAGAAGAACAGTTCGATCTCGGTTGACCCAGCTGGCGTGGGGCGGCGTGTAATGCACTACCCAGCGGGGATGGGCGGCGAACCACCGCTTCGTCTCTTGGACAGGTGGCTGGAGCCGTTGTCCAAGATCACGTGGGTGGCCACGCTGGCGTCGACCTCGGCGTCGATGGAGTCCAAGAAGGTGCAGAACGTGGCCGAGTCGCTCCGCTCGATCGGCTGGGCCGCCACCGAGCCGCTATGGACGTCGAGGGCCGCCAGGCTGGCGGTGCCGTGGCGGACGTAGTCGAACTCCCGGCGGCGGGGACGCCCGGGAGCGCAGGCCCGGTCGGGGTGGCGGCGCTCGGTGGCCTGGATGGCCGT
>JBHELO010000040.1:0-23347 GCA_046263055.1 Acidimicrobiales bacterium | reverse complement strand
ACCTCGGCCCACCCCTCACCGAGCGCCGGCCGACCACCGGCCCGACGGTGATCGCCGAGCCCGACTGCACGATCTGGGTCCCCGAGGGATGGTCGGCCGACGTCGCACCCGACGGCAGCTGGGTGCTCACCCGGTGAGCCTCGACCCCGCCGCCCTGCGGGTCCTCGTGTCGCGGTTGACGGGGGTGGCGGAGGAGATGGGCGCGGTGCTGCGGCGGGCCGCCTTCAGCCCCAACATCAAGGAACGGGCCGACTGCTCGGCGGCCCTGTTCACGCCCGGGGGAGAGCTCCTCGTGCAGGCCGAGCACATCCCCGTCCACCTCGGGTCGATGCCCGCCTCCGTGCAGGCCGCCATCGACGCCTTCGGCGACCGCCTGGGGCCCGGCGACCAGGTCGTCCTCAACGACCCCTTCCGCGGCGGCACCCACCTCAACGACCTCACCCTGGTGGCCGGGTGCTGGGTGGACGGCCGCCTGGTGGGGTGGGCCGCCAACCGGGCCCACCACGCCGACGTCGGTGGCATGGCGCCCGGCTCCATCCCCGCCGACGCCGTCGAGATCCACCAGGAGGGGCTGCGCATCCCTCCGGTCCTGCTGACCGACGAGGTCGAGGCCATCCTGTGCGCCAACTCGCGAACGCCGGACGAGCGCCGCGGCGATCTCGACGCCCAGCGGGGCACCAACGTCGTCGGCGTCGATCGGCTGGCCGGGTTCGCCGACGGCCCGCTGGAGGAGGTGACCGACTACGGCGAGCGGCGCATGCGGGCGGCGCTGGCCGAGATGCCCGACGGCGCGTGGGACTTCGAGGACCAGCTCGACTCGTGCGGGCCGGGCGACGACCAGCAGCGGCCGGCGCGCATCGCCGTCACCCTCACCATCGACGGCGACGCCGTCACCTTCGACTTCACTGGCACCGACGCCCAGCGCGCGGGCAACGTCAACGCGGTGGAGGCGGTGACGGTGAGTGCGGTGTCGTTCGCCCTGCGCTCGGCGGCCGACCCCACCATCCCCGCCAACGGGGGAGCCATGCGCCCGGTCACCGTCGTGGTCCCCGAGGGCTCGATCGTCAACGCCCGGCCACCCGCGGCGGTGGGGGCGGGCAACGTGGAGGTGAGCGCCCGGGTGGCCGACGTGTGCCTGGGCGCCCTGGCCGCCGCCCTCCCCGGGCGGATCGGCGCCGCCGGCCAGGGGACGATGAACAACACCCTGCTGGGCGGCAGCGCGGGCGCCGGCCCCCCGGGAAGCGGGATCGGGACCTGGGTGTACTACGAGACGGTGGGCGGGGGCCAGGGCGGCCGCCCGGGCCGGGCCGGCATGAACGGCGTCCACACCGGCATGACCAACTCCAAGAACACGCCGGTGGAGGCGTTGGAGCGGGCGTTCCCCCTGCGTGTGCGGCGGTACCGCTTGCGGCGGGACAGCGGCGGCGCCGGCCGCTGGCCCGGCGGCGACGGCATCGAACGGGACCTGGAGGTGCTGGCGGCGGCCACCGTGTCCCTCATCACCGAGCGCCGCCGGAGCCGGCCGTGGGGGCTGGACGGTGGCGCCCCGGGCGCGACGGGGGAGAACTGGCTGCTGCCCGGCGGCGACGAGTCCCGGGCCCGCCGGCTCCCCGACAAGTGCACGCTGGACCTCCAGCCCGGCGACGTCGTGCGGGTGCTGACCCCTGGCGGCGGCGGCTACGGGCGGCCCACACCCGCCTGACCCGGCGACTGAGGGCCTGTTCGCCCCGGCCTTGACCACGGAGGCCGGCGAGAGCCGGGCCATGGGGACCGCTGGCCCTAGGGTGCGCGGGTGGGCCCACCGGCGGTCGAGGCGGTGATCTTCGACTGGGGCGGCACCCTGTCGGTGTTCGTGGAGTCCGAGCTGGTCGACGCCTGGCGGCTGGCCGCCCGTCATCTGTCGCCCGAGCGGGAGGACGAGCTGGCCGCCCGCATGGTGGCGGTGGAGGCGGCGTTCTGGGCCACCACCGC
This sequence comes from Acidimicrobiales bacterium, assembly GCA_046263055.1. Taxonomy (GTDB): domain Bacteria; phylum Actinomycetota; class Acidimicrobiia; order Acidimicrobiales; family AC-14; genus DATAQC01. Next base: position 21,376 of record JBHELO010000040.1, on the reverse strand, counting down.
CACCCACCAGCGCAGCGCCACCCTGGCCGACCTGCTGGCGGCGGCCGCCGCCGAGCTGCACCTGGACGTGGCCGAAGCCCTCCTGGAGGAGGCCGCCGTCCGCCACCTGGACGCCTGGACGCCCCACATCCGCCACGACCCCGACGCCGCCCCCACCCTGGCCGCGCTACACGAGCGGGGCCTGGCCGTCGGGCTCCTCTCCAACACCCACTGGCCCCGGGCCTTCCACGAGCGGTTCCTCGAGCGCGACGGGTTGGCCGGCCTCATCGACGCCCGCCTGTACACCAGCGAGCTGGCCCACCAGAAGCCCCACCCCGAGGCCTTCGCCGCCGCCCTCGCGGCGGTGGGTGTCGGCGACCCGTCCCGCGCCGTGTTCGTGGGCGACCGTCCCTGGGACGACGTGGCCGGGGCCAAGGGCGCAGGGCTGCGGGCCGTCCTGCGCCCCAATCCCTTCGCCGAGCCATCGGATGCGGCCGAGCCGGACGCCGTCATCGAGTCACTGCCCGAGCTGCTGGATGTCGTCGACCGCTGGCGGGAGGCCACCGGGTAGCCCGCCGCCCCTGCCCGGCCATCCCAGACCGCCATTCTCGCCGGGGCGACGGACCGAGCTGGGGCCGGGCGAAGGCCGGGCGTGGGGAGAGCCGGGCCGTGCGTAGCCGGGCGGGCCGCCGCCCATAGGGCCGGGGCGGGCGGCCGTGCGTGGGCAGGCGCGGGCGGGCGTGCGTGGACAGCGGCGGCGGATCGCCACGACGAGGAACGACGCCCCGACGGCGAACTGCGAACTGCGAACCGCGAACGCTGCCGGGCGCTCGCCGGGCTCAGGCCGGGCCGGTGGGGCGGCGCCGGCGGCGGGCGCCTCTGGCGGCGAGGAGCACGAGCAGGGCCATGGCGGCGAGGGTCGCCCCCAGCACGACTGCCGCCCGCACCTCGTCGGCGCCGGAGATCGAGGAGGGCGCCTCCTGCACGGTCGTGGTCGTGACCTGAGCCGTCTGGGGCCGGGCTCCCGGAGAGCCGGCGGCGGGGCCGGCGGTGGCGGCCAGGACCGGCCCGAGCACGGCCACGACGGTCACCACGGCCACCACGACGGCGGCCGCGCCCAGGGCGGCACGGGCAGCGGCCGGCAGGGCGCGGGCGTGGGGGCGGGGCACGACGACAGCATGTCCCACCCCGTGGCCCCGTCCCAGCCGGCCCACCGCGGCCTGTATCTGCCGGGACGGGTGAGGGCTCACCTTGTGGACAGACAACGAGCCGAGCCAACGAGCGCCCGGTCGGTTGCCGTAGGAGGGCCAGGCCATGGGAGAGATGAGCGACCTGACGTCGGGGTTCACGGTGGGCAACGGTGCCAGCCGGCCCGGCGACGGGTCGCCGTCCTTCCCCGGCTGGCACGGCAGCTCCTGGATGACGCCCCTGCCGCCCTCGGCGGCCGGCGACACCGGTCCCGACGACGACCCGCCGGCCGCCCGCCGGCGCCGCGTCGCAACGGCGCTGGTGGTGGCCGGTATGGCCGCCGTTGCCGTCGCCATCGCGGTGGCCGGCTCGCCCGGCCCCCGGGCCCGACCCGGCCCGGGGGCACCGGCCCCCCAGGTGGTCGTCATGAGCGGGCCGGCGGTGGCCGCCAACGGGCCGGCCGTCGTCCTCGTGCGACGGGAGACCTACGCCCCCGGTGAGTCGAGCGGGTGGCACTCCCACCCGGGCGCCCATCTGGTGGAGGTCGTGTCGGGCACCCTCACGGTGTACGGGGAGGACTGCCGTCCCACCACCTACGGTCCCGGCGACCTCTACTCCGGCGGCGGGCGACCCCACCTCGCCCGCGACGAGGGCGACACGCCCGTCGACATGGTGGTCACGTCCGTGACCCCGACCGACGTGGACCTCGCCCAGTTCCGGCTCGGCGAGCCCGCTCCTGCCGCCTGCCCGGTGGCCTGACGCCGGACTCGACGGGCTCCGCTCACCCGCCGACCGGCGGCCGGCGGGCGCCGATGGTGTCCCGCCACACCGGGTCGTACCCGGCGGCGGCCAGGACGGCGGCCACCTCGGCCGGCGACCGGGTGTCGCCCACCTCGAACTGTGGCTCGGCGTCGGTCGGCGCCGCGTACCCCCCCGGCTCGGTGTGCGACCCGGCCGACATGGTCGTCACGCCTAGGCGCACCAGCCCGTCGCGCAGGGCCGGCGGTTCCCGGGTGGAGAGCGACACCCCCACGTCGGGGAGGACGAGGCGCAGGGCGCACACGGCCTGAGCCAGCTCCCGGTCGCCCACCGGGCGGGCGGCGACGAAGCCCCCGGCGGCCGGGCGCAGCCGCGGCACCGACACCGACACCGAGCACCTCCACCACCGCCGCACCAGCGCCCGGGCATGGGCGGCCACGGCCAGCACGTCGGCCCGCCAGTCGTCGTGGAGGCCCAGCAACGCCCCGACCCCGAGCTGGCGCATCCCGGCTGCCGCCCCCCGGTCGGGCGCCGCCAGCCGCCACTCGTAATTGCGCTTGCGGCCCCGCAGGTGGGTGGCCGCGTAGGTGGACCGGTCGTAGCTCTCCTGGTAGACGACCAGGCCCTCGCAGCCGGCCGCCACCAGCCGCCGGTAGGCCTCGGCCTCCCACACCTGGACCTCCACCGCCACCGACGGGACCTCGGCGGCCACCGCCGCCACGCAGTCGGCCAGGTAGTCCCGCGACACGATGCGGGCGTGCTCGCCCGACACCAGCAGCACGTGGCGGAAGCCGCTGCCGGCCAGGGCCCGGGCCTCCACTGCCGCCTCCTCCGGCGACAGCGTCCGGCGGGCGATGTCGTTGCCGGCCGAGAACCCACAGTACGTGCACGTGGACGCGCACTCGTTCGAGAGGTACAGGGGGGCGAACAGGCGCACCGCCCGCCCGAAGCGGGCCACCGTCAACCGGTGGGAGGCGGCCGCCAGGGCCTCCAGGCAGTCGGCGGCGGTCGGCGAGAGCAGGGCAGCCAGGTCGTCCATGTCGAGCCGGCGACCGGGCGCCAGGGCCCGCGCCACGTCGGCCGCCGACGCCCCCGTGGACCGGTCCACCAGCCGGGCCAGGTCGCGGTCGAGGAAGGACAGGAGATCGGCGGCGGCCGTCCCCGCCGGCACCCCGTCGGCCCCCGGGCCCGCCTCCAGCTCCACCGGGACGGCAGTCACGGCGCGGCCGACCGGGCAGCCGCCCCGGTCGGCACCTGGTGGGCGTGGTGGCCAGGACCTGCGGGCCCGCCGTCGGCGCCGAGGAACCCGGTCAGGGGGGAGGATGCGGCGGCCGCCGGTGACGGACCCGGAAGGCCGGCCAGGTACCCGCGCCGGCCCGCCTCCACGGCCAGGCGAAAGGCGGCAGCCATGGCCGCGGGATCGCCGGCGGTGCCGATGGCGGTGTTCACCAGCACCGCGTCGGCGCCCAGCTCCATGGCCTCGGCCGCCTGGGACGGCGCACCGATGCCGGCGTCCACCACCACCGGGACCAGCGACTGCTCGACGATGATCTCCAGCGCCCCCCGGGTGCGCAAGCCCTGGTTGGACCCGATCCACGAGCCCAGGGGCATGACGGTGGCGCAGCCCACCTCCTCCAGGCGCTTGCACAGGACGGGGTCGGCGTTGACGTAGGGCAGCACCGTGAACCCGTCGCCACACAGCACCTCGGCCGCCTTCAGCGTCTCCACCGGGTCGGGCAGCAGGTACCGGGGCTCGGGGGTGATCTCCAGCTTGATCCACGTCGGCAGGCCGGCGGCCCGGGCCAGGCGGGCCAGGCGCACGGCCTCGTCGGCGTCGTCGGCGCCGCTGGTGTTGGTGAGCAACAGGGGGCCGCCGGGCGCCGGGGGCAGGGCGTCGAGAATGTCCTCGTCGGCCGTAGGGTCCACCCGGCGCAGGGCGACGGTGACCATCTCGGTGGCCGAAGCGGCGACGGCGGCGGACAGCGCGGCGTTGGACGGGAACTTGCCCGTGCCGAGGAACAGCCGCGACCCGAACTCGCGCCCTGCGATCACGAGCGGGTCAGCCATCGAACGCTCCCTTCGCCCGCATTGCCGGGCCGGTCGTGTGGAAGGGTCGCAGGCCACGTACCTGCCTCTCAGCCCGGCGCTCCGAGCTCCCCTGCGTTCCGGCCAGGGTAGCCGTCTCCTACGGTGGGGCCGATGCGTTACTGGACGGTCGACGAGGCCCGGGAGTACCTGCCCCGCCTACGGGCGCTGGTCGAGCGCATCCACCACGCGGCGTCGGTGCGGGCCGGGCGGGCGGGCTCGGCCAACGGCAGCCGCTCCCACATGGCCGACGCCCAGGAGGCGTTCGAGGAGCTGGAGGCGGGCGACATCATCCTGCGCGACGCCAGCGCCGGCCTGATCGACTTCCACGCCCGGGGCGCCGACGGCGTCGTGTACTACCTGTGCTGGCGCCGGGGCGAGCCCGACCTGGCGTGGTGGCACCTTCCCGAGGAGGGGTTCCCGGGCCGCAAGCCCCTCCCGCGGGGAGGATCGTGAGCACCCGGAAGCTGATCCTGGTGGCCATGCTCACCGGCCTGGCCATCCTCGTGGCATTCGCCGTGCAGGCCACCATGGCTACCCGCTGACGGCCGCCGTGCCGTTCCTGGCCGAAACCCGGCGCCGGTAGTCTCGTCGGCAGAGGAGGTGGTCCCCGCGCCACGACAGTTCGACCTGGTCGTCATCGGCGGCGGTCCCGGGGGGTACGCCGCCGCCCTCTACGGCGCGGCCGCCGGGATGTCGGTGGCCGTCGTCGAACGCGACAAGGTGGGCGGCACGTGCCTGCACCGGGGTTGCATCCCGGCCAAGCAGTTCCTCGAGACGGCCACCGTTTTCCGCACCGTCGCCGGGGCCAAGGAGTTCGGAGTCCAGTCCGACCAGCCCACGGTGGACTTCGCCGCCGCCCAGGCCCGCAAGCAACGGGTGGTGGAGCAGTTGTGGAAGGGCCTCGAAGGGCTGATGAAGCGGCGCCGCATCACGGTCGTCGCCGGCAGCGGCCGTCTGGGGCCCGACCGTACGGTGACGGTGGACGACGGCACCGAACTGGTGGGCACCAACGTCGTGCTGGCCAGCGGGTCGGCGCCCCGCACCCTTCCCGGCTTCGACGTGGACGGCCGCCTCGTCCTCACCTCCGACGAGGTGCTCTCCCTGGAGCGCCTGCCGGAGACGGCGGTGGTGGTGGGCGGCGGGGCCATCGGCTGCGAGTTCGCGTCCATGATGAGCGACCTCGGGACGCGGGTGACGCTCCTGGAGGCACTGCCCAAGCTGCTGCCGGGCTGCGACACCGACGTGGTGGCGGTGGTGGCCCGCTCGTTCGCCAGGCGCGGGATCGACGTGCGCACCGACGTGACCGTGAAGTCCCACGTCCCCGACGGCACGGGCACGACGGTGCGCTTCGGGGACGGCGAGTCGGTCACCGTCGACCTGGTGGTCATGTCGGTGGGGCGGCGCCCGCTGTCGGACACGCTGGGTCTGGAGGGCACCGGGGTCTCGGTGGACGATCGGGGGTTCGTCCGGGTGGACGACCACCTGCGCACCGGAGAGCCGGGCGTGTACGCCCTGGGCGACCTGGTGTCCACGCCGCAGCTCGCCCACGTGGGGTTCGCGGAGGCCATCGTGGCGGTCAAGGACATGCTCGGCGAGGAGCCGCTGCCGGTGGACCACGCCAAGGTGCCGTGGTGCATCTACTGCTTCCCGGAGGTGGCCTTCGCCGGTCTGTCCGAGCAGGCGGCCCGCGACGCCGGCCTGGACGTGGTGGTGTCCAAGCACCGCTTCTCGGGCAACAGCCGGGCCCTCATCGTGGGCGAGCCCGACGGGCTGGTGAAGGTGATCGCCGAGCGCCAGGCGGACGGAACGGCGGGGCGCCTGCTCGGCGTCCACATGGTGGGGCCCTGGGTCACCGAGCAGCTGGCCGAAGGCTGGCTGTCGCTGAACTGGGAGGCCACGCCCGACGAGATCAGCCAGTACGTCCACCCGCACCCCACGCTGTCCGAGACGTTCGGCGAGACCGTCATGTCGCTCACCGGAAGGGGACTGCACGGCTGATGCCCGACATCGAGATGCCCCAGCTCGGCGAGACCGTCGTCGAGGGCACGATCATCAAGTGGTTCAAGAAGGTCGGCGACCGGGTGGACCGCGACGAGACCCTGTTCGAGGTGTCCACCGACAAGGTCGACTCCGAGGTGCCGTCGGTGGCCTCCGGCTACCTGGCCGAGATCCTCGTGGGCGAGGGCGAGACGGTGGACGTGGGCACGCGCCTGGCCGTCATCACCGACGAGCAGCCGGCCGGCGGGAACGGCGGGCAGCCGGCGGCCGGCGGTGGCGCCGGGGCGCCGGCGGCCGGCGCCCCGGAGGCCGAGCACGGCGACGAGTCACCCCGTCCGGCCCGGGCCGAGGACGAGATCGCGACTGCCGCCGCCGACCCTGCGGACGTTGCCGGAACGTCGCCCCCACCGCCGCCACCGCCCACCGACACCAACGGGAGCCCGGCCTCGGCGGCGCCGGCCGGCACCCGTTCGTCGTCGTCGGCCACGCCCCGCTCCGGCGGGGCGGCGCTGCTCTCCCCGGTCGTCCGTCGCCTGATCGCCGAGCACGGGTTGGACGCCGGAGACATCCCCGGCACCGGCCAGGAGGGACGGGTGACGAGGGCCGACGTCCTCTCCTACCTCGACCGGGGGGCCGCCGGACGCCAGGCCACTGCCGGGCCCACTCCCGGCGCCGCCGGGCCGCGCCCGGCGCCCGCTCCCACCCGGCCTGCCCCCGGCGCGCCGGCCCCCGCTGCCCCGTCCGCCACCGCCCCCGCCGGGCCCGTTCCTGGCGCCGGCGGTGCACCCCGGCCGGCCGCCCCCGCCGTCGCCCGTCAGGCGCCGGCCGCGCCGGCCCGCCCTGCCACCGACGACCAGGTCGTGCCGTTCTCCAACATCCGCCGGCGCACGGCCGAGCACATGGTGCGCTCCCAGGCCACGTCGGCCCACGTCCTCACCGTGGTGGAGGTGGACTTCGCGGCCGTCGACCGGGTGCGCCGGGCCGTGCGCGAGGACTTCAAGGCCCGGGAGGGCTTCTCCCTCACCTACCTCCCGTTCGTGTCGCGGGCCGCGGTCGACGCCCTGGCCGAGTTCCCCCACGTCAACGCCTCGGTGGGCGAGGACAGCCTCATCCTCCACCGGCGAGTCCACCTGGGCTTCGCCGTCGACCTCGACTTCGAGGGGCTGATCGTCCCCGTGGTGCGCGACGCCGACAGCAAGCGCCTGACCGCCATCGCCCGCGACCTGGCCGACCTGGCGGCCCGGGCCCGCTCGCGCCAGCTCACCGCCGACGACATCTCCGGCGGCACCTTCACCATCACCAACCCGGGCCCGTTCGGGACCTTCCTCACCGCCCCCGTGATCAACCAGCCCCAGGTGGCCATCCTCTCCACCGACGGTGTGCGCAAGCGGCCGGTGGCGGTGGAGCTCCCCGACGGCTCCGACGTGGTGGCCGTCCACCCGGTGGGGAACCTGGCCCTGTCGTTCGACCACCGGGCCTTCGACGGGGCCTACGCCTCGGCCTTCCTGGGCCGTGTACGCCAGATCCTCGAGACCCGCGACTGGTCCACGGAGCTGTGACCGCCGGCCGACCCCCGGTTCCGGGTTCGGTTGGCGGTGGCGGAGGACTGCTAAGCGAACCCAGATCGATCGAGGGCCACTGATGCTGCGGGTGCGGGTGCTGGGCCGGGTGCGGTTCCGGGACGCCCACGCCCTCCAGCAGGCCCTGTTCGAGCAGGCCTCCGAGGATTACCTGCTCCTCCTCGAGCACCCGCACGTGTACACCCTGGGGCTGCGAGCGTCGGCCGCCCACGTGCTGGTGCCGCCGGCGTCCGTGGGCGCCGAGCTGGTGGCCACCAACCGGGGGGGCGACGTCACCTACCACGGCCCCGGCCAGCTGGTCGGCTACCCGATCCTCACCGTGCCCAACGGCCCCGGCGCCACACCGGCCTACGTGCGCTCGGTGGAACAGCTCCTGATCGACGTGTGCGCCGACCTCGGCCTGCCCGGCACCGGCCGGCTGGCCGGCTACCCCGGCGTGTGGGTGGACGCCGACGGGCCCGACCCCCGCAAGGTGTGCGCCATCGGCGTCCGCCGCAGCCGCGGCCGCACCATGCACGGCTTCGCCCTCAACGTGGACCCCGACCTGTCCTTCTTCGGCCACATCGTGCCGTGCGGCATCCTCGACAAGGGGGTTACCTCGCTCGCCGCCGAGGGGCTGGACGTGCCGATGGCCGACGTGGTCTCGGCGGTGGTGGCCCGGGCCGCCGAGCGCTGGGGCGGTGGCGCCATCGAGCGCCAGGACGTCACCCCACCCCCGAGAGCCGCCGACGGCGGCCCACGGGCGACCGGCTCGGCGGCCACCGGCTCCGCGCCGACCGGCTCGGCGGGCACGCCGGCCCCGGCGCCGGTTCGCCTCCTCGGCCGGCTGGCCCGGGCCGGGGTGGACACTGCGGCGTCGGTGGCGGTCACCGACCGCAAACCGCCCTGGGTGCTGGCCCCCACCGACCTGGGGCCCGGGTACCTCTCGGTGCGGCGGACCATGCGGCGCCTCGAGCTGCACACGGTGTGCGAGGAGGCGGGCTGCCCCAACATCTCGGAGTGCTGGGCCGACGGCACGGCCACGTTCATGATCAACGGCGACCGCTGCACCCGCTCGTGCGGGTTCTGCCTCGTCGACACCCGCCACCCCGGGGAGCTCGACCCCGAGGAGCCCGACCACGTGGCGGAGGCGGTGGCCGCCATGGGGCTGGCCCACGCCGTCGTCACCGCGGTGGCCCGCGACGACCTGCCCGACGGTGGGGCGGGGGCCTTCGCCGACGTCATCGACGCGGTGCGGGCCCGCAACCCGGCCACCGCGGTGGAGGTGCTGGTCCCCGACTTCGGCGGCGACCCCAACCCCCTGGCCACCGTGTTCGCCGCCCGCCCCGACGTGTTCAACCACAACCTGGAGACCGTCGCCCGCCTCCAGCGGGCGGTGCGGCCCCAGGGCTCCTACGCCCGTAGCCTGGCCGTCCTGGCCCGGGCCCGAGAGGCCGGCCTGACCACCAAGTCGGGCCTCATCGTGGGCATGGGCGAGGAGCGGGCCGAGGTACACGCCGCCATGGCTGACCTGGCCAACGTGGGGGTGGAGATCCTTACCGTGGGCCAGTACCTCCGCCCCACCGCCCGCCACCTCCCGGTGGCCCGCTGGTGGCGGCCCGAGGAGTTCGACGCCCTGGCCGCCCTCGGCCGCGACCTGGGGTTCGCCCACGTCCAGGCGTCGCCCCTCACCCGTTCCAGCTATCACGCCAGGCACAGCGCGGGTGCGGCATCAGCGGCGGGCACCCGGGCCCGTCCGCCCTCGCCTGCGGCCGCCGACGGGGGCCGCTCCCCCGCCGGCCGGTAGGGCCCGCCGCAGGCCGGAGATCAGGCCCGGCGGATGAGGGTGACGCCGTCGCGAATCGTCAGCATGACGGCCACCACCCGGGAGTCGGCGGCCACGTGGTCGTTGAAGGCGGCCAGGGCGGCGGTGTCGCCGTCGTCGCCGTCGGCGGCGGCCGCCGCCGGGTCGAGCACCCGCCCCCGCCAGAGCACGTTGTCAGCCACGATCACCCCCCGCTCGGCCAGGAGGGGCAGGACGGCCTCGTAGTAGTCGAGGTAGCCGCCCTTGTCGGCGTCGATGAAGACGAGGTCGAACGGCCCGTCGAGGGTGGCGATCGTGTCCAGGGCAGGGCCCATCCGGATCTCGATGCGGTCGGCCCACGGGCTGGCCTCCACGTGGCGGCGGGCGACGGCCTCGGCCGCGGGGTCGACGTCGCAGGTGATGATGCGCCCACCGGGGGCCAGAGCGGGGGCCATGGACAGGGCGGAGTAGCCGGTGAACATCCCGATCTCCAGCACCCGGCGGGCGCCCACCAGGTGGACCAGGGTCTGCAGGAACCGGCCCTCCAAGGGACCCACCATCATCCCCGGACTGCGGACCGACGCCCGGGTCTCGGCGGCCAGGGCGGCCAGGAAATCGGGCTCCGAAGTGGTGTGCTCGGTGGCGTAGCGGTCGAGGGCGTCGTCGACGACCGGGCTCACCGTGCAGGCCGAGCGGCGGGACCGGGACCGGGGCCGGCGATCACCGTTCGTCGGCGCCGGACGGGCCGGCCGTGCCGCCGACCGGTTCGCACAGGCAGCAGTCGGTCGGGAGGTCGCAGCCGTCGCAGCCGACCCGTCCCTCCACCCAGTGCACCCCGCGGGAGCACATCACGCACACCGCGTTCGCCAGCAGGTCGACCATCTCACCCTCCTTCGTCCGGTCAGGACTCCGGTCCCCACTCTAGGAGCCGGAGGGCCCGCTCCGTCAGCGGTGCTCGAGGTAGTCGGCGGCCGCCGTCGGCTCCCCCACCGAGGCCCGTTGCTCGGCGATCTTGGGGATCCCCACCTGCACCAGCCGCAGCCCGGTGACGAGGAGGATCCCTCCGACCATGTTCCCCAGCGTGTACCAGGCGGCGGCCGCCAGCCAGTCCAGGTAGCCGAAGGGGGCATGGGCCTGGAGGGCGGCGAACATCTCCAGGGAGACCACGATGACGTGGTTCAAGGGGGCGGCGGCCAGAACGAAGGCCACCGACACGGCGGCCACCAGCTTGCCCCCCACCGACGGGGTCGACCGTTCCAGCCAGGTCATCAGGGTGATGACGGCGCCGCCCAGCAGGGCCCCGGCGAACGACCGCCAGCCGGTACCGATGGCCGGGTAGTGGCGGGCGATCTCCACCGCCGTCGAGCGCAGCTTTGGGAACGCGCTCATGATCAGTCCGGTCAGGACCCACCCGCCGACCAGGTTCAGCACCAGCGTGCCGCCCCACAGGCGGACCAGGCGGACCGGCGACGAACGCCCGGCCACGATGGCCGCCACCGGCACCAGGTAGTTCTCGGTGAACAGCTCGCTGTTGCCGAGCGTCAGGAAGATGAACCCGATGCCGAAGGCCAGGGCGCCGAGGAGCTCGCTGCCGGTGCCCTCCTTGACCAGGAGTAGAGCGAAGAGGCCGAACCCGACGTCGATGCCACCGACGATGCCGGTGGCGAGGAGTCCGGGCAGGGTGCGGTCGAGCCGTTCCTCGCCCTCCGCCACCGTGCGGTCGAAGGCGCTGCGGAGGTCGGTGCCGTGCTCTTCGTCGCCGCCTTCACCCTCGGTGGGCGCCTCCTGTGTGGCCATCGGGTCTGCTCTGCCCCCAGGGGTCGGGGTCGAACCGGCGGGCGCCGGCCCGGTCGGGTCAACCGGTGGCCGCGAGGGTAGGGCGGGAGCATGCACCACCCCGACCACCCCCGCCGGCGCCGGCCCTGAGCGAGCGGCTCGACTCCGACGCGGTGGTGGTGGGCGGCGGCCCCGCCGGGCTGGCCGCCGCCACCTGGCTGGCCCGCTATCGGCGCGGCGTGGTCGTGCTCGACGGCGGGCCGCCCCGGAGCTGGGCCACCACCCTCACCCACGGCTACCTGGGCAGCGACCCGGTGCCGCCCGGCGAGCTGCTCGACCGGGCCCGGTCCGACCTCGACGCCTACCCCTCCGCCTCCCGCCGCCCGGTGCGCGCCACCGCCGTCCGCCAGGACGGCCCCGGTCGGTTCACGGTGGCCACCGACGACGGCGCCCAGCTCACCACCCGGCGCCTGGTGCTGGCCACCGGCGTCGAGGACGAGCTGCCGCCGGTGCAGGGCATCGAGGAGCATTACGGCGCCAGCGCCTTCCACTGCCCAACGTGCGACGGCTACGAAGCCCGGGACCGACGGGTGGTCGTGCTGGGTTGGGGCGCCCAGGTGGCGGGCCTTGCCCTGGAGCTCATGGACTGGGCGGCCGAGGTCACCATGGTCACCGGCGGGCGACGGTTCGAGGGCGACGAGCGCCACCGCCGGGCCCTGGCCCGCCACGGGGTCCCCCTCGTCGAGCACGAGGCGGCCGAGCTGGTCGGTCCGCGGGGCGACCTGCAGGCGGTGTGCCTGGCCGACGGCCGAGAGCTGGCCTGTGACCTGGTGTTCTTCTCGGTGGCCCACCATCCCCGCACCGACCTGGCCGTGAGCCTGGGGTGCCGCCTCACCGACGAGGGCTGCCTGGAGGCCGACGCCGAGGGGCGAACGAGCGTGGACGGCGTGTACGGCGCCGGCGACATCACGCCCGGGATGCAGCTGGTGGCAGTGGCGGTGGCCAAGGGGACGATGGCCGGCGTGGCCTGCGCCCTGTCGCTCCAGGGCGAGCCGGCGGCCAGCGCCGCTCCCACCCCCGGCCCCGACGCCGAAGCCGAGCTGCCCTGACCACGGGGCGGCCGCCGGCCGGCCGGGCGCCGGGACGGGCCGGGACGGCGTCGCCGTACACTGCGGCGGCCATGGACGGGCCTCCTCTCCCCGCCGGCCCGCCGCCCTCCGGCGGCGGGGCCGAACGCTCGGCCGACACCGCTGTCTCCAGCGCCGACGCCGACGCCGCCCGGCGGGCCCGCTGGGCCCACACCCGGGAACGGATGGCCGACCTCGGGGTGGACGCCCTGCTCCTCTCCCTGGGCGCCGACCTGCCCTGGCTCACCGGGTACACGGCCATGCCGCTGGAGCGCCTGACCTGCCTCGTCCTCCCCGTCGACGGCGAGGCCACCCTGGTCGTGCCCCGGCTCGAGGAGCCGCGGGTTGCGCCCCGGCCCGAGCTGTTCGCCATCGCCCCGTGGGACGAGACCGACGACCCGGTGGCGGCGGTGGCCGACCTCGTCGGCGGCGCCCGGGCCCTGGGTGTCTCCGACCGCATGTGGGCCACGTCGATGCTCGGCCTCCAGGCGCACCTGCCCGACGCCCGGTGGCAGGTGGCTTCCCTCGTCACCGGACCGCTGCGGGCGGTCAAGGACGCCGCCGAGGTGGCCGCCCTGCGGCGGGCGGCGGCAGCCGCCGACCGGGTGGCGACCGCCCTCGCCGGGGGGGACATCGCCCTGGTGGGCCGCCGCGAGGCCGACGTGTCCCATGAGCTGGGCGAGCGCCTGGTGGCCGAGGGCCACGACCGGGTGAACTTCGCCATCGTGGGCAGCGGGCCCAACTCGGCCAGCCCCCACCACGAACCCGGGCCCCGGGTCATCGGGACCGGCGAATCGGTGGTGTGCGACTTCGGCGGCACGCTGGACGGCTACTGCTCGGACATCACCCGCACCGCCTTCACCGGCGAGCCCCCTCCCGAGTTCCGCGACCTGTACACGGTGCTGGCCGCCGCCCAGGCCGAGGCGGTGGACGCCGCCGTGGTCGGCACGCCGTGCGAGGACGTGGACGGCGTGGCCCGGCGCATCATCGCCGACGCCGGTTACGGGCCGTACTTCGTGCACCGCACCGGCCACGGCATCGGCCTGGAGGAGCACGAGGACCCCTATCTGGTGGGGGGCAACTGCCAGCGCCTGGAGCCCGGCCACGCCTTCTCGGTGGAGCCCGGCATCTACCTGCCCGGGCGGTGGGGGGCCCGCCTGGAGGACATCGTGGTGGCCACCACCGCCGGCCCCGACGCCCTGAATCGGGCCGACCACGGCCTGGCCGTGGTCGACGGGTAGACCGGGGTGGACCTCGGCCTGGGCGGGCGGGTGGCGCTGGTGACGGCGGCTTCGAAGGGGCTGGGCCGGGCCGCCGCCCTGGCCTTGGCCGAGGATGGGGCCAAGGTGGCGATCTGCGCCCGGGGGGGCGACGCCCTGCGCGCCACCGCCGCCGACATCGAGGTCCGCACAGAGGTCCTGGCGGTGGAGGCCGACGTCACCAACCCCGAGGAGCCCGAGCGATTGGTGGCCGCCACCGTCGAGGCCTTCGGCCGCCTCGACGTCCTGGTGGCCAACAGCGGCGGGCCGCCGCCGGGACGGGCCCTGGAGGTGGGCGACGACGCCTTCCGGTCGGCCCTGGAGGCCAACCTGCTCACGTCGGTGCGCCTGGTGCGGGCTGCCGTACCGCACATGCGGTCCGGCGGATGGGGCCGCATCTGCCTGATCACGTCGTCGTCGGTCAAGCAGCCCATCCCCACCCTGACCCTCTCCAACACCGCCCGCACGGGGCTGTGGGCGTGGGCCAAGACGGCGGCCGCCGACCTGTTCGCCGACGGCATCACCCTCAACCTGGCCTGCCCCGGCTACCACGCCACCGACCGCATGAAGGAGCTGGGCACGGCGGCGGATGCGCCCATGGGCGACCCCGCCGACTTCGGGCGGGTGGTGGCCTTCCTCTGCTCGGAGCCGGCCGGCTTCGTGAGCGGAGCCGCCCTCCAGGTCGACGGCGCCCGCACCCTCGGGCTGCTATAGCTCAGGGCTCAGATGCAGCGGTGGGGCGACCGGCGGCCGTCGGCTCGCTGCCAGGCGGCCAGGGCGTGGTCGAGGCGTGAGAGGCCGTGGCGCAGGCGGAGCACGACGCCGTCGCGGTGCACGACCGGGCCGCCGAGGACCACGAGGATGGTCAGCATCCCGCCCACCGCCACCAGCACCGCCACCACTCCCTGGAGCTGCTCCATCTCGTCCCCCTCCTCCTGACGGTGAGGCCGACGTCTTACCCTTGTGTCGACCGATCGGTGCCCCTCCTTGAGGCAGCCGCCGGAACGGCCCATGGGAGACTCGGCCGGTGATCCGCCTGGACGCCGCCACCGTGCTCCTGCAGTGGGCCACCGGCGGCCTGGCCTTCCTGTGGGTCACCACCCGGCGGCGTGAGGTAGGTATCGGCTACGGCTGGCTGATGCGGATCGTGTTCGGCCTGTTGGCCGCCGGGTCGGTGGTGGCGGGCCGCCTGGTGCGTCCCGACGCGGGGCGCGACGCCCTCGCCGCGGCGGTGGTGGCCGCCACCATCGTCGCCCTGGTCGTCTCGGTGGTGCGGCGCAAGGCCGGGGTGGCCGGCGAGCGGGCCCGCCGGGAGCGCAAGGCGGCGCGGGTGGCGGCCATGGTGGCCGGCGACTCGCCCGCCCCTTCCTCCGCCCCCACCTCGCGCTCCACTGAGGGTGCCGTGGCGCGGGCGACGGCGGGCGGCGACGACGCCCCGGCCGAGTTCCCCCCCGCCCTGGACCTGGTGGCGCCCGCCCTCGGCGTCGTCGGCCTGGTGGCCGCCGCCCTGGCCGACGGCGGCCCCCACCTGCTGGCGGTGGCCCGCACCCTCGTGGGCGCCGCCTTCTTGGGATCGGTCACCGACGCCATGCTCCTCGGCCACTGGTACCTGGTGCAGCCCGGCCTGGGGCGGGCACCGCTGTTCGAGCTGAACCGGTGGCTGGGTTGGGTGTGGCCGGCCGAGGTGGCGGTGCTGCTGTGGCCCACGGGCATGGTCTCGGTGCTCATGGGGACGGTGGACGACGGGTGGCACGGCACCCTCGGGTGGTTCTGGGTGGCGTGCGCCCTGGCCACCGTCGCCCTGGTCGGGGTCACCCACGCCGCCCTCAAGGAGAAGTCCTACTCGGCGGTGATGGCCGCTACCGGCCTGCTCTATCTGGCCATCCTCACCGCCTTCGGCACCGACCTGGTGGCCCGCGCCGTCCTCGCCCGCTGACCCCCCGCCGAGGCGGCGGCCAGTGCCGGCGGCGGCTCCAGACCACCGACAGGTGCTGGGTGGGGCGGGTGAGGGCGACGTAGACGAGGCGCAGGCCGGCGGCGGCGTCGCCCGTGCGCACGGCCAGGGCCAGCTCGGCGCGGGACGACACCTGGGCCTGAGCCGCCCAGGCGCCGGGCCGCCTGCACCGCACCGGTCACCTCCGGCGGGCCGGGGCCGAGGAGGTGGCGGTTCACCCGCCAGACCAGCACCTCGTCCCAGCCCGCCCGCCGGCGGGTCACCGTTCGGTGCGGTCCTCGATCTCCCAGGTGTGGTCGAGCACGTGCCAGGCCACGCGCCGGGCGCCGTAGGCCACCGGCCAGCCCTTCCCGGCCGGCGGGTCGGGTGGGGTGCCGCCGGCCAGCACGTCGAGCAGGGCCCGGCGGGCCTGGGCCACGGCGCCTGCGTCGGTGGGGTCCGGGGCCCGGCGCTTCAGGCCCAGCTTGCGGGCGTAGACCGCCTCGGCGTTGACCACGTGCTCGACGATGGCGTCGCGGTCGCGCCCGCCGCCCCTCGGCCCCTTGCGCAGCGACGCCGGGGCGGCGGCCACCACCTCGTCGAACACACGCCACGTGGCCTCCACCAGCGACGCCTGCCGGCGGGCGCGGGCGGCCGTGAGCGGCTGGTGGTCGTCGTCGAGAACGGCGCCGAGCACGCCGAAGTCCGTGCTGCCGTCGCCCTCGACGCGCGCCACCACGTCGATGGAGGCGGCGGCGTTGGCCGGGAAGCGCACGCCGGCCGCCGCCGGGACCGGCGCGTAGCGGGCCGCGTAGGCGGCCAGGGCCTCCAGGGCGGCGTCCTCGGTCTTGGCCGCCCGGGCCCATCCCGGCCAGTCGAGGGCCACCGCGAATACCTTCTTGGTGCCCGTCTCCAAGTAGGCGGCGGTGGGCACTACAGCCAGCCCACCCGGGCCGCGTCCACCGGCTCGTCGCCCGGCGGCCGGCCCAGCTCGCCGGCCTTCACCCCGTCCAGCAGCCGGCCCAGGCCGGCGAGGATCTCGGGGACGGCGGCCCGCAGGGCCTCGGCGTCGGCGGCGGCGACGTCGGTGGGGCCGAGGCCGGCACCGGCCAGCAGGCCGTCGAGGTCGGCCAGGCGGGCGCCCACCCATGGCAGCGGGTCGGCGGCCAGCTCGGGCACGTAGTCGCGCTTCCCGGGCTCCCAGCCCCGGAACGCCGGGTGGTGGTGGGCCCGGTCCAGGCTGCCGGGCTCGCTGTCGACCGACTCCAACAGGTCCACCCGCCACACCGGGCGCCCCACGGCGATGGGCTGGGCCGAGTAGATGGAGCCCTGCAGCTCGCCCTTGTCGAGGATGCGCACCTCCAGGCGCACCCCCCGCTCCGCCCCTTCCTCGCCCGGCGCGGGCCTGGGGTTGAGGAAGTACAGGTCGCCCATGAGGACCCCGACCCGCTCGAACCCGAACGCCTGGAGCACGGCTGCCTCCTTCCGACTCGCCCCCGGGCGGGGCGCCACCCACGGTAGAGCGGCGGGCCGGCGGGCCGGGCGCCTAGCCTGAGGCGGTGGGACGGCGAGCGATCACGCCGCTGGGGGCGGTGCTACGAGGCGCGCTGGCCGCCACCGCGGGGACGGTGGCCATGGACCTGGTGTGGTACGCCCGCTACCGCAAGGGTGGCGGTGAGGACTCGTTCCGCTCCTGGGAGCGCTCGGGCAGCACCCTGACCTGGGACGAGGCGGCGGCCCCCGCCCAGGTGGGCCGCCGGGTGCTCGAGGGCTTCCTCCAGCGCCCGCTGCCCGAGTCGTGGGCCGGCCCCACCAACAACGTCGTGCACTGGTCGTACGGGGTCATGTGGGGGTCCGTCTACGGGCTGCTGGCCGGCTCGGCGGCCCGGCCCAAGCTCCGCTGGGGCCCGCCGTTCGCGGTGGTGGTGTGGGGGTCGGGCTACGTGGTCCTGCCGTTGGCCGGCCTGTACAAGCCCATCTGGGAGTACGACGCCACGACGTTGGCCAAGGACCTCAGCGCCCACCTGGCCTTCGGCACCGCCACCGCCGCCGCCTTTCGGGCGTTGGCCGGCCGCCGGGCCTGAGGCCCACCATCAGGTTGCTCAGTGGGTCGGGAGGTGCTCGGCGGCGGGGTCGTGCCAGCCGCCATTCTTGCCCACCAGGCGGTCGGCCTCGGGGGGTCCCCACGAGCCGCGCGGGTAGCGGTGGAGGGGGCCGGGGCGGCGCAGGACGGGCTCGACCACCCGCCACGCCTCCTCCACCTGGTCCTCGCGGGCGAAGCGCCCGGCGGCGCCCGCCACCGCGTCGTCCAGGAGGCGCTCGTAGGCCTCCTGGCGCTGGCCGAAGACCCGGGCGTAGGACAGGTCGAGCTCCACCGGGTGGCTCACCAGGGCCTCGCCCGGGTGCTTGGCCTGGAGCCCGAGGGTGACCCCGTCGTCGGTGCCCAGGCGGAACACCATGTAGTTGGGGTGGGGCTGGTGGCCGTCGACGTCGCCCGAGAACAGCAGCCGGGGTGGCGAGCAGAACTCCACCACCGCCTCCAGGGCGGTCTCGGCCATGGCCTTGCCGGCCCGCACGAAGAACGGCACTCCCGCCCACCGCCAGGACTCGATCTCCACCTGGAGGGCGGCGAAGGTCTCGGTGGTCGAGCCCTCGGCCACGCCGGGCTCGTCGCAGTACCCCTCGTACTGGCCCCGCACCACCTGGCTGGGACGCAAGGGCCGCATGGCCTTGAGGACCCGGGCCTTCTCGTCCCGCAGGGCGTCGGCGTCGGCCCCGAGCGGCGGCTCCATGGCCAGGAAGGCGACGACCTGGACGAGGTGGTTCTGGACCACGTCGCGCACCGCCCCCACCGAGTCGTAGAACGACCCCCGGCCCTCCACGCCGAACGACTCGGCCATCGTCACCTGCACCGACGACACGTAGCGCCGGTTCCAGATGGGCTCGAGGATGCTGTTGGCGAAGCGGAACACCAGGAGGTTCTCGACCGGCTCCTTGCCCAGGTAGTGGTCGATGCGGAAGATCGCCTTCTCGGCGAAGGCCCGGTGGAGCACGCCGTTGAGGACCCGGGCCGACGCCAGGTCGCGGCCGAACGGCTTCTCCACCACCACTCGCGACGCGCGGTTGAGGCGTACCGAGGCCAGGCCGTCCACCACGTCGTCGAACAGCGACGGGGGGATGGCCAGGTAGAACAGCGGGTGCCGGCACGACCCGAGGCGGGAGACCAGGCGCCCGTAGGTGGCCCGGTCCTGGTAGTCGCCGCTGACGTAGATGACCCGGCCCAGCAGATCGTCGAGCACGGCCCGGTCGACCGTGCCCGCCCCGACCACCGCCTCGATGCTGGAGCGGGCGTAGTCCCGGAGGCGCTCGTCGTCCCAGGGCGACGAGGCCACGCCCACCACCGGCAGCACCACCCGCTGGCGGGCGGCCAGGTGGTAGATGGCGGGCCACAGCTTCTTGCGGGCCAGGTCGCCGGTGGCGCCGAACAGGACGACGGCGTCGGAGCGCCCCCGCGACCCGGCGCCGCCCTCCCCGTCGGCGGGCGCCATCAGCCGGCGGCCGGCTTCTCGGCGTGGCCGCCGAACTGCTTGCGCATGGCCGAGAGGATCCGGCCCGCGAAGTCGGCCGACCCCTGGGACGCGAAGCGCTCGAACAGGGCGGCGGTGAGCACGTGGGCGGGCACGCCCACGTCCACCGCCGCCTGGGCCGTCCACCGGCCCTCCCCCGAGTCCGACACCCGGCCCGTGAACCCCGACAGCTCGGGGTCGTCGACGAGGGCGGCGGCGGTGAGGTCGAGCAGCCACGAGCCGACCACGCTCCCCCGCCGCCACACTTCGGCCACCGCCGTGGTGTCGATGTCGTAGCGGTAGAACCCGGCGTCGGCCAGCGGCGCCGTCTCGGCGTCGGCGTCGCGCTGCTCGCCGCCGGCGTTGGCCCGCCGGAGGATGGCCAGCCCCTCGGCGTAGGCGGCCATGATCCCGTACTCGATGCCGTTGTGGACCATCTTCACGAAGTGGCCGGCCCCGTTGGGGCCGCAGTGCAGCCACCCCTGCTCGGCGGGCCCGGGCTCACCCGTGCGTCCCGGCGTGCGCTCGGCGGCGCCCACGCCGGGGGCGATGGTGGCGAACAGGGGGGCCAGGCGCTCGACGGCCTCGTCGTCGCCCCCCACCATTAGGCAAAACCCGCGTTCCAGGCCGAACACGCCCCCGCTGGTGCCCACGTCCACGTAGTGGATGCCCCGGGGCCGCAGTGCGTCGGCCCGGGCCACGTCGTCCCGGTAGAACGAGTTGCCGCCGTCGATGACGATGTCGCCCGCCTCCATGGCCGCGGCCAGGGCGTCCACCGTCGGCCCCGCGAACGCCGCCGGCACCATCACCCATGCGGCGCGGGGCACCGACAGCTTGGCCACGAAGTCCTCGATGGACGACGCCCCCACCGCCCCCTCACCCTCCAGGGCGGCGACCGCGTCGGCGCTGACGTCGTAGACCACGCACTCGTGGCCGCCGGCCATGAGCCGCCGCACCAGGTTGGCGCCCATGCGCCCGAGACCCACCATGCCCAACTGCATCAGCTCTCTCCTCTGCGTCGTGCGGTCGTGGGTCGTGCGGTCGTGGGTCGTGCGGCCGTGCGGTCGTGCGGTCGTGCGGTCGTCGGGCGGTGGGCCGGGTCCCGCCTCAGCCGGCCCAGGACGCCAGCTCGTCCACCGACACCCGGGCGGCCCGCAGGCCGTGGCCCCGCAGCGTCTGCAGGTCGCCGGCGGCCTGCGCGCACTTAAGCTCCGAGAAGCCGAAGTGGCGGCCGGGGATGACCACGTCCAGCTCGTCGTCGGCCACCACCTGGGCGAACACACCCGAAGGCGGCCCACCCTTGTGGAACTGGCCGGTGGAGTGCAGGAACCGGGGCCCGATTCCGAGGGTGGTGGCCACCCGGTAGTGGTCGCGCAGGCGCATCCGCGCCGCCTGCAGGCGGGGCACCACCTCGGAGGCAGGGTCGACGTAGGCCTGGATCGAGAGGTAGTCGCCGGGGCCGAGCTGGTCGAGGAGGCCGGCCAGGGGCTCGGGGGCGATGTCGGGGATGCCCTCGGCCAGCACGGTGTTCGTGGCCGCCTTGGCCTCGGCCACGTTGGGCTGGTCGAAGGGGTTGATCCCGAGCAGCACGCCGGCCAGGCACGTCGCCAGCTCCCAGCGCAGCACCTCGGCGCCGACGTCGAAGGGATCGGTGTAGGGCAGCTCGACCACCGGATGGCCGGCCGCGGCCAGCGCCGCCAGGGGCTCCGAGAACCCCGGGCCGACGGCCACGAAAAGGCGATCGTCGCCGTACACGTCGGGAGGCCCCAGCGGCTCGCCCACCACCGGCACGATGCCCTTGCCCTGCTTGCCGGTGGACTCGGCGATGAGCTGTTCGACCCACAGGCCGAAGCTGGCGATCTCGTCGGGCAGGAGGATCGTGAGCTTGTCGCGACCGGCGGCGGCCGCCGCCGCCATCACTGCGCCCAAGCGCAGGCCGGGGTTCTGGTCGGCGGGCACGAGGGGCGCGGTGGCAGCGGCCATGTGGCCGGCCCGGTGGAGGAGCTCTCTCACGTCGACGCCGCCCAAGGCGGCCGGCACCAGCCCGAAGTGCGACAACGCCGAGTAGCGGCCGCCGATGTCGGCCCGGTTCTCGAACACGCGCCGGAACCCCCGCTCGGTGGCGAGGGCGCCCAGGGCGCTGCCCGGGTCGGTGATCACCGCGAACTGCTCGGCCCTGCCCCCGGCACGGTCCCAGAAGTACTCGAGGTGGCTGCGGGTCTCGAGGGTGCCGCCCGACTTGGAGGCGGCGATGAAGAGGGTGTGGTCGAGGGGGACCGTCGCGGCCACCCGCTCGACGGCCGCGGGGTCGGTGGTGTCGAGCACCCACACCTTCAACGA
>JBHELO010000039.1:0-49476 GCA_046263055.1 Acidimicrobiales bacterium | reverse complement strand
AAGGCCCTCCGCAACTTCGAGCGTCGTCCCATGCCGAACTGGGGCGGCGACATGTCGGAGATCTTCTTCAAGGACATCTACTACTACATCAAGCCGACGGAGAAGCAGGTCAACGCCTGGGACGAGCTGCCCGACTCGGTGAAGCAGACCTACGAGAAGCTGGGCATCCCTGAGGCCGAGCGCAAGTACCTGGCCGGCGTCACCGCCCAGTACGAGTCCGAGGTCGTGTACCACCGTAACCACGACGACCTCGAGGCCCAGGGCGTGATCTTCTGCGACATGGACACCGCCCTGCGGGAGTACCCCGAGCTGGTCAAGGAGTACTTCGGCTCGGTCATCCCCCCGGGCGACAACAAGTTCGCCGCCCTTAACTCGGCCGTGTGGTCGGGCGGGTCGTTCATCTACGTCCCGCCGGGCGTCGAGGTGGAGATGCCGCTGCAGGCCTACTTCCGCATCAACGCCGAGAACATGGGCCAGTTCGAGCGCACCCTGATCATCGCCGACGAGGGCTCCACCGTGCACTACATCGAGGGCTGCTCGGCCCCCGTGTACACGTCGGACTCCCTGCACTCGGCGGTCGTGGAGCTGGTCGCCAAGCCCAGCGCCCACATCACCTACACGACGATCCAGAACTGGTCCACCAACGTCTACAACCTGGTCACCAAGAGGGCCCGGGCGGAGACGGAGGCCCGGGTGGAGTGGATCGACGGCAACATCGGCAGCCGCCTGACCATGAAGTACCCGGCCGTCTACCTGGTGGGCCCCAAGGCCTCGGGCGAGGTGCTGTCGGTGGCCTATGCAGGGGCCGGCATGCACCAGGACGCGGGGGCCAAGATGGTCCACGCCGCGCCTGAGACCACGTCCACCATCGTCTCCAAGTCCATCTGCAAGGACGGCGGGCGCACGTCCTACCGGGGCCTGGTGAAGGTGGAGGACGGTGCCCACGGGGTCAGGAGCCACGTGCGCTGCGACGCCCTCATCCTCGACGCCGACAGCCGCTCCGACACCTACCCCTACATGGAGATCGCCGAGCAGGACGCCCGGATCGGTCACGAGGCCACGGTGTCCAAGGTGGGCGACGACCAGCTCTTCTACCTGATGAGCCGCGGGCTCTCCGAGCAGCAGGCCATGAGCATGATCGTGAACGGGTTCATCGAGCCCGTCACCCGCACCCTTCCCATGGAGTACGCGGTGGAGTGGTCCCGCCTCATCGAGCTCAACATGGAAGGGTCGGTCGGCTAAGCGGCGCTCAGTGGCGGTGCCGCTGGGCGGGGCCGGGCCGGGCACCGTCGGCTAGAACTGCCTCCTCGTGATCGAGGACCAGCGGTGATCGAGGACCAGCGGGACTTCCAGCAGAGGTACTACGACCGGCACTACCCCAAGCGGGTGGCGGTCGTCCGTGACCAGCTCGCCCACCCGCTGTTCCGGTCCTTCTACGACCGGCTGGCCGGGCGCATCCTGGACCTGGCGCCGCCGCCGGGGGAGGGGCCGGCCCTCCGGGTCTTCGAAGTCGGCTGCGGCGAGGGGTTCCTGGGTTCGGCCCTGCGCCGCCGGGCGGAGGCCCGGGGGCTGGAGCTGGCCTACTCGGGAGCCGACCTGTCGGCCGCCGCCCTGGAGCTGGCCCGGCCCGCCCTCGGGGACGACCTCACCGTGGGCGACGCCACCGAGGTGACGGCCGGCCTCCCGGCGGCCAGCCGTGACCTGGTCATCGTCAAGAACCTCCTACACCACCTCCAGGACCCGGCCGCCCTGCTGGGTGAGGCGGCGCGGGTGGTGGGGCCGAACGGGAGGGTGGCGGTGGCCGAGGCCCGCCTCGGCTGCCCGCAGTTCTGGGTGTTCACCTTCCTGGCTCCCCGCCGCGAGCGCTACTTCTTCCTCGGCGCCCGTCGCAACCGCCGGGCCATCGCCGCCGCCGGCCTGCGCATGGTGGCGTCGTCGCGGTTCAGCATCCTGCCCTACGAGCTGCTGTTCCACATCCGCTTCCGGGTGTTCCGCCGCCTGCTGGGCACCGACGACCCCGGCGCCATCGAGCGGGTGGCGGCCGCCGACGACCGGGTGGCGGCCGCCCTCCCGTGGTTCACCAGCTACGTGATCTGGGTGGCCGCCCCGTCCGGCCCGTGAGCCCCATGGACCAGCGCGAGTACCAGCGCCGGCACTACGACCACCACTACCCCCGCCACGCGGCCGCCGTCCGCCAGCAGCTGGCCCACCCCCTGTTCCGCTCCTGGAACGACCGCCTG
The DNA here is from genome assembly GCA_046263055.1 of Acidimicrobiales bacterium. Taxonomy (GTDB): domain Bacteria; phylum Actinomycetota; class Acidimicrobiia; order Acidimicrobiales; family AC-14; genus DATAQC01. The sequence goes on along the minus strand of JBHELO010000039.1, from coordinate 47,236 downwards.
GCCGCCAAGGTCCTCGACCAGGCGCCCCCCGGCCCGGCTCCGGCGGGTGCCGGGCGCCCGCTGTGCCTGTACGAGGTCGCGTGCGGCGAGGGCCTGCTGGCGTCCGCCCTGGCCCGGGTGGCCGCCGAGCGGGGGGTCACCCTGGCCTACAGCGGCACCGACCTGAGCCCCGCCGGCCTGGAGGTGGCCCGCTCGGCGGTGGCCGGGGACTTCGTGGCCGGCGACGCGGTGGAGGTCACCGCCGGCATGGCTGCCGGCAGCGCCGATGTGGTGGTCATCAAGAACCTCCTGCACCACCTGGACGACCCCGCCGCCCTGCTGCGGGAGGCGGCCCGGGTGGCCGGGCCCGAGGGCCGGGTGGTGATCGTGGAAGCCCGGGCCGCCAACCTGGCGTTCTTCCTCTCCACCTTTATCTTCGCCTACCGGCGGGAGCGCTACTTCTTCCGGGGCCGTCGCCGCAACCTCACCGGCCCGGTGGCGGCCGCCGGCCTGCGGGTGGTGCACGCCGAGGTCTGGAGCTGGCTGCCCTTCGAGCTGTTCCTGGCCATCCGGGTGGACTGGTTCCGCCGCCTGTTGTCGTCCGGTGAACCCGCCACCCTGGCCCGCATCAACGGCCTGGACGAGTGGCTCACCCGGGCCGTGCCCGGGGGCGCCTGCTACGACCTGTGGAGCGTGGCCGCCGCCAGCCGGAGCTGACGCCGGCCGCAAACCTGCAGGGTCCCACGAGGGGCCCGTGAACCCCGGGGAGCTGCCACCGTTCTGACCGACACCGGCCGCTGGAGCCCGGCGGTCAGTTCTCCCGGCCACCCCGGGCATCGCTCCTCCGCCCGGCCGGCTCTCCGCCGGCGACAACGGGCGGGCGGAGGAACAGCACGTAGCGGTGGTGGGCCAGGCCGGGGGCGACGGGGGCGGGCAGGAAGCGCTCCCAGCGGGCCAGGCGAGCGATGCGATCCTCCATGTCGGGCTGCTCGCCGTGGAGGTAGGGAAGGATCGACCACGCCCACGCGCCCTCGCCGGCATCCCCGTCCTCGCCGTTCCCGTCTCCGGCGTCGCCCCCACCGTCTCCGGCGGACCGCTTGCCGAGAGCGGCCCGCACCACCTTGGCCAGCGGCACCGACGTGTCGGGGAAGGGCGGGATGTCGAACAGCCCCGTGCCCACCGCCCGCAGCCCGGCCGCCTCGCCCGCCGCCGTCATGGCCGCCGCGTCGAGAGCGCCCTCGTTCAGGCGATCGAACAGGTCCCGGTGCCAAAGGCCGGCCCGCATGCGCATGAATACGTTCTTGTTGGGCACGCACGAGAGCAGGCCCTTGGCGGCCCACCGGGCCTGGGCGGCCAGCACGGCCCACGGGTCGTCGAACCACCAGAGGGCGGCGAAGCTGAACACCAGGTCGTAGTCGGCGGACAGGCGCTCCGGCCAGGTGGCGGGGTCGGCAGCGGGCACGAGGTGGGTCTCGGGCTCGAGACCGAGCGAGCGCCACTCGGCCACCACCGCGTCCATGCGCTCCGCGTCGAAGTCGAGGAGGCCGACGCGCACGCCCTCCCGGGCACAGAAGACGGCGTCGATCCCCGGGAAGCCCATCATCCCGAAGAGGGGGGCGTGCAGCACGCTGGTGGCACCGCTGGCGGCGATGGCGTCGGCCAGCACGTCGCGCAGGGCGAAGCGCTCGTAGACGGTCCCCAGCCCCTCGTCGGGGTCGTCCACGTAACCCCGCCAGTCGAAGCCGAGCGACGGGTCGTCGACGTTGCCAGAGGCGGCGGCCAGGGTGGAGGTGCGGGCGGGACCGCCCGCCGTCGTGGTTCCGTCGAGCTGGCCCGCCAGCCACCGGCCCGCCTCGGGCACGCCCTCGTCCAGGGTGACCGCCGGTGTCCATCCCAGCTCGGCCGCCGCCCGGCTCGAGTCATAGGCCCGGTCGCGCGTGGCCACGTCCAGCGAGTGGCGGTTCAGGGGAGCTTCGCCGCGCCGGCCCAAGGCCGACCACGCCCGTTCCACGCCGGCGGCCACCGGGCGCAGGACGGGCGCGGGCACGCCGAAGGCGGGCGCCGCCAGCCCCGCCCCTTGGGCCAGCAGGCCGAAGATTCGGCGGACAGGGGCAGCCTCGGGGCCACCCAGCACGAACACCCCGTCGCCCCTCTGGGCCAAGAGCACCAGGGCGGCCACGAGGTCGTCCACATGGAGGAGGTGCACCCGGTTGTCCCCGGTGCCCGGGAGCCGACGCACCCCCCTGCGCAGCAGGCGGACGACGCGGGCCAGCATCCCCCGGTCGTCGCCCACGCCGTAGGTGATGGTGGGGCGGGCCACCACCACCGGTCCGCCGTCCCACGACCGCACCAGGTCCTCGGCCGCCAGCTTGGCCCGGCCGTAGGCCGAGGCGGGGCGGGGCGGGGTGGCGTGGTCGGCCGGCCACAGACGCTCCCACCCGTAGACCGACGTGGAGCTGACGTACACCAGCCGGGTGCCGGGCTCCAGGGCGGCGAGGAGGTTGGCCGTGCCCTGGACGTGGGTGGCCTCCAGGTCCACCGGCGACCCCCGGTAGGCACCGGCCAGGTGGACCACCGTCTCGCAGCCGGCGGCCGCCGCCCGCAGTCCGGCGGTATGACGTACGTCGGCCCGGGCTACGTCGGTGGCCCCCGCCGCCCGCGCCTGGGCCTCGCCGTCGGCTGAGCGCACCAGGGCCCGGACGTCCGCCCCGCCGGCCGCCAGGGCGGCCACCAAGGCCCGGCCGATGAACCCCGAAGCGCCGGTGACGAGGACGGTGCTCACGCCACCGTCACCCGCGCCGACCGTCCCTCCGAGGGCCAATGGCGCGAGGGCGCCGGGAGGGGCGCCACCGCCACCCGCGCCAACGGTCCCTCCGAGGGCCAATCGCGCCAGGGCGGGCGGTGGGGGTCATTCGGCGGTGGCGGCCACCGGCCTGGGGTCCAGGCGGCGGGCGGCCGACCGCCCACCCCCGACCATGGCGGTGGCCATGCGGGCGGCGGCCGCCGGCTCGGCCAGCAGGTTGGTGTAGGCGGCGTTGGCCAGCGGGCAGGCGCAGCGGCGCTCCCGCATCCAGGTACGGAACTCCTCGGCTGCGGCTCCGAACCAGAGCCGCCGGAAGTCGAAGCCCACGTCGCGCAGGTTGCCGAACGACCGGGAGAGCACGCAGCACGACCACACCTCGCCGTCGGCCACCATGTGCACCGAGAGAAAGCCGGCGTGGCACACGGGCATGGCCGAGGCGTCGCCGTCGAGGAAGCGCGTGACCCGGCGGTAGTACTCGCCCCGCAGGGCCCGGGCCATCTGGGCCACCGTGCCGCTGGCCTTCTCCTCGTTCTCCAGCACGGCGGCGGCGGCCACCCCGAAGCGGGAGGCGCGCGGCGTGATGCCGGTGCCGATGGTCTGCAGCTCCACCCGTTCTTCGGCCGGTTCGGCGATGTAGGAGTCCGCCCCCAGGGCGGACAGACCCCGGGCGATCTCGGGGAAGTCGTCCTGGTTCTGGTCGGACACCACCGTGTGCACGCCCACCGTCAGGTTGGGCAGGTCGAGGGCCCGCAAGCCGTCCAGGGTCTTCATGAGCCGGGGCCACGAGCCGGGCGCCCCCCGAATGGCGTCGTGGCGCTCGGGGAGGTGATGGTCTATGGAGAGGTTGATCACGAGTTGGGTGTCGGGGCTGGCCCGGCAGATGCGCTCCACTCCCCGCACCACCCGGTCGGTGAACCACCCGTTGGTGGGGATGTTGACCACTGCCGGCTGGCAGTGGTGGACGGCCGACAGGATGATGTCGGGCAGGTCGCCCCGGAGGAACGGCTCCCCGCCACTGAACGTCATCCAGGTGGGGGCGCGGCCCAGGGACCGGAACACCTGCTGCCACTCGTCGGCGTCGAGCTCCTTCACCTTGCGCTCGTACACGTTGCAGGTGGCACAGCGGAAGTTGCACCGGAAGTTGGTGCTCACCACAACGTTGACCGGGAGCAGGCGGGGCCAGCCCCGGGCCCGCCAGGAGCTAGCGGTGGCCAGCGCCCAGGCCGTCCGCGACAAGCGTCGGGCCCTTGGTGCTCGTGACCATCTCCCAGACATGGTTCTCCCTCCCCCGCACGTAGTCGGCGCGGGCGAGCGTGCGGGCGCAGGCCTCCATGGCGACGGTGGCGACGGTCCACGCTACCCGGCGGGGTTCGCGCCACTGGGCCTCGTCGCGCAGGTCGTTCCACAGCTCGGCGGCCAGCAGCAGGGGGTGCAGCGACGGCACCGTGTAGTGCTGGCGGTGGCGGAGCCAGAGGTGGCCGGTGTGGACCTGGCGACGCTGCTTGACGAAGTCGGCCGCCGTCCCCGGGCCCCGGTTGAGGATGACCGCCTCGGGCACGTACACCGACCGCCAGCCGCCCGCCTCCAGCAGGGCCTGGAAGCAGGCCTCGTCCACCGACGTGCGGGGCAGGGACACCACCGCCTCCGACCGCAGCGCCACCATCTCCCCGAGCTTGGGCTGGCGCAGGGCCAGGCGGTGGTGGAGCCGCCACAGCAGGTGGGCGGCGTGGCCGACGGCGGTGGTAGGCGGGTTCACCGGCACCGGCCGCCCCCCGGCCATGCCGACGCCGGGCTCGGACAGGGCGTCCACCAGGCGCTGCACCGAACCGTCGCCGGGGAGCACGTCGCCGGATACCACCAGGGCGTACGGGAGGCCGACCTCACCCAGCCCGAAGTTCATTGCCGCCGCCTTGCCGGAGCGCTCGGCCTCCACGTACAGGCGGACCCTGCCCTCGTGGCCGGCCGCCAGCTCCCGCACCGTGGGGACGGTCTCGTCGTCACACCCGCTGGCCACCACCACCACGTCGCCGACACACGGCTCGGCCAGCAGGAGGGACAGGAGCCGCCCGATGTTGGGCCCGTCGTTGTGGGTGGGCACCACCACTCCGACCACGCCGGTGCCGGCGGGGCAGTCGGGGATCGGGACCGGCGCGGGCGCGGTGGCGAGGACGGCCGCCGCCCACTCGGGCGCTCCGGGCACGCTCCGCCGGTTCACCGCCGCGGCGCCGGGCGGTGCCGGCCTTGGTAGTGGTCCACCTGGCTCCCCAGTGCGCGTCGGGCGGGCAGCATAGTCTCGGGCCCCCTGCCGCCAGTGCCCCGCCACCGCTGATGCCCGCCGCCCGCGCCCCGTCACCCATCCCCGGTGCCACCCTGGTGGCCGCGCTGGTGGTGGTGCTCCTCTTGACGGGGGCCTTCATGGTGGCAGTGGTGGTGCCCGCCGCCCCGGCCGCCGCCTCGCGCCGGGCCACCACCACCATCAGCGTGGCGCGCACCTCCACGTCCAGAACCGCCCCCACGACCACCGCCCCCACGACCACGCTGGTACCCCTGGGGCGCCTCCGGGTGGTGCACAGCGCGTCCCCGGCGCCCCGCCCGTGGTGGATCGGGGCGGCCACCGGCGGTGCCGCGGCGGTGGGGCTGGCCTTCAGCCTGTGGCCGGGCCGCAGCCGTCGGGCGCCTGCCCCCGGCGGGACGGAGAGGGCCGGCCCCGTCGGCCGCCGCCGTCGCCCGTAGGGGCCGCCGCCGCCGCCCTCGCCCTCGCCGTCCAGGGGCGTCCAGACGGCCGGGACCCGGGCGTGGCTGACGCCGCGGTGGCCGGCATCGGCGCCACGCCGACCTCAACCCGTGGTTGCAGGCCCACCTGGCCTTGAGTGCGTGGCCCGGGCGCCGTAGCGGAACGGCGGGCCGGTGGTACCCTCGCCGGCCACGGGGCCGGCCGCTCCCCCAACGCCGTTCCCACCCCGCCGGGAGGGCCGACGACCAGCACCGTGAGACGTACGCCGGGCGCCGGCGCCCCGGGCCGGGCGGCGCCCCCGGCCCCCGAACCGCCCCACGGGCCCGAGCCGGAGGGGGCTGGCCGCCGGGCCCCGCCTCCCACCGCGCCCGGGTGGCTCCGGCGGGCGGCCAGGGACGGCGTGGCGAGGTGGCCGGCGGCCGCCCGCCACGGGGTCGGCCTGGGCTGCGCGGCGGTGGCGGCGGCGGTGGTGGCCTTCTCGGGCGGATGGGCGGGCGGCCGGCTGGTGCTCGACGGCCCGGGGGCGTCGTTGTGGGTTCGCATCGCCCTCGACCACTGGTGGCACGGCGGTGTGCCCTACTGGATCCCCAACCTGTGGGCGGGCACACCGGCATGGGCTCTGGCGCCCACGTTCCCCGTCCTGTCGGTGCTGCCCATCGGGATACTGGTCGGGCCCGAGGAGGCGGTCAAGCTGGCCGCCCTGGCCGCCCAGGTGGTGGGTGCCTGGGGCGTCATCGTGTTGGCGAGGGCCTTGTGGCGCAACACCGTGGCCGCGGTGGTGGCCGGCTTCGTCTATGCCCTGCACCCGCTGCTGGTCTCCCACGTGGCTCTGGCCGGCCACCAGCCGTCGGTGTGGGTCATGGCCGCCACCCCGTGGCTGGTGTGGTGCTTCCGCCAGGCCATGGGCGCCGCCGGTCGGCGGTGGGTGGTGCTCACCGGCATCCTGGCCGGCTTCGCCCTCCTGGAGCAGCCCGAGCACGTGTACGGCCTGGTGGTGCTGGCCGCCTGCATCCTGGTCGTGGAGCTCACCGGCCAACACCGCCGTCCCGGGCGGTGGCGCGCGGTGGCCGGGCGGACGATGGCCATGGGCGTGGTCGCCGGAGGGGTGGCCGCCTACTGGCTGTTCCCGTTCCTCAGCCTCAGCACGTCGTTCGTTCTCACCCCGCCCACGGTGGCCCGCCAGAGCCTGGTGGAGGGCGTCGGCTCCACCGTGGGCCACGCGCCGAGCCTCTTCCTCACCCGGGCCGCCCGCCTGTCGGGGTCGGTGGACTTCGCCCGGGTGGACTTCCTCAAGGCCGGCGGGTTCTACCTCGGCTGGGTGTGCGTGGCCCTCACGCTGGTCACCGTCGTAGTGGCCGCCCGCCGGGACCGGGACGGGTACCTGACCGCCATCCTCCTGGCGTCGGTCCTGGCCCTGTGGACGTCCACCGGCGGCGTGCCTCTGTCGGCCAGCGCCCTGGCCTCGGGCGGCCTGGTGGCCTTCCTCATGATGGGGGCTGTGTGCGGGGTGCTGGCCGGGGCGCTGCTGGGGCGGTCGCGTCGCCGCCGGGTGGCGGTGATGGCAGGCGTGGTCGTGGCGGGGCTGCTGGTGGCCGCCCCGTACGTCGCCCCGTTCCTGACGCTCCAGCGGGTGGTGCCGCTGCTGAGAAGCGTCCGCTTCCCGCGGCTGTACCCGATCGCCGTCCTGGGGCTGGCCCTGGGTACCGCCTACCCCCTCACCGTGCTGCGGGAGTGGGCCGGGCGCCGGGCGCCGTCGCTGGCCGGACGCCTCACCCTGGCCGTCGCCCTGGCCGTGGCCGGAGCGTTCCTGGTGGACGCCTCCCCGTATCGGAGCTTCTACCGCGTCCACCCGCCGCCGTCGGGCGCCGCCTACCGCCAGGCGTCGGCCAGCCTGGCCGCCGCCGGCGGCAACTTCCGGATCGCCGGGTCACTCGACCCGTCCTCGGTCAACGGGATGCTCAGCACTGGCCACGAGGTGACGGTCGGCTGGCCCCACCCGGTGGCCTCCAAGGACGTGTGGCGCCTCACGTTCGAGGCCCTGGCGGCCACGCCCCCGGGCTTTCGCGACGCCGCCCTCGGGCTGTCGGGCACCGCCTACCTGGCCCTCGAGCACCCGTCGCAGTCGTCCCCCGCATCGACGGTGGTGGACGGCGTGACCCTCGATCGCAACGCCAAGGCCCTGCCCCTGGCCCGGGCCTACGAGCAGGCGGTGGTCGTGCGGGACGGGGCGGTGGCGCCCGAGCTGGCAGTGGCCCTCTCCCAGCGGGGGATCGGCGTGGTCGTCGGCGGCCAGGCCGACGCCCGGTCCCTGGGCGACGCCACCCGGGCCGTGGCGCCGGCAACCACCTTGTGCCGAGCCGGCACCGAGGCCACCGCCACCGGCGACGGGGCCATCAACAGCCAGGTGGCCACCGCCTGCGCCATCCACCAGTGGGCCGGCTTGTTCGACGGCATCGGCACGGCGAGCACCGACCAGGGCGCGGGCGCCGTCTTCCGCACCGAACTGCAGCCGCTACGGGGCCTGTCGGTGTGGCTCGACCGCGACCCCCGCGCCAGCCAGCTGGTGCTGCGGACCCTGGCCGACGACGGGCGCACACCGGGCCGGGTGGTGGCCACCGCCACGGTGGCCGGCCTGGACGACAACGGCATGGCCGTGTTCCCGTTGGACCCCGCCCTGACCGAACCCGGCCGCCGGTACGTGTTCACCGTGTCGTGCCCGGTGTGCTCGCCCGGGCAGTCGCCTCGACTGGTGGTCACGGACGCCGAGCGGGGTCCCGGCGACCTGGTGCTGGCCGGCGCCCTCCCTGGCGGTCGGGTGGCGGGCTTCACGCCGTTGTACGACCACTTGTCGCCGGCACCGGCGCCGGCGGTGGGGCTGACAGCCACCAGCACCGGGCCCGGGCGCTGGACCCTGGACTCCTCCGGGCCCCGGCCGTCCCTGCTGGTGGTGGCCGACGCCTGGTTCCCCGGGTGGACGGCCCGGGTCGACGGCCGCCCGGCCACCGTCTTGGAGGCCGACGGCGCCTTTCTCGGGGTGGCCGTCGGGCCCGGACACCACCACGTGACCCTGGCCTACCAGGGCCCGGCCTCGGCCGCCGTGGGCCGGGCGGTGAGCGTGGCCACGCTGGTGGTCTGCGCCCTGGTGCTGGCCTGGCCCCACCGGCGTCGCCGCCCGACCGCCGGACCGGCCGGGGGCGACGCCGCGGGTTGGCCGCACCTGGCACCGACAGCGGCGACCGATGGCGGCGACGGTGGCGGCGGGAGCGTCAGCCGCCGGCTGAGGCCCGGCGGGAGCCCCGGGGCCGGCGGCGGGGTACCGCCACCGCCACCAGGGCGGCGGCCACGGCCACTGCGCTGGTCCCGTCGGCGGCCAGCGACAGGGCGCGAGGGCCCCGCCAGGTGAGAGTCACCCGGTGGGCGCCCGGTCCCACCGCCACCCCCAGGAACGCCCCGTCGGCCTCCAGGACGGGCGCCCGATGGCCGTCCACGGTGGCCCGCCAGCCCGGGAACCAGGCGTCGGCCACCACCAGGACCGCGGGCTGGGAGCCGGTGGACCGCAGTCCCCACCGGCCCGGGCCCGGGCGGGTGGCGGTCACGACCGTGGTGGGGCGGGGGGCGGGGGCGACGTCCTCGTACTCCAGGCCCAGGGCCGCCACCCGGTGGCGGTCGACGGCGCCCGCCACCACCAGGTCCCCCGGGCCCCGGGTGGCGTCGGCCACCATCATGCGGGGCGCGGCGGCGGTCGGGCACCCGCCGCAGGTCAGCTCCACCAGGTAGCTGGTCCCGGGCTCCAGGCTGGCGACGGGGAACCGGGCCATGCCGTCGGCGTCGGTCCCTGTGGACCTCGTGCGGGCCACCTCCGGGCCGTACACGCCGGCGTCGTCGGTTACCTGGCGCACGGCCAGCTCGGTGTCGCCGGCGGGGCGGTCGAGCCACACGCCGATCCCCGTCAGCCCCCCGACGGGAACCGCCAGCACCCCGCCCGCCCCGGGCCCGAGCGCCACCGACGAGAACCCGGCCCGCTCGCCCACCCAGCGGTGGAGGGCGCAGGCGGCCGCCACCTGGCGGTCCAGGGCCGGCCCCTGGGTCGGCGCCAGCCCGTCGCCCGACCCGCAGGCGTCCGCCGGGAGCATGGCACCGGGCACGCCCGGGTCGGGGCCCCGCACGACGGCCACGCCTCGGCCGGCCAGGTCCACGGCCAGCTCGGGGGCCACGGCCCGGTCCCCGACGACCACCGCGCGCTCGTCGGCCCGCACCAGCGGGAGCGTGCCGGGAAACGACTCGACGGCCACGTCGGCGGTCCCGGGCCGCGGCTCGGTGAGCAGGGCGGCGGTGGACGAGAGGGCCAGCGCCCGGTCCCGCCACCCGGGCGGGCTGGCGTACTCCGCCTCGAAGGTGAGCCGCCACACGTCCCGGGACGCCACCGGGTAAGGCCATCCGGTGGACAGCTGCCGGCCGGCGGCCAGGAGGGGATCCACGCTGGACGGGTCGACGCTGGAGGCCACCCGGGTGGCGGCGCGCGGGCCGAGGACGCCGGCCGCCTGGCGGTAGGTGGCGTCGAGAGTCGGGCGGCGGAGGCGGTAGAAGCTGCGGTAGGGGTGGACGTCCACCAGGAAGGCGCCGGCCACCGCCACCGCCGCAGCCACGCCCAGCAGGCGCCCGGGGTCGAGCCGCCCGCCCACGCCTGTGGCGCCCGGGATCAGGCCGCCGGCGGGGAGGTGGGCGGCGGTGCGGGCCGAGGCCCAGGCCCCCAGGCGGGCCACCGGGTAGGCCGTGCCCAGGGCCAGCCCCACCAGGGCCACCGGGTACAGGCGCGGGAACCGCACGGTGTCGAGCAGCGGCAGCACCCGGCGCAGGTCCAGGACCGGGGCGACGTAGGGGAGGGCGCCCAGCGCCACCGCCGCCACCAGGGCCGCCCCTGTCGCGGCGCGCCGGCCCAGGCCCAGGCCCCGCAGGAATCCGCCCGCCGCCAGGCCGCCGCCCAGGCCCAGGGCCAGGAAGGGGATCGCCCCCCAGGCCCGCAGGCCGCCGGAGGCGAGGGCCACCCCGCCGGTCGAGGTCCACAGGGCGACGGCCGACGCCAGGACCAGGGTGGGCAGCACCGGCTCGGGAGCCGGGCGTCGGGCCAGGAGAACGAGGGTCACCGCCACCAGCGCCAGGCACACCGCGCCCAGGTAGAAGCCGCCGGCCGCGAACGTGTCCACCGAGCGGTTGGTGGCGACGCCGGCCAGGCCGGCGGCCCGCACGAGGAACAGGCCGGGGTCGCGGCCCAGGCGGCCACCCATGTCGGTGACGAGGCTGGCCCGGGCCAGCTGGGGCGGACTGAGCACGAACGACCGGTGGAGGGCCAGGAAGGGCGCCAGCCAGGTGGCGGTCACGGCCAGGCTCACCGCCGCCACCGCCCCTGCCCGCCCCATCACCTGGCGGCACCGGCCGGCGGCCCGGGCCGCTGGCCCCACCAGGTGGGCCACCACCAGCAGGCCGCACACCAGGACCAGGCCGTAGGCGTGCTCGGGCTGCTCGAGCACGGCCAAGCCACCCAGCAGCCCGGCTCCCGCAACCCAGCGCCGGCCCCGGCCGTTCAGGGCCCCGACGACGGCCCAGACCAGCCACGGCGTTCCTCCCATCACCGCCGCCGACGGCTGCAGCCCGGCCAGGGCCACGCCGGCCACCATCAGCGGGTGCAAGGCGTAGACGAGGCCGGCCAGCGCAGCGGCCGGGAGCGAGCGCCACAGGGAGCGGGCCAGCACCATCGTCCCGAGGGCCCCGACCACCTGGGCGGCCAGCGACGCCGCCTTCACCGCCCCGTCCGCCCCCACCATGGCCGCCAGCGGCGCCAGCGAGACCACCGGCAGAGCGGGGACCAGCGCCCACGCCGGCGTCCCCGACCACAGCTCGGGTACCCAACCCGACAGGCCGCCCGAGGCCGCCGACCAGTGGCGAAGGGCGATGCGCACCCACAGGGCGGCGCCCTGGCCGTCGAGAACGGGCGACCCCGAGGCCCACCAGCCCGAGAAGCCACCGACCGCCACCACCGCCAGGACGACGGCACCCACCGCCACCGCCACCGCGACCCGAGGGCCGCGCCCCCTCAGCCCGCCCGGCGCCTCCCGGTCGGGCCGATCGGCACTCGGAGGAGGATCAGATCCCGAACCGGTCGCGGCGCCGGCGGACGCTCAGGACCAGCAGCGTCCCGAGCACCAGGGCGGCGGCGCCGAAAGCCGTCCAGCGCAGCAGGTTGGCGCCGGTGAAGGCCAGCTTCCCGGTGGCGGTGGCCACCGGGGCGGTGGTCGGGCAGACCAGGGCGAAGGTGGTGGTCTGGGTGACGGCGGCCGCCGCCGCGGTCGAGAACCCGGTGCCCACCACGCTGTTGGTCCCGCACACCGCGGGCACCGAGACGGGGTCCTCCACGAGAAGCTGGCTGGCGGACTGGATCTTGATGCGCACGGCGACGGTGCCGGCGCTGTCCGCCGACTTGAAGCCCACGGCCTGGTTGTTGACGGCCACGGCCACCACGTCGCCCGGCGTGAAGCCGCAGGTCGGCGCCAGGCGGATCACGACCGTGTCCCCGACCTGATGGGTGCCACCGTCCTGCAGCGTCCCGCTGGTGACGGTGCACAGGCCGGGCGGCGGACCCGTCTGAGCGGTGGCTGCCGGCACTCCCAGTGCCACCGACCCGGCGAGCACGACCGCCACGGCCAACGCCCGCATCACCCGGCTCCGCATGCCAGCTCCTCCCGCTGCGCTAGTCGGCCCGTATGGTAACCGGCTGGCGCGAGCGAGCGAGCGGATGCGGCCGCCGGCCCCCGGCGGCCCGGAACACCTCGGAGGCGCGTGCCTCCGGGCGATCAGGCGGACGCCGCCGGGGCGGCGACCGGCAGCGCCCGGGGGCGGCGGGTGCGCCGGCGGGCCCATGCCCGGGCCGGCTGTTCCACGAACGTCCAGGACAACCAGGCCAGTACCAACGTTGCCGGCAGGGTCACCGCCATGAGGGAGCGCATCACGGTGCTGCCGTGGGTGGGAACGATCCCGAGAGTGGTGACGGCGAAGCCGATGACGATGATGTGGGCCAGGTAGATGCCGTAGCTCACGTCGCCCAGCCACCGGGACACCGGGTTGGACACCGGCCATTGGGCCCAGCGGACGCTGAACGACGTGGACAGGACCAGCACCGCGAACACCAGGGCGATGGGCGTCGAGCGGGTCCAGATGTAGTAGGCGGTGAGATGGGTGAGGGCGTTGTGGCCCTCGTGGCGGACGAGCAGGACCAGGGCCACGAAGCTCAGGACCTGGACGGGCAGCCCCACGCGCGCCGCGGCGCGGGCGGTCCAACGGGGGCGGAGCCACGCGAACAGCCAGGCCGCCGTCATCCCCGCCGCGAAGTTGACGACGTAGTTCGGCATCTGGGTCACGAGGATGACGGAGACGGTGTACAGCTTGGCCGGGGCCCAGCTCCCGGCTCCCAGCCAGGCCAGGGACGTGGCCGTGTGGGTGGCCCCCATCCGCCACGTGACCGTGACCGCCAGCGCGACCACGAAGCCCACGAACGGGTGGCGGTAGTACCAGCCCGCCACCAGGGGCAGGCACAGGTAGAACAGCGCTTCGAGGTTCAGTGTCCAGACCACGGTGAGCACGCCAAAGCCCTCGGGCATGATGCCGGCGCCCTTCAGGAACACCAGCAGCCCGATGTTGTGCTGGAAGAAGGCCACATGAAGCAGCGCCGAGAACGTGCCCCGAGCCGAGGTGACGGGCAACGGCGTCGGCACCGCGCTCAGCCAGCGGTGCAGGACCACCACGGCGAAGAGGAACACGTAGTAAGCGGGCACGATGCGTGCGATCCGCCGGATGGCGTAGGGGCGGACAGGGCCGAAGTTCCCCCCGCTCAGGGCGGTGGGCAGGAAGAGGACGAACCCGCTGATCACGAAGAAGAAGTCGACGGCGACGTAGCCGCCGCCCACCAGGGAACGCAGCGACCCTCCGCCCAGGACCGGCTGCCCGGCGTAGTAGAAGGCGTGGTACAGCAGGATGAGCAGGGCGGAGATGCCCCGGAAGCCGTCGACCACCGGGACGATGGTGCGCTTCTGCCCGGTGCCCGGGTCGACGCCGGTGCCGGGGACGGGCGCCCCGTCGGGGGCGGTGGCCGGCGCTGGCGAGCCGTCGGGCGGTGACGTGGGGAGCGTGCTAGGCGGGGCGTCGTCGGGCACCGGCGGCCTCGAGCGTGGATCCGGTGTCGGGGGATGCCCTCCACTCGCTGTCCACGTGCACGACGCCGGCCTCCTCGGGGAAGTCGGCGTTGCGGAACACGATGAACGAGTAGCGGCGGTCGTGGAAGTCGTAGATGGCCTTGGTCGTCCGGTGGTGCAGGGCCAGGGTGACGACGTAGTTGCCCTGTAGCAGGGGCAGGTCTGGCACCGTCAGCTCCACCACCCCGTGGCCGCTGCCGGGCAGGGGCACTCCCACCGCCTTGGTGCTCTGGCCGAACACGTAGGCCATCGTCTCCGCCCGGTAGACGGCGACCGCGCAGGACAGCTCGTCGAGCTCCTCCTGCACCTCGTAGCGGACCCGCATCGTCAGCGGCTCGCCGGTGCGGAACACCGCGGTCGCGGTCCCGTCGGGCCCGATGAAGGTCACGTCGGTCACGCTGGCCTCGCCCGTGCCGAAGCGCTGTCCACCGCCCGAGGAGCTGTCGCCGTTGGCCGCCGAACCGTGGACGTGGGCCAGGTAGGCGGCGATCACGTCGTGGGACCGCCCGGCCTCCCGGACCACCCCCTTGTCGATCCAGGCCGCCTCCTCGCACAGGCTGCGGATGGCCTCCAGCCCGTGGGAGACGAGGACGATGGTGCGCCCCTCAGCCCGCAGGGCGGCGATGCGCTCGTAGCACCGCATCTGGAAGCCCTCGTCCCCGACCGCCAGCACCTCGTCGACCAGGAGGATGTCGGCGTCCACGTTGATGGCCAGCGCGAAGGCCAGACGGGCGTACATGCCGCTGGAGTAGTTCTTGACCGGCGAGTCGATGAAGGCGCCGATGTCGGCGAAGTCCACGATGTCGGTCATCCGGCGGGTGATGTCCCGCCGGCTCTGGCCCAGCACCGAGCCGCCCAGGTAGAGGTTCTCCCTGCCCGTGAGCTCGGGATGGAAGCCGGTGCCCAGCTCGAGCAGGGGAGAGACGCTGCCGTCCACCGAGACCCGGCCCCGGTTGGGCGTGTGGATGCGGGCCATCGTCTTGAGGAGGGTGGACTTCCCCGAGCCGTTGGCCCCGATGATGCCCGTGGTCGTGCCCGCCTGGACCTCGATGTCGACACCCCGCAGGGCCCAGAACTCCTCGTAGCGGCTCCAGTGGCCCCGGACCACCTTCTCCTTCAACGTGTGCGACCGCTGGTTGTAGATGCGGTAGCTCTTCCAGACCCCCTCGCAGGTGATGACCACATCGCCCATCAGACGATCTCCGAGAACAGGGGCTGCCACCGGTTGAAGCACAAGCCACCGATGACCAGCCCCACGGCCGCGCAGCCGAGGGAGTAGGCGAGCAGGTGCAGGTCCGGCGGGCGGTCCAGGACCACGACGTTCCGGAACGACACCAGTGGCCCCGTCACCGGGTTCAGCTCGAGGATGCGGTGGACCGTTGGCCGGTGGGCCACGAACTGCAGGGAGTAGATGACCGGGGTGCCCCAGAACCAGAGCTGCATGAGCACGCCGATGAAGTGGGCGACGTCGCGCAGGAACACGGTGACGGTGGCCAGGAACAGGGCCAGCCCGTAGGCCAGCAGGCAGACGACGGCCACGATGACTGGGATCCATAGGAGCTGCAGGGTGGGCACCCCGAGCACGACCACCACCACCACGAGGAGCACGGCCGTCTCGAACCCGAACGTCACCAGGCTGGAGAGCACGACGCTGAGGGGGAGGATCGAGCGCGGGAAGTAGACCTTGTTGAGCAGGTAGCCCGACCCCACCACGCTCATGGTGGAGGCGGCCACCGAGTTGCCGAACAGGTTCCACAGGGTGAGGCCGGCGAAGAAGTAGACCGCGAACGGCACGTTCTGGTGGTCGGGGCGGGGGGCGTCGAGGGCGGGGGACGTTCGGAACACGATCTTGAAGATGAAGTAGTACAGCCCCACCAGCAGCAGCGGCGTGGTCAGCGACCACAGCATCCCGAGGATGGTGCCCCGGTGGCGGACCTTGAGGTCCCGCCGCACCAGGTTGGCCAGCAGCTCTCGCGCCCGGGCCCGGTCACTCCCGGGCCCCCGCCGGGGCCGGGGCGTGGATTGGCGGACCTGGCGCGGCGGCGTCAACTCCGGTAGGGGCGTCACAGCCACGGGGGGCCAAGCTAGCAGTCACCGGCCGGGAGCCCCCCCCGGGGCGCCGGTAGGGTGACGCCCGTGCCGGATGACGGGCTCGCTCCCGAGCCACCGCTGTACTTCCTCCACATCCCCCGCACCGCCGGCACGTCGGTCATGGCCGAGCTCGACGCCCACTACCCGGTGGCCGACATCTTCCCGGGCCAGCTGCTGTGCCAGCTGGCCTTCTTCGGACCGTTGGACCTGGCGCCGTTCCGGCTGTTCCGGGGCCACTTCGGGGTGGTGCTGCCCGACCGGCTGGACTGGCTCGTCCGGGGCTTCACGATCGTGCGCGAGCCCATCGAGATGGTGCTCTCGATGCTGGCCTACGTCGGCGAGCAGCCGTGGCACCCCTTGCACGACACAGTGCGCTCGCCCGGGTTCGGCGTCCCCGACTTCCTGCGCGACCCCGGCTGCCGGCTGCTGGCCTCCAACTGGCAGGCCCGGTGGCTGGCGGCCGCCCCGCCGCCGGGCGACATGGCGTGGGCCCCCATCCCTAGCCCCGAAGGCATCGAGGTCTGGAAGCGGACGGCGGCGCTGAGGTCACTCGACCTCACCGACGACGAACTCCTGGCCCGGGCGGGCGCCACCCTGGAACGCATGGACGTGGTGGGGGTCACCGAGCGCCTGCCGGACACGCTCGACGCCGTGCGGCGGCTGATGGGCTGGCCGCCGGGAGCCCCCCCCGGGCGCCGCAACGTCTCCCGGTCGCGGGTCGCGGCGTCCGACCTGGCGCCCGCCGACCGCCGCCTGGCCGACGAGCTGAACCAGGTGGACGCCGAGCTGCACCGCATTGCGCTCCGCCGGCTGGCCGGGGCCATGGGCGACGCCCCGCCGGCGGCCTCGCCCCGCCGGACGCGCCCGGCGGCGCTGCCCTACGTGCTCGACTGGGCGGGACCGGCCACCGGGACCGGCTGGCACGAGCGGGCGTTCGACCCCCGGGTGGGCTGGTACCGCTGGACGGGGCCCGACTGCCGGTCGGTCGTGGACCTGCCGGTGGCCGGCGCCGGCCCCGCCCGCCTGGAGGTCTGGGTGGTGTCGGCCGCCGACCTGTCCCTGCTGGATGCCATCGAGGTGTCCGTGGACGGCGAGCCGGTGGCCACCTCCCGCCGGGTGGACGGACTGGCCACGGTCCTCTCGGCCACCGTCGACCTGTCGGCGCGGGCCCCGCTGCGGGTGGAGCTGGCAGTGCCCCACACGGCGTCGCTCGGGGCCTTCGGGCCCGAGTACGACGACCGGCTCGTGGGCGGGCTGGCGGTGGCCCGCATCGGGGTGGCGCGAGGCGTGGCGACCCGGCCGCCGGCGGGCGGTCCCGGGCCGCCGGCCTCCCGGCTGGGGTTCAACAAGGCGTGCGAGCTCGAGGACTTCGCCGATCCCGAGCTGGCCGACGTCATCCGCGAGGTGTGCGCCTACAAGACCGATGCCTTCGGCCCCGACTTCCCGGCTGGAGGTGAGCACCGCAAGGACTGGGAGGTGGCGATGGCCGTCCGCGCCCTGCGGGCGTGGGGCGCCGTCCACCAGGGCGCCGACATCCTCGGGGTGGCGGCGGGGGCCGAGGACACCGCCTTCCACCTCACCACCTCGGTGGCCCGGGTCTTCGTCACCGACCGCTACCTGGACCCCGGGCCGTGGCGGCCCCTCGCGCCGCTGTCCATGCTGGTGGACCCGGCCGAGGCGGCGCCCGCCCCCTTCGCCCCCGACCGCCTGGTGGCCCAACACATGGACGCCCGCCGCCTGCGGTACCCGGACGAGTCGTTCGACGGCGTCTTCTCCTCCGGCTCCATCGAGCACTTCGGGAGCCTGGAGGCGGTGGCCGCCGCCGCCTACGAGATGGGGCGGGTGCTCAAGCCGGGCGGAGTGCTCGCCCTGTCCACCGAGCTGTGGCTGGGCGGCCCCCGAGGCCGGGGTTGGAGCAACCGGACGCTGCTCTTCTCGGCCGACGACCTCGAGCGCTACATCGTGGCCGCCAGCGGGCTGGAGCCGGTGGACGAGCTGGCGGTGTCGGCTTCGGCGCCCACCCTGGCCACCGTCCAGGACCTGGGCACGGCGCTGGCCGAGCACGCCGCGGTGGTGGGTGGGGCGCTCGGCCGCAAGAACCCGAAGGGATGGACGGCCTGGACGTTCCCTCACTTGGCACTCCGCCAGGAGGGCTACGTCTTCGGATCCGTGCACCTCACCCTGCGCAAGGGTGCCTCCTACGAGGGGGCCGCCAACGACTGGGCCCGGCCTTCTCCGGCCATGGAGGCCGAGGTGGTGGCCGACGCCCGGATGGCGCTCTCGCGGGCGGCGGCGGGAGCGGCGGCGGCCGCCGCGGCCGCCGCCGGCGCAGCCCCACCCCGGTAGGGTGACGCCGATGGCCGACGCCCCGCCTCCCGGCCGTCGCCGGGTGACCCGGTGACGCCGGCGCCGCCCCCGGGGCCGGCCGGAGGCGGGCTGGCGCGCCTGCGGGCCGCCGGTCGGCAACGGGCCAAGCGGGCCCTGCGGGCCGTCGCCGGCCCCCTGCCCCGGTACCTCGACCGGCGCTTCGAGGACCTGCACACCCACGTGGACCAGATCGTCGGCCACCTCTACGCCCGGGTGGCCATCGACGTGGAGACCATGTCGGAGATCAGCCTCGGCATGCAGCGCCTGCTGGAGGTAAACACCGGCGAGCTGCGCGACGTGGTGGGGTCGGTGGCCGCTCTCGCCCCCGGCGCCGGGCGCCTGGGGCCGCTGGGGGCGGCGCTGGGGCGCCTGGCACCGGGCTCGCGCGTGCTCCGCCTGGCCGACGTCGCCGGCCCGGGCGCAGGCCTGTCGGCCGCCGCCCTGGCGTCGATGGGCCACCGGGCCACGGAGGCCGACGTCGCCGACGGTGACCTCCCGGCGGCGGAGGACGGTGGCGGGTTCGACTGCGTGGTGTGGGACGCGGGCGCACTTGATGCGGCGACCCTCGACCGGGTGCGCGCCGCCCTGCGGGCCGGCGGTGAGCTGGTCGTGAGCGTGGCCGTGGACCCCGTCGGCGCCGCCGACCCCGACGACGGCCCGCTGGCGACCCTGGAGAAGGCTCTGGCGGGGTGGTCGGTGCACGACCGCCAGGTGGTGGTCTGCCGGCCGCGGGGTACGTGGGCACCGGCCGGCCACGGCCCGGCGGTCGACGGCCCGGCGGAGGGCGCCCCGGGGGCGGCGGACGCGGCCGTCGGAGTGCTCCGAGCCTCGCCGGCGTGAGCGACGGGCCGGGAGGCGCGAGGACCTCCCTCGGACTGGTGGTCGACATCCAGACCGTCCAGAGCGTGCGCTTCTCCGAGCGCGGCATCCCCCGCTGGACGAGCGACTTCTCCCGCGCCCTGCTGCGGGCGGGGGCGCCGGTGGTCGGCCTGGCCATGAACCCCACCCTGCCGGTGCCCCGCACCCTGCACCCCGACCTGGCCGCCGCCCCCCAGCTGTGCTGGAACACCGCCCGCCACGTGGGGGCCCTGGCCGACGCCGGCCCCATCGCCTACCACGTGATGTCCATCCTGGAGGGCAACCGGCCGGTGCAAGCCGCCCTGCCGCCGCACGCCCTGCGGGGCGACGTCCCCCTCGTGTGCACGGTGTACGACGTGATCCCCGAGCGGCGGAAGGTGTTCGAGCCCGGGTCGCAGTTCGCCCGGCTCTACGAGCTGCGTCGCAACCTGGTGCGTAGCGCCGACCTGGTGTTCACCATCTCCGAGTCCACCCGCACCGACGTCCTGGAGCTCATGGGCCTCGACGCCGACCGGGTGGTCAACGTGGGCACCGGGTGCTCAGAGTTCTTCCAGCTCCCGGCACGGGGCGAGCGCCCCCGCCAGCTGGTGGCCGCCGCCCTCCCGGCCGTCACCCGCCCGTTCGTGCTGGGGGTGACAGGCGTGTTCGGCATGGACCTCAGGAAGAACACCGAGGGCCTCATCGCCGCCTTCGCCGCCCTGTCCCCGGCCACCCGGCGGGCCCACCAGCTGGTGGTGACGTGCCAGCTGTCGGACGACGACCGGGCGCGCTGGCTGCGCATCGGCGCCGATCACGGGCTGGCCGACGGGGAGCTGGTGCTGAGCGGGTTCGTCCCCGACGCCGTCCTCCGCGCCCTGTACCAGTCGGCCGCGGTGTTCGTGTACCCGTCGCTTTACGAGGGGTTCGGGCTCCCGGCCCTGGAGGCGGCCCGGTGCGGCTGCCCCACCATCACGTCGAACACGTCGGCCATGCCCGAGATCCTGCGCTTCCCCGACGCCACCTTCGACCCCGTCGACGGCGCCCAGTTCGCCGACGTCCTGGAGCGGGCGCTGGTGGACGGGGCGTTCCGCACGTCGTTGCGGGGAGCGGGCGTCTGGGCCAGCCGCCACCACACGTGGGAGCGGGTGGCCCACCGGGCGGTCGACGCCTACGGGCGCCTGGATCCTCCCCGCCCCCGACGCCGGCGGCGGCCTCCGCTGCGCATCGCCCTGGTGGGCCCCCTGCCGCCCACCGCAACCGTCACCGCCACGCGCAACCAGGCCCTGGTGGAGCGCCTGGCCGACCGCTGCCACCTCGACTGCGTGGCCGACGGGGCGTCGGGAACCGCCCCCGCCGCCCGCCGCCACCGCATCTTCCCCCCCGCCGCCTTCGGCACCGTCCTCAGCCCCTACGGCTACGACGCCATCTTCTACACGCTGGCGTCCGGGAGGGACCACGACCGCACCTTCGAGCTGGCCCTGTGCTACCCGGGGATCGTGTGGTTCCACGAGCTGGCCCTGGCCGACCTCCACCTGGAGTTCGCCCGGGCCCGGTTCCTCGACGACGGCGGGCGGGAGTTCATGACCAACACGGTCCGCCACCAGTACCGGGAGCGGGCGCCCGAGCACCTGCTGGCCAGCGACGACTGGGCCCGGCCCGAGGCCTACGAGCGGACCGGGACGCTGATGGTCGGGGAGCTGGCGGGCAAGTCCCGGGGGTCCGTCGTGGCCTCCGACCGGGCCCGCCGGGCCCTGGAGGTGGATGCCGGGCCCTACGCCCGGTTGCCTCCCACGTGGGTCGTCCCCCCGGCCGGCGCCGACGACGGGGCGGCGAGCGGCGGGGGAGCGGGCCGGCTGGCGACGGTGGACGACCTGGTGGAGGCGGTGCTCCAGATCGCCGGGGAGGACCGGACCGTCAGGGCGCGCTGACCTGCAGCCAGGAGACGGCCACGCCCAGCTCGGTGTCGTCCCAGCTCTCGGGGTGCAGGGTATTCCAGGGGATGGTGTCCACCGTGCGCACGATCAGTCGGGTGTAGGGCCGCTCCGACTGGTAGTCGGCGGGCAGGACGCCGCTGAACACCAGCCCGTGTTGGTGGGGCGACCGCTCCAGCACCACGGGCGAGCGGTTGACCTCGAGGGACAGGTTGTCGAGGATCTCGCTGCTCATGGCCGCCACCACGAGCATCTCGATGCGGCACCCGGCGGCCAGCCGGTAGGGGACCTCGATCCACGCCTCGCGAGCCGGGCCGGTCCAACGCACGCCGCCGAGCTCCAGGCGCTGGGGTGCCCGCCAGCCCCAACCCGAGAACCGGGGGTCGTCCACCTCGAGGGTGAAGGTCCCGTCGAGGGCGGCCACCGCCGACGCCCCGGGCCGAGGCGGGGCGCCCCGCTCCTCCTTGAGGATGGTGGCCACCGCCTGCGCCACCTCGTCCGGGGCGGTGTCACCGGTCTGCTCGAGGGCCAGCCCCACCAGGTCGGGCAGGTCGAGGGCGCTGGTGATGCAGGCGTCGCGGACGAGGGACTCCCACCCGGCCTCGGCGGTGGGATAGGCCACCGGCCGCCGCAGGTAGAAGGCGTTGGCCCAGAACAGCTGGCCGCCGCCGGTGAGGAAGCGGGCCGCCAGGTCGTCGTAGTAGAAGAACTCCTCGCTCCACCAGTCCCGGGCCACCCCGCGCTGGGCGTAGTGGGCCATGTCCCGCAGGCGCCACAGCACGAAGCCCTTGGTCCGCAGGAAGCGGTCGATCTCGCTGAACAGCGGCACGCCCTCGTACAGCTCGTTGAACTCCACCTCCACCTCGACGGCGCGGACCGTGTCGAGCACCCGGTCGGCGCCCTGGAGGATGCCGAGCTCGGAGCCCTGGGTGTCGATCTTGATCACGTCCACCCGCTCGACGCCTTCCGCCGCGCACCACTCGTCGAGGGTGGTGACCTCGACGGTGGCGGTGCCCACCACCCGCCCGCCGTCGAGGGCGGGGTGGCGCTCGACCACGTCGGTCACCGTGGGCATCAGCGAGTACCCGCCCGGGCTCTTGGTCATGTAGAGGGTGGCCGTGCCCGCCTCCCGGCCCAGGCCCTCGGGCACCAGCCGCACGGACGGGCTGTCGGCGTAGAAGGCGGCCAGCCGCTCGCACTCCTCCCTGTCGGGGTCGAAGCCGATGGTGAGGCAGCGGTCGCCCAGGCGGTGCCAGTGGTCGGCGAAGCCCCAGCGGCACCCCACGTCCACCACCACGAGGGGCTCGCCGAGGAACTGGGCCAGCCGTGCCGTCGTGGCATCAGCGGCATCACGGCCAACCTGCACGGAGATCCCCTTCGCTTGCGGCCCGGGAGCGGTCCCCCTACCCTAACGGTCTGTCCTCGCCGCCCCGGATGGGGCCACTGATGCCGACGCCGCCCGCGCCCGCGTCGGTGGCATGGCCGGGCGCGTTCCCCTCATGAGAGTTGGCGTCGACTACCGCATCCTGACCGTGGGTCGCAATCTCATGCGGCGCGGGCTGGGGCGCTACAGCCAGCAGCAGCTGCGGGCCGTCCTCGACCTGGACGACGAGAACCAGTACATGATCGTGTGCGACGCGGTGGCCGACACGTCACTCGTCGACCCCGCCATCCGCGCCGCGCCCAACGTGTCCATCAAGCGCCTGCCGCCGTCCATCACCGGGCCGGGCACCGAGTGGTCGGCCCGCCTGCGCCGGGCCGAGGCCATGCAGTCGTGGCTGGCCGCCCAGGGCGTCGACCTGTTCCACGCCACCACGCCGTTCTTCCCGGCTGAGCCGTTCCTGGCCAGCTTCGACGCCTGTCCGTACGTGGCCACCTTCTACGACCTCATCCCCCTGCTGTACCCGGCCCACTACCTGGCCGGCCCGATCGAGCGGGAGGTGTACGCCGCCGCCCTCAGCCTGGCCCGCCGGGCCGACCGCCTGATCGCCATCTCCCACGCCGCCGCCAAGGACGCCGCCGGCTACCTGGGCGTGCCCGCCGACCGCATCGACGTCGCCCCCCCGGCGGTGGACGCCTGCTTCGGGGTGCGCCCGGACGAGGAGGTGGAGGCCGTCCTGTCCGACCTGCGTCGGCGGGCGGCGGTGCCCAGCCGGTTCATGCTCAGCGTCTCGTTCCCCCACCACGCCAAGAACATGGACGCCCTGCTGGCCGCCTTCGCCCGGCTGCCCGACGGCATCCGCCTGCGCATGCCGCTGGTGGTGTGCGCCACCCTGAGCACGGCGGCGTCGGTGGTCTGGCCCCAGGCACGCGCCCTCGGGATCGCCGACGACCTGGTCTTCACCGGCCCCGTCTCCGAGGACGAGCTGACCGCCCTGTACAACGCCGCCACCCTGGTGGTGCACCCCTCCCGCTACGAGGGCTTCGGGTTGCCGGTGGTGGAGGCCATGCGCTGCGGCACGCCGGTGATCACCACCACCGCCTCCTCACTGCCCGAGGTGGGTGGCGACGCCGCCATCCTCGTGGACCCCGACGACGTCGAGGGCATGGCCGAGGCCATGCTCCGGGTGCTGGAGGATCCCGGCCAGAGGGAGGAGATGGTGCGGCGCGGCCTGGTTCACAGCACCACCTTCGACCTGGCCACCCTCGCCCGGCGGACGCTGGCGTCCTACGCGGCGGCGGTTGAACGCCCGCCGGCGGCCGCCGCCCCTCGCCTGGCCCTGTGGTCCACGGTGCCGCCCCAGCCCGGGGTGGTGGCCGACGCGGTGGGCGAGGCGCTGGTGGGTCCGGTACCGGGTGGCGACGTCCAGGTGTTCGTGGACGACGGCGTCTTCCCCTCGCTCTCAGTGATGGGCCGCCACCCCGTCGTGCACCACAGCGCCTTCGAGCGGCGCCGGCGCTCGGGCGGGGTCGGCCCCGTCGTCTACCACGTGGGTCCGGAACCCCACGAGCTGTTCGCCCTTGACCGGCTCCGCCGCCATCCCGGCGTCGTGGTGCTGCACCAGTCGTGCCCCCGGCCGTGGCTCAGCCACCCTGCCCTCGACGACCTGGCCGACGCGTGCCTGGCACTGGTGGCCGCCGACTCCGACCTGGTGGGCGCCCTCTCCGAGCGCTTTCCCCGGACTCCGGTGCGCCTCGTCCCTCTCGGTGTGGCCGATCCGCTCCACCGCGAGCCCGCCCCCGACCCGGCGGCGGCCAGGACCCGGCTCGGGTGGGCGCCCGGGACGTTCGTGGTCGGCGTGGTCAGCCACGGCGACGACCCCGCGCCGGTGGAGTCCACCCTCCGGGCGGTGGCCCGGTTCCCGTCGCCGGTGGCCCTTGCCACCCTCGGGCCCGGTCCCGACGCCGCCACCGAGCACCGGCTGCGCTCGCTGGCCGACGCCTTGGGCCTGGGCCCCGCGCCCCACCTGGCGCCCGCCCCCGGCCCGGCGGAACGGGCCGACCGCCTGGCTGCCGCCGACGTGGTGGTGAGCGTCGGCAACCGCCCCTGCGACGCCTGCCGGCGGGAGACGCTGCGGGCCATGGCCGCCCGTCGCCCGGTGGTGGCCGGCGGGACGGCCTTGCCTCCGGTGCCCTCCGGTGACGGGTGGCTGGTGGTGTCGCCCGACGGCCGCCACGAGGCCCACCTGGCCGCCCACCTGCGGGCCCTGGCCGCCGACCCGGGGGCCCGGTCGAGGCTGGCCGACGCCGGGCGGGCCGTGGTGGACGACCGGGCCGGCCTGTCCCGGGCCGCCGCCGCCCTGGCCGCAGTGCTGGCCGAGGTGGCGGTGGCCGCCGCCCCGCCGGCCCAGGTGGCGGTGGCCGGCGCCCCGCCGGCCCAGGTCGGCCCGCCAGGCTCCGACACCGCGTGGGACGCCCTCGTGCAGGCGCTGTCGGGATGAACTTCAACAAGGCGTGCACGCTGGAGGACTTCGAGGACCCCGGCCTGGTGGCGGTCATGCGCGAGGTCTGCGCCTATAAGGACCCCGGGCTCCCCGGCTTCCCCAAGGGCAGCGAGCACCGCAAGGACTGGGAGGTGGCCATGGCGGTCCGCACCTTCCGGGAGCTCGGGGCCCTGCGCCCCGACGCCACCCTGCTCGGGGTGGCGGCGGGCATGGAGGACACCGTCTTCTACCTGACCCGGCACTGCCGCCAGGTGTTCTCCACCGACCGCTACCTGTCGCCCGGCGAGTGGGGGCCGACGGCGCCGGTGTCCATGCTCATCGACCCCACCGGCATGGCCCCCGCCGACTTCGACGCCTCCCGACTGGTGTGCCAGCACATGGACGCCCGCCTGCTGCGCTACCCCGACGAGTTCTTCGACGGCGTGTTCTCGTCCAGCTCGATCGAGCACGTCGGTGGCATGGACGACGTGGCCAACGCCGCCTACGAGATGGGCCGGGTGCTCAAGCCGGGCGGGATCCTCAGCCTCTCCACCGAGATCCGCCTGAGCGGCCCCCCCGACGGCATCGGGTGGCCGGGCTCCACCCTGGTATTCCCGCCCGAGCACCTGCGTCGCTACATCATCGAGGCCAGCGGGCTTGAGCCGGTGGACGACCTCGACCTCCACGTCTCCGACGAGACGCGGGCCGGCTGGCACAGCCTGACCGAGGTCCTGGCCGACCGGGCGGCGCCCCCCGAACCCGGTGGGGAGCCAGTGCCCGACTACGCCCGCTGGGAGTTCCCCCACATCGTCCTCCACCACCTGGAGCACGAGTTCACCTCCGTGCACCTGGCCCTGCGCAAGCCCCACGGCCCGCCTCCCACCGCCAACCGCTGGGCCGCCCCCACCGCCCGGACGGTGGCCTCGGTGCGCCAGTGGGACCACCAGCTCCTGGCCGCCGCCAACCCGCTGGCGGCCGCCCCCGCCCCGCCCGCCGCCGCCCCGCCGAGCCCCGCCCAGTCGGGCGCCGAGACCCCGGCCGCCGGCGAGCCGTCGGCCACGGCGAGCCCGTCGCCCGCCGTGGCCGACGTCATCGCCCGCCTCGGCGGCCATCGGGGGGCGGCCGACCGCATCGCCCGCCGCCTCCGCCGCCTGGCCCAGGTGCAGGGGGCCCTGGCCGAGATCGGCCGGCTCCAGGCCGAGGCTCGCGCCCACCTCGAGTCGCTGCGAGCCCGGGAGGCGGCCGCCCGCGCCCGGGGTGCCTCCGCCCACCGCCTGGCCGGCCCCGGAGGCGCGGTGGGTGCCGGCGAGCGCCTGCACTGGACGTCGGTGACCCTCGCCCCTCGCGACGGCGTGACCGCCACCATGGTCGTCGATCCCCACCTGGGCGACCCGAGGGCCGCCGGCCTTCCCCTCGACGAGGCGGTGGTGGAGGCGGCCCTGGACCTCGTGGCCCCCGGGCGGGCGCTGGTGGACGTCGACGCCGGTACCGGCCAGCTCTCGCTGCCGGTGGCGGCCGCCGGTGGGCGCGTGACGGCGGTGGTGGCGGTGGCGGCCCACGCCGCCCTTCTGCGGGCCAGCGCGGCCCGCAACGGGTTCACGGCCCTCCGGGTGGTGGAGGCGGCCACCGGCCGGGACCCGTCGACGGCGGCCGCCGGACCTCCCGCCGCCGCGACCGTCGCCCTGGACGAGCTGCTGGTGGAGCTGCGGGTGGGAGACATCGACCTGGTCCGGGTGGACGCCGGTGGCGCCGCCCTCGAGACCCTGCAGGGCATGGCGGGCCTGCTCTCCCGCCCCGACGCCCCGCCCGTGCTGGTAGTGGCCGATGCCGCCGCCCTGGCCGCCCGGGACGCCACGCCGGCCGAGGTGCTGGGCCTCCTCGAGGACGCCGGCTACACCGCCCACCTGATGGCGCCGCAGCGCCTGGTGGCGGTGCAGGCCGCCGACCCCCAGCCCCAGACGGCGGCCAGCTACCTGGCCTTCCGGTCGCCGCCGCCGGGCCTGGCCCGGTGGGAGGTGGAGCCGTCCCTCACCTCCGCCGAGTGGGTCTCCCGGGCGGTGGCCGACTGCGCGGTGCCCGACGCCCGCCACCGGGCCCACATGGCCACCGCCCTGGCCGGGGCGGGCGCCGACGTGCTCGCCCACGCCTCGGTGGTCGCCGCCCTGGAGCGCCTGCGGGCCGACCCCGACGACCAGGTGCGGGCGGCCGCCGCCTGGTCCGCGTCCGGCGGGGGGCCGACCGAGCCGTCCGAGGAGCGACCATGACGATGCGGTCCTACGCCCAGAACCACGAGGACGTCCTCCTCGCCCGGCTGTTCCCGCCCGGCCTCACCGGCTTCTACATCGACGTGGGGGCCAACGACCCCATCGAGAACTCGGTGACCAAGCACTTCTACGACGCCGGATGGCGTGGCATCAACATCGAGCCCGCCCCCGGCCCGTACGGGCGCCTGGCCGCCGAGCGGCAGCGCGACGTCAACCTCAACGTCGGCCTGGCCGACCAGGCCGGCAGCCTGACCTTCTACGAGTTCCCGCCCGAGTCGTCGGGCGGCTCCACCTTCTCGTCGGCGCAGGCGGACTGGCACTTCCACTCCGGCATACCGTCGACCCCCCACCAGGTGGAGACGAGGACGCTGGCCGACATCTGCGAGGAGTTCGTTGGCGGCGAGATCGACTTCCTCTCCGTGGACGTGGAGGGCCTCGAGCGCCAGGTCCTGGCGGGCGGGGACTGGAAGCGCTGGCGGCCGCGGGTCGTGCTGGTGGAGGCCACCCAGCCGGCCACCACCATTCCCACCCACGACGAGTGGGAGCCCATCCTGCTGGACGCCGGCTACCTGTTCGCCGCCTTTGACGGGCTCAACCGCTACTACGTGCGGGAGGAGGACCGCCAGCTGCTCCCCGCCCTGGCCACGCCGGTGAACGTGACCGACGACTACGTCTCCTACAAGCACTTCAAGCCCCTCGCCGACCTGCGCGCCGCCTTGGACACCACCTCCCGCTCACTGGTGGCGGCCCGGGTGGTCAACGACGCCCTGTGGGCCGACGTGGCCTCGATGCCCGAGGACCTGGCCCACTACCGGGCCCAGGTCGAGCGCATGGACCGGGCCCTCGCCCACCTGCGGGAGTCCTTCGAGTCCATGCAGCAGGCCCTGGTGGTCGAGGGCGAGGAGTTCGCCCGCCTGCTGGCCGAGATCGGGCCCATCGGCCTGGGCGTGGCCCGGCGGCTGTCACGCCTGTCGGGGCGGTTCCCCCAGGCCAGCGCGGTGGCCAAGCGGGCCGCCGGGCGGGCCCGTTCCCTGATGCGGTCGGCCCCCCGGCCGACCTGAGCCCGGCGGGCCCGCCCCCGCCCCACGTGCCGCTCGCCGGGCCAACGTGGCCTCGACGGCGCCCGCGTAGGCCAGGGCGGCCCGCTCCACGTCCTGGGCTCGGGCCCGGCGCCGCCCGGCCTCGGCCAGCCGCGACCGGCAGCGGCCGCAGCCGGCCAGGGTGAGCAGGGCCCGGGCCACGCCCGCCACCTCGTCGCCCCCCGGGGCGACGCGCACGGCGGCCACCTCCTCGGCGAACTGGGCATGGTCGGTGGTGATCACCGGGGTCCCCAGGCGCATGGCCTGGGCGGTGGTGGCCGACGTCTCGCCCAAGGTGGGATGGCGCAGGTTGACCAGCACGTCGACGGCCGCCAGGTGGGCGAAGAAGCCGTCGTCGTCGGGCGCCGGGCGTACGACGGCCACGTCGGCCAGGCCGGCGGCCGCCAGGGCGGCGTGCAGATCGGTGGCCACCGCCGTGCCCACCACCACCGGCCGCACGTCCAGGTGGCGGCCCCGGCTCGCGGCCCGGGCGTCGGCCACCGCCCGCAGGGCCACGTCCACCCGCTTGTGGCCCCCCAGGTACCCGAACAGGCCGACGAGGAAGGCGCCCGCCGGCAGGTCCAGGCGGCGTCGGGCCTCGGCCCGGTCGGGTACACCGGGAGGGACCGCACCCCCGTGGGTCGGTACCCGGAAGACCGGCGTGGCCGGCACCTCGGCTCCCACCGCGAACTCGGCGAACCGGCTGTGCACCACGACCGCCTCCGCCGCCCGCACCGCCCGGTTCACGGCCACCAGCAGGTACGCCTCGGCGTGGGTGGCCACCCCGGCCGCCCGCCGGTCACGCACGGCGGCCGCCTGGTCGGGGCCGAGGGCGGCGGCCAGGTCGGCGTGCGCCTCGTCGGGCCCGAGGGTGCCCAGCAGGTGGGGGACCTGCAGTTCGTGGCACACGACCATGCCCCCCCACCGCAGGGCGGCCCGGTAGGCAAAGGCGTGGTCGGGGTCGTCGGCCACAAAGTGCAGGAGCACGTCTGCGTCGGGGGGGCGGCGGTCGTTGACGGCGACGGTGGGGCCGTCCCAGTCGAAGCGGCCGGGGGCGACGGCCACCACGTCCAGGTGGCGGGCCAGGGCAGGGAGAAGGGCGCCGGCGTAGGCCGCACCCCCCCGGGTGGAGGGCGGGCCGGGCGTGAAGGCGGCGACCCGCGCCCGGGTCACGCCGAGCAGACCAGCCGGTAGTCCTCGCCGCCGGGCTCCTGGCGGATGGTCTCGACGACGGTGAGGCCGGCGCACGCCGCCAGGGCGGCCACCGCGGTGGGGTCGTAGGGTCGCAGGCGCCACGGGTCCCGCCAGAAGCCCACCAGGGACGGCGCGCTCTCCGGGTAGGTGGACTCCACCACCACCAGCCCGCCGGGCCGCAGGGCCCGCCGGGCGGCCACCAGCAGGCGCCCGACGTCGGCCACGTCCAGGTGCTCGACCACCCCGCGAGCCACCACCGCGCCCACCGAGGCGTCGTCGGTGGCGGCCAGGGCCACGAAGAGGTCACCAGCGGCCACGTCCAGGCCGTCGCCCCGGAGGCGGGCGGCGGCCGCCGGGTCGGCCTCCACCCCGCAGGCGGCGACGCCCCGGTCGCGCAGCAGCCGGAGCAGGCGCCCGTCGCCGGCGGCAATGTCCACCACCAGCGGGTGGCCGCTGATCACGTCGGCCAGGGCGACGAGCGCCGCATCGGGGGTGCCGCCGGCGTCGCCGCTCCCGTCGTCCGCGTCGCCGCCGGGCGGCGGGGGAGCCCGGCGAAGGTCGAGACCGGGGAGCCGGGACCGGGCGTGGGTGGCGAGCACGAGGTTGGCGTCGTCGACGGCGCGGTCCGCGGGCGATGGTCCCTGGCGCTCCTCCAGATCCAGCACCCGGTTGGTGAGCGCCGCCACCCGCCGCTCATAGCTGGCCAGCACCGCGTCCTGGCGGCCGAGGAGCTCGGCGGTGCGGTGCTCCAGGGCCCGGGTCCCGTCGGCCCGCACCTGCCCGAGCTCGCCGCCGGCGATGCCCAGGGCCACCAGGCGGCGGACGCGGCGGAGGGGATCGGCCACGCCCGCCGGCAGGGAACGCCAGACGGCACGGGCGGCGCGTGACACGGGGGCGAGTGTACGAGCGACGGCGCCCGGGTGGCGATCCCCCGGGCGCGCCGCGCCGGGGTCAGGCCAGTTCCTGGAGGCGGGCCTTGACCCGGGCGGCGGCCGCCTCCACCGTCCACCGCTCGGCTACCTCGGCGGCCGCCGCCAGGCCGCGGGCCCGGGCCGCCGCCGGGTCGGAGACCACGTGGCGCATAAGGAAGCGGAGGTGGCCGGGGTCGGGCTCGGCCCACCGGAAGCCCTCGTAGTAGGGGCAGCGGGCCACGGCCGGGACCAGGGATGCCACCTCGAGTGGGTAGCCGACGCCCTCGTGCAGAAAGTCGGCAGGGCCGCCCCAGTTGGTGGCGATCACCGGCAGGCCGCAAGCCATGGCCTCGAGCACGGGCATGCCCCAGCCCTCGCCCCGGCTGGGAAGCACGAAGCAGTCGGCCGAGCGGTACAGGGCGCCCATCTGGTAGCCGGCGAACTCGGGGTTCACCATCACGACCACCGGCGCCGAGTCGGGCAGGTCGAGGGCGGCGATCTCGCGCTCCACGTCCACCGCCGGATCGCGGTTGAACACCGAGAGCAGGAGCACGACGTCATCGGACTCCTTGAACTCGTCGGTGAACGCCCGCAAGAGGACCTCGGGCGCCTTGCGCTCCCCCCACTCGAACACGGACAGGAACGTGAAGCGCGACGTCGGCCGGGACCCAACGATGCCGGGATGGAAGTAGTCGACGTCCACGCCGAGGGGCATGACCCGCACCGGCACGTGGACGCCCGACGAGCGGAAGCTCTCCACGTTGAACGAGGCCGGCACCCACACCTCGTCCATGGCGTTGCAGCCGTCGACCCACTCCCGGGGCAGGCCGGTGACCTCCAGCATCGACCAGCCCACCCTCGCCACGCCGGCGGGAGCCGACACCCGCCCGAAGGCGTCGGCCTGGCAGAGGGCCACCCGGGGGCTGGCGGGGCGCGGCGTGCGGGCCTTGAGGTCGTCCAGGAGGGGGTCGTCGGTGCGGGCGTCGACCTCGCCGTAGGCGTTGCGGAAGGCCACCCGGGTGCCGGCGAAGTGGAGGGCGGCCATCAGCCGGCGGGACTGGACGGCGTAGCCCAGGGGGCGGTGCAGCACCGAGTGCCAGGTGACGTCGGCGTCGTAGCGCTCCTCCTCCAGCCACCGGGCCCAGTTGCGGCGGAACACCCGCCCCGACCGCTCGTAGACGGCCCAGAAGTCCACCTTGTTCTCGGTGGTGCTGGTGCTCTGGCGGTGCACCGACGACGGCGCCCCCGCGTACATGACCCCGAAGCCGGCCCGCTGGGCCCGCAGGCACCAGTCGCTGTCCTCGAAGTAGGCGAACAGCTCCTCGTCCAGGGGGCCGACGGCGTCCAGGCAGTCCCGGCGCAGGTACACCTGGGCGAACACCACCGACTCCACCGGGCGGGCGCGGGTGCACTGGCCGATGTCGCGCTCCAGGCCCGCCATCTGGTGGCCCCGCAGGCTGAGAGGAGGCATGTAGCTGCCGGCGTGGGCCAGCACCCCGGACTCGTCCACCAGGCGGGCGCCCACCACGCCGCCCCCGGGCTCGGCGGTGGCCACGTCCTGGAGGCGGCTGAGCCAGCGCCCGTCGGTGACCACCACGTCGTTGTTGAGCAGGACCACGTCCTCGTCGGCGTCGGTGGCGGCGATGCCGATGTTGCACCCCCGGCTGAACCCCTCGTTGCGACCGTTCTCCACCACCGTGAGGTCGGGCTGGGCAGCCAGCCAATCCACCGTGCCGTCGGTGCTGCCGTTGTCGACCACGACCACCCGCCAGGCCGGGTGGTCGGTGACCTCCCGCAGCGACCGCAGGCAGGCCTGGGTGAACCGCAGGGCGTTCCAGGTCAGGATGACGACCGCCACCCGGGGCCGGCGACGCGGGGGGGCCGGCGCCCTCACCGGGCCGTCAGCCGCCCCGCCGGGCCACCAGCAGGGACGCGGTGGCCCGGGCGGCGGCGTCCAGGCGCCCCACCGTGGCCGCCCGGTCGTCTGTGCCGGCGGCCGCCGGGGGGACGGCCAGGGCGGCCTCGCCGGGCCCGACGTCCACGAACCCGGCGGCGCCCAGGGCCCAGGCCAGGGCCCGGGGGTGCATGGCGGCGGCTGGCTCGGTGGCACCCAGCACGATCGTGCCCCCGGGGGAGAGGGCGGCGGCGGCCGCGTCGAGGAGCCCGACGACGGCAGCGGGCCCGAGCCCGGCCACGTCGGCCACCACCGTGGCCACGCCGCCCGGGCCGACCGAGTGCAGGGCGCCCGCCGGGTCACCGCCCACCACCTCGGCCCCGTCACCGGCCGGGCCGGTCACCGCCGCGACCAGGGCGGCCGCTCCCCGGCCCACCGCCACCGCCCGCCCGCCCGACGGCACCGGGCCGGGCGTGGGAGTGAAGGAGGTGGAGGTGGTAGAGGAGGTGGAGGTGGGCGACACGGCCGTCCTCCCGGCGGGGGCGCCGGGAGCGGTCGGGCGGAGGCGGTCGATGCGGACCCGGAGGCGCTCGATTGCGTCGAGCAGGGCGTGGTTGAGCCGGCTCTGCTGCTCCATCATCGGCGTGACGTACCAGCGCACCGCCCGGCGGAGGGTGCGCTTGGCCAGGCGGACGGCGGCGCCGACCACCGGCCGGGCCGAGCCCGGCGGGAAGTCCACCCGGATGTCGGCCAGCTTGCGGAGCAGGGCCACGTTGACCTCGGCGTCGCCCTCGGGTGCCACCGCCAGGACGCCTCCGGCCCCTTCCGGCCGTCGTTCGGCGGCGTCGAGGGTGGCTTCCACCCGGGTCATCATGGCGGCCACGTCGGTGCCCCGGAAGCTCACGTCAGCACCCCTTGCGAGGTGCCGGGTTGCTCGGGAGCGGCGCAGGGACCAGCGTGGACGGGACGATGGTCGTGGAGGTGGATGGCGGCGGCGGGCCGGCGGCGACGACGGTGGCGCCCGAGTAGTCGGACCCGGCCACCAGGGCGAGGGTCTTCGGCTTCAGAGTGGGGTCGACCTTGAGCTGGGACGGACCGGCCAGGCGGGCGGCGAGCGCCTGGGCCTGGGCCTGGCCACCGGTGGGGTAGCGCACCACGGTGTGGGCGGCGGGGGAGGCGTCGCCCGTGCCGCTCACCTTGTAGCCGGCGGCGGTGAGCTGGGCCGCCGCCTTGGTGGCCAGGCCGACCGTGCTGGTGGCGTTGAGCACCTGGATGGCCGACGTGACCGGGGGGACGGTTGTGGTCGGCCTCCCGGTCGTGGGCGGGACGGTGCTGGTGGTCGTGGTGGTGGCCGGGGCCTTGCCGTTGATGGCGTCCAGCGTGGCCTGGGCCTCGGCCTGGTTGAGCTTGAGTATCGACCCGCCGGGCCCGCCGAGGTCGGCCGGGGTGGTGGGGAGGGTAAGGGTCTGCACGGAGTCGGGGTCGACGGAGCTGAAGCGGCGGGCCAGGTGGGTGATGTCACCCGTGGACATGGTGGCGTCGACGGTGAGGTTGTGAACGCCGATGCCGATGAGCCGGTT
The DNA here is from genome assembly GCA_046263055.1 of Acidimicrobiales bacterium. Taxonomy (GTDB): domain Bacteria; phylum Actinomycetota; class Acidimicrobiia; order Acidimicrobiales; family AC-14; genus DATAQC01. The sequence goes on along the minus strand of JBHELO010000039.1, from coordinate 13,466 downwards.
CAGGGTCAGGGGGTTGGAGATCCCCGACGACGCCGCCTTCTTGATCATCCGGCGGATGAAGTCCTGCTGGCGCTCGATCCGGCCCAGGTCGCCGCGAGGGTCCGGGATCCACTCGCCGTTGGACATGTACTCGTAGTGGCGGCTGCGGACCCAGGCCAGGGCGGCGATCCCGTCCAGGCGGAAGCAGCCGGGTGTGCCCACCTGCAGGCCGCTGAACGTATCCCGGGCCTGGGCCGGCACGTAGACCGTCACGCCGCCCACCGCGTCGACGATCTCCTTGAACCCCACGAAGTCGGCCTCGGCGTAGTGGTTGATCTGGATGCCGAGGCTCTGCTGGATGGTGGCGATGAGCTGGCGGGCCCCACCCAGGCTGAAGGCGGCGTTGATCTTGTCCGATCGGCCCGTCCCGGCGATGGGCAGGTAGAGGTCGCGGGGGATGGAGAGGATGGTGGCCTTGGTCTGGGCCGGGTCGATGTGCATCACCATGATCGTGTCGCTGCGCTGCCCGCTCACCTGGTCGGCGCCGTCGGCGGCCGCCTCCTGGCCGGTGAGGCCGGCCCGGCTGTCGGAGCCGACGAGCAGGACGTTCATCACCTGGCCGGGCGCGTCGCCCGTGAGCTCGGGGATCTTCACCTTATGGATCTCGCCCAGGCGGATGCGGACGTAGGCCGCCGCCCCTCCGACCACCAGGTTGGCCACGACCAAGAAGATGGTGAGGCCGATGATCGTCCGCCGCCGGCGGCGGCGCTGGCGGAGCACCTTCTGACGCTGGGGGCTGAGCGGCCGGACGGGCCGCACCGCACTGCCTCGCGAGGCGGCGGTGGCCCGCCCGGCGGCGGAGGGTGCAGGCGGTCGACGGCCCGCCGCGGCCGGCGCCGCCCCGCCGCCGGCTCGGCCGGCGGGCCCGGCGGCCGCCCGCCTGCGGGGGCCGGGAGCAGTGGACCTGGCGCCGGCCCTTCCGGGCGCCGGCTCGGTGTCCGCCGCCCGGCGGGCGGCGCGCCTGCCCCCGACCGCCGGAGGCGCATCCCCCGGGTCGGCCGCCGGCCGCCGCCCGGCCCGGCTGGCGCTCGGCGCGCCCGGCTCACTGCTGCCACCCGCCTCGGCCGTCGTCGCCCCCCGCCGCCCCCGCCGGCTCGGCGCCGCACCACCACCGGCGCCGGCCGCCGCCTCGGCCTCGGCCGCCTTGGCCGCCGCCCGCCGCTCCCGCCGGCTCGCCCTCGGGTCGCCCGCCGCCTCCGCCTCGGCCGCCTTGGCCGCCGCCCGCCGCTCCCGCCGGCTCGACGCATCCTCTCCAGCACCGCCTGCGGCTTGGGCCGCCTCGGCCGCCTTGGCCGCCTTGGCCGCCGCCCGCCACTCGCGCCGGGTCGGGGGCGCCCCGTCGGCGCCCGCCGCCCGCCGCTGGCCCGCCCCGTCGTCGGGACCCGGGCCGGCGTCCGCTCCCTCGTCGGGACCGGGGGCGGCGTCCGTTCCCTCGGTCACCCCTGCCCGGTCGGCGGCCTCCGACGCCGTCTGCTGCGGGCGCCGGCTCGGTGGACCGTCGCCGCCCTCCGTCGCCCCCACTGCGGCGCCGCCGCCCTCCGGCGCGCCGACTGCGGCGCCGGCGGCCTCCCGCGCCGTTCGCCGCCGGGACCCGGCGGGCGGGGTGCCCGGGCCGGCCGCCTTGGGGGTACGCGTGCCGGTGCGGGCCGCGGTCGGGGTGGCTCCGTCCCCCACGGGCCCATCGGGGCCCGTGGCCCCGTCGCCCGTCGCCCGGTCGGCGGCGGTGCCGGGGCCGCTCACTCGTTCGGCGGCGATGGTGGCGCGCCCCGGCGGGCTCGCGCCATCGGGAGCGGGAGCGGGTGCCTGGCCGTTGGGAGGCGGCGGGGCCGCAGCCCGCCGCCGGCCGCGGCCGGAGCGCCGTTCCGGCTCGTCACCCTCCGGACCCTCCGTCGGCCGCTGAACCTGCGGGGGAGCGGTCACTCGGTCGAAGGCTAGCAGCGGTGTCGCGCCCGTCCGGGGGCGCGCCAGGGGCCGTCGGCGCCCCCGCCGCGGCAGCCGGCGGCGCCCCACCGGGTACGGTGCCCGGCCGACGGGCCGGGCGACAGGTTGGCGAGGTGTGAGGGTTTCCAAGGTCGGATGGGTGGGGTCGAGGCAGTGCTCGCCGCCCGGTCCTGCCGCCCGGCGGGTGGCCGTGCTGGCCGCCTCCCTGGCCCTCCTGGTCCTTCCCGCCCCGGGCGCCGGGCCGGCGGCCGCCCAGGGCTACCCCGGGTGCAGGGACGAGGTGGCCGCCGTGCGGGGGATGGCCCAGACCATCTCCAACTGCTCGGACGTCCCCACCGAGGCCATCGCCACGCTGCTGTCGCGTACCGACGCCGCCTACCTGGGCCTCATCCGCCCCGGCGACCGGTTGCTGGCCAACGACCAGTGGGTGGCCTGGGTGGACACGACGGACGCCCCCGGCATCCTCAGGGGCCTGTGGGCGGTGGACGCCGACGGCCGGTTCCAGGGGATGACCGAGCCCACCATCGCCCCGGACGCGGCCAAGAGCGTCCTCGCCATCGGCAAGGGCGTGTTCAGCACGTCGGCGCCGGTGGGCTACAAGGGCCTCCACGTCGAGATATGGAAGACGGTGCAGGACACCTCCCAGGTCGGTGACGAGTGCGCACCGGCCAACTGCTTCTACTCGGTCCCCAACGGCACTCCCTACGCCAACGACCCGACCACCCTGGTGGTGACGGGCTCCTACTCGGTGGCCAACTACCACAGCGTGCTGGTGAACGGGCTGGAGGCCGCCCGGCCGTCGTGCCCCACGTGTGGCACGACCACGTTCGTGGGCCTCAACGGGGTGGCCACCGAGTTGGACTGGCTGGTGTCGTACGTGGTGTCCAGGTACGGGTTCACGGTGGAGACGGCGCTCACCGCGTCGGCCGACGTCAACTTCACGGGGGCGGCCGGCGGCCTCCTGCTCCTGCTCAACCCGGCCTGCCAGGAGGTGCCGCGCAACGCCTACGCCAACGACACCCACTTCGCGGCCTGCGACCCGGCGGCCGTCGCCGATCGCAGCATCCATCAGTTCCAGGGGGCGTCCGTGGGGGCGGGCCGGGCCACCGTGGCCCCCGGCGTGGCCCTGTCCGGGGACGTGGCCGACGCCTTCCCCCCCGGCTCCACCACCATCGGGCCCGACGAGGACCGGGTCGTGGCCCAGACCGACGACCGTTCGCCTCTCAGCCTCCGCTACGGCGACGGACGGGTGGCGATGACCGTCACCCCCGGGTGGGACGTGACCGATCCCGCCCGCCAGCCCTTCGTCGCCGGGCTGGCCAGCCACTTCAACGCCACACCTCGCGCCCTCGGGTGGGACGGAGGCCGGGGCCTGACCGGGTTGACGGGCGTGGGCAGCGTCGACGCCTTCACCGAGCCTCCCCAGGGCGCCGCCTGCCCGGCGTCGCCCTGTTCGCTGGCGGTCGGCCCCACCCGGGGCATGCTGCTGTGGCGGGTCGGCCTGGACCGCTAGCCGGGCGCTCGCCCCGGCGGCCGGGGCACCGGCGCCCGGTCAGGGGCCGGGCCGTCCGAGGTCGGGCTCGGGGGACGAGCCGGGGGCCCGGGCCTCGGCCACCGCCGCCCACAGGTCGGTGGCCGAGGGCGGGCCGACGAACGAGGCCCGCACCACGCCCTCGTCGTCGGCCACCACGATGGTGGGCACCGCCTCCACGTGGTACCGGCGGTGGAGGTCGGGGCGGGCGCCGATCTCCACCTCGTCCACCGCCACCTCCTCGCTGGCCAGCACCCTGGCCTTCTCGGTCGCGGTGGCGCAGGAGTGGCAGGTGGCCGAGGTGAACAGGGCCACCAGCCACGGTGCGTGAGGGCGCTCGAAGTCGGCCCGGTCGAGCTGGGTGGGCACCGCCCACCGGGCCTGGGTGGGAGCGTCGGGGCGGCGCCGCTCGGCCACCAGGGCCACCACCGCGGCCAGCACCACGACCACCCCGGCCACCACGGCGCGCTCCACCGCCCCAGTGTGCCCCGCCCGGCGGCGGCGCCGGCCCCGGGGTCGCCCCGGCTAGCCCCGCAGGGGGATGCCGATGGACGCCGAGACCCCGGCCCCCTTCAACGAGGCGAGGACGCGCTCGACCACCACCGGCTGGTCGGCGGTCACGACCACCGGCGTGACCGCCAGCTTGACGGTGTCGCCCAGGCGGATGGCCCGGCGTTGGCCGGGGGCCACCTCCAGGCCCTGGAGGGCGTCGTTGGTCAGGTCCGTGCCGTCGGAGAGGACGGCCAGCGACACGTGGGCCGCCACCGTCCCCGGGTTCTGCACGACGACGTCCTCCTCCTCGTTGTCGTCGGACGAGCCCGACCCGAGGGCCCAGCGCCGGGCCGTGACCCGGGCACCGAGGGACTCGGTGAGGCCGGAACGGTGGCTGGCGGCCGCGAACTCCATGTCGCGCTCCACCACCACGCCCACGCCGTTCAGGGAGCGGGCGGTGACGGCGTGGGGCACCGACTTGGGGATGCGGGCCTCGTCGTTGGCCGACACCGTCACCCGGCCGGTGGCCGGCACGGTGAGCAGGAGCGGCTCGGCCACGCCCTTCTCCAGGGCCAGGTCGAGCTCCACCCGGGCCTCGCGCCCCGAGGGGTTGAACACCTGGTAGCGCTCGGTGACGCCGTCGGCCACCAGCCCCTCGGGTAGGTACCACAGGTCGCCGGGGGCGGCCGCCCCGAGGAGCAGAGCCATCCCCTTGCGGCCCGACGGCCCGCTGCCGTCGAAGGACTGCAGGCGGGCGGCCACCAGTCGCCCGGCCCGGGCGGTCACCGCGGCGGTGACCTGCTCGCGCCGCTGTACGAAGTCCCCCACGTTGACCCCCGTCATTCCCCCGCCCCGCACCGACACGCCGGTGAGGGCCTGCGGGGTGACCTGGCCGTCCTCGGTGCCGAAGACCATGTCCACCACCGCGTCGTCGGGGAACGGGTTGAACAGGAAGATGGTCTCGGTGGCGTCCTTGGTGGTGACGCCCTCGGCGAAGTACCAGGAGGTGGAGGCAGCCGAGGCGCAAGGCGTGGCCGTCTCCCCCAGAGGCCCGCCGTCGGCAAGTTCCACGACCGCGTCGCCGCCGTCCAGCTCCACGAGGGCGGAGGCGTACTTGGAGGAGACGACATCGGCCAGGTGCACGACCTGGCGGCTGCGGGGCCCGACGGCGACGGGCTGGCGGCGGGGGTCGCCGGCGTCGGGGTACACGGTGACCACGCCGGCCAGGGCCCGGGAGCCGGCATTGGCCACGATGACGTTGCCGTCCGCCCCGCCGTCCTTGGCCGCGGTGGCTCCCGTGCAGTACCAGGCCGAGGAGCCGGCGGCCGCCGCAGCCGCCATGGGCACCGGCGGGGAGGTGGCCACCCGGGACGCGGGGCGGCCCCGCCGGTCGAGGAGGCCGCCGCCGGCCAGCACCAGGACGATCACCGCCACCACCACGAGCCGCCGGCGAGGGGTCATGCGGGCACCACCTCGGCGGGCTCGGGCACCGGGCGGGCGGCCACCGGCGGGGGCGGTGCGGGCGGTCCCAGGCGGCGACGGAGGCGAACGGCGGTGACGCCGGCGACGACCCACAGCCCGATGCCGAGGGCCAGCAGCAACCAGCGGGCGAGGGGGGTGTGGTAGTGCAGGGTGGCGCGGCCGGCGGTGTCGACGGTGTAGCCGTTGGCCACCCCGAAGGCGTTCTGGCGGGCGGCCTCCCGCCCGGCCACGTCGAGCACCCAGCGCCCCGACGGCGCCTCCGACACCAGCACCTGGCCCCCCGACCGCACGCTGCCGGCGAACGAGACGGGGCCCCGCCCGCCCAGCACGGCCGTGCCCCCGCTGAGGTCGGCCCCCCCGTCGAGCACGGACGGAAGGCCGACCGGCCCACCCGCCGCCGCGCTGCCGCCTGTGGCGGCGGACAGGAGCTGGCGGCCCGGTCCCCAAGCGGTGTTCTCGTAGACCACGGCGGCGGGATCGGACGGCAGGAGCCGGAGGTCGAGCTGGCTCTGGAGGCTCCTGGTCAGGCTGGACGGCGGCGGGCGCTGGGGCCCCGACGGGCTGCCGGCGGCCAGCTGGCTGGGCAGGACGACATAGCGGATGGCGAGGGGGGACAGGAGCCGCCCGAGGCGGGAGGTGTCCCCGCGCGCCGCCTGGCCGAGGGCGTCGACGATGGCCCGGGTGGCGGTGGACGGGGGGCCCGGCAGCAGGTCGGTGCCCACCGGCGTCCCGTCCCGGGAGGTGGCGTAGGCCAAGCCGCCGCCCATGTCCCAGCTCCCGAGCGGGAGCACCTCGGGGTCGCCGAGCCAGAGCACCCGGAAGGCGCCGTCGCCCCGGTGCTGGCCCATGTAGGCGAGGGACTGCGACAGCTCGGAGGTGGGCAGGCCCCAAGAGCCGTGGCGGGCGGCCAGCAGCACTGGGAAGGTGGAAACGGTGACGGCCACGAAGGCGACGACCGAGGCGATCTGGCGCCACCCGAACCGGTAGCGCGGGAGGTCGGCCTCGAAGGCGGCCGCCCCCAACCCCGTGGCCAGGGCCAGAGCGCAGGCGGCGGGGGCCAGCAGCACGTCGGGGGCCTGGGGGCGGAACGGGAGCCAGCCCCGGCCACCGGCCCACGCCGCACCGATGCTCACCAGGGCCACGCCCCAGCAGCGCACCGCCCACTGCAGGCGCCAGCCTTGCCCCAGGACGAGGGGGAGGGCGGCGGCCACCAGGAGCGCCCAGCCGAGGACGCCGGCGCCCACCGGTCCCACGTGGAAGCGGAGCAGGGCGCCCAGCCCGTAGGCGCGGGCGGTGGGAGGCGCAGGCCCGACCAGGGAGTCCCAGCCGCCTCCCAGCTGGTCGATCGACCACGGCACCAGCAGGACGGCGGCGCCCACCACCGCCAGCGCCGCTGCCCCGAGGGCTCGGGCGGCGGCCGCCACCCCACCGGCGCCCACCGAGCCCACCACCAGGCCCAACCCCGCCAGCAGCACGGCCAGGGCCAGGCCGGGGACGAAGGCGGACGCCGCCGCCAGGGCGATGGCGAAGCCCACCAGCTCGAGGGGCCGGCGCGCATCGTCGGCGTCCGCGAACGGGGCCAGCCCGCTGAGCCGGGCCAGGCGGTTGAGGACGTAGGGAGCGGCGGCAAAGGCCACCAGGCCGTCCCAGTGGCCCCGGGCCACCGAGTCGTAGGACAGGGGCACGGCCAGGTAGGCCACGACCAGGACCAGGCGGCCCAGCCCCGACCCGAGCCGGCGCCCTAGCCGCCAGGCGCCGACCGCCGCCACCGGCCAGGTGGCGAGCACCAGCACGGTTTGCAGCAGGGCGACGTGGCCCAGCAGCACGGCGCCGCCCAAACCGAGCAGGCCGAACGACGGGGGTGCCGACGCCGCCGCTCCCATCCCGGTGGGCCGCCACCCGTGGAAGAAGTTGCTCAGCAGGGTGGTGGCCCCCGGCAGGGGGGCGAACTGGCCCACCGCCGGCAACCGCCCGCCCAGGAGGTGGCGGGTGCCGATGACGAGGGCCAGCCCCAAGAGGGCGAGCAGGCCGGTGGCGGCCTGGGCCGGCCCCTTGCCCACCCGTCCCATCAACTGCTGGCCGGCGCTGACCAGGGCGCGGGCCCGGTCCTCGGCATGCAGCTGGCGGCGGAGGTAGGACGACAGGGGCACGCTGCCCCGCACCTGGAGGCGGCGCACCTCGGTGTCGGGGACGGCCCGGGCCGCCCGGACCACCCGCCGGGAGGCCCGGATGGCGCCCAGCTGGCGGAGGTTGGACGGCCACGCCGCCACCAGGCCCCGGGCCTCGGCCCACCGTCCCTGCCCCAGGGCGATGGCGGCCTCCACCACCGTGACCACCGCCGCCTGGGGTAGCACCCGCACGAGGTGGACGAACGAGTAGCTCTTGAGCACGGTGCGCAGGTGGTTGCGGGCCAGCCGCCGGATGTGGTCGGGCTCGCGTCCGTCGGACCCCTCGCGCCCGCCCTCGCGGTGGCGGGCCACCGCCGCGGGCACGACCAGGACCCGGGCGCCGGCCACCTGGGCCCGCCAGCACAGGTCGACGTCGGCCCCTGCGTCGACCATCTCGGCGTCGAACCCGCCGAGGGCGAAGAACAGGTCGCTGCGGGCCATCAGGCAGGTGCTGGAGACGGCGAACACGTCGCGCACCGCGTCGTGCTGCTCCTGGTCCAGCTCGCCCCGGTCCACCACCGGCCGGGTGGCGGCCGTCTTGTCGACCGCCAGCCCCACGTCCAGCAGTCGCGCCTGGTCGTCCCAGTCCACGACCTTGGGCGCGACGATCCCGGCGTTGGAGCGCAACGCCTCCTCCACCAGCAGGCGCACGGCGTCGGGGGCGAGGGCGACGTCGTCGTGGCAGAAGAGCAGGAAGGCCGAGCCCTGCACCGTCTCCAGGGCGTCGTTGGCCAGGGCCGCGTACCCGGTGCGACGCGGGCGGCGCAGGTAGGCGTCGGGCAGGACGGCCGCCACCCGGGACGCGGGGTCGTCGGTGGGGCCACCGTCGACCACCAACACCGACTGGTTGGGGTAGTCCTGGTGGCCCAGGGCGTCCAGGGCCTCCTCGAACCAGTCGCCCAGCTCGGATGCCACGACCACCGCCACCACCGGCGGTGCGGAGGGCTGAGAATCCATCTTTCGCCGAAGGCTAGCCAGGCCGGGCGGCCGGCAGGCAGACCCCCGCCGATCGTGGGATCCTCGACCCATGACAGACGACGAGCTCACCGACCGCCTGAAGGAGGCGGCCTATACCGCCCTCGGCCTGGGCGTCCTCGGGGTGCAGCGGCTCCAGGTCGGGCGCCGGGAGCTGTCCCGCCAGGTGGAACCCCAGGTCCGGGAGGCGGCCGCCCGCCTCCGCCGGCTGGCGGCCAGCGCCGACGAGGCCGTCAACCCGGTGCTCGACCGGGTGGAGGACCGCCTGCCCGACGCCACCCGGGACCTCGTGCACGCGGCTCGCGCCGCGGTCACCGAGGTTCGCGACGCGGCCCTGGCCAAGGCGGCCGGCGAGGGCTGACACCGCGGGCCGATGTGGGCCACGGGCCGCGGGTAGGCACTCCGGTGGATGGGTATGGAGTCGAGCGGGCTCGGCCGGCGGGGAGACGGCTGGTCGCCCTAGACCGTGGCGGAGGAGTGGCCTTCAAGTCGGCCCGAGGGCGGTGGACGGTGAAGTACGAGTTTCGAGGCCCTGCGCCGCCGGGCCGTCCCGGTGCACGTGGCCGACGACATGTTCCCGTTCTGGTACCAGGAGGCCGACCCCGAGGGGTCCTAGCCCCGAGGGCTCCCGATCGCTGGTGGTTCAGTGGGTGTGGCCCAGTCGTCAGAGGATCGAACTTCGCCTACAGCGCCGAGCATTGGCCTGACTTCGAACCCGCGGTGTTCGTCTGGCCGGCGTTGGTGGGCGGCGGGCTGTTGCCGGAGCAGGCCAGGGCCTTGAAGATGTTGTTGGCCTTGACCACGTCGGTTCCCACGGTGTTGTTGTTGACCGTCACGTTGCCGGAGACGATGTTGGCCCCGAGGGTCAGCCCGGCCGTGTTGGCGGTCAGGATCACGTCACCGGCCACCCGGTTGCCGGCACAGCCGTTGGCCGGGTCGCCGATGCGCAGGGGCACGGCGGCGTTGGAGACGACGATCCCCCGGCCCGGAGTGGTGGAGGGGCCCGAGACCTGGGAGCCGCACACGCTGAAGAAGCTGGGTGCGTCGGCCACGATGCCCCGGCTGATCTGGGAGTTGACCACCGTCAGCGCCCCACCGGGGTTGACGGTGACCGGGCCCACCACCCGGGCGTTGGTGATCAGCACGCTCTCACCGGCGTTGACGGTGAGGGGGCCCAGGAAGTCGCCGGTGATGGTGCGGGTGGGAGTCGGCGCCGAGAAGGGGGCGATGGCCACCGACTCATTCGGCGCTCCGCAGGGCGACGTGGCCGCCTCGTTGCCGCCGTCCCCGCTGTAGGCCGCCGTCCAGTAGTAGGTACCGGTGGCGACGGGGGTGAAGCTGTCCGACGTGGCGCCGGCGCCCGAGAGGTTGTTGGTGGACGTGAAGACCTGGGTTGTGCAGCCGGCGTCGCTGAACAGGCGGAAGGTGACGTTCCCGGTCGGGTTCGTCGCCCCGGAGAGGGTGGCGGTGTCGCTGACCGGCGCTCCGAGCAGGTTCCCGGGCGAGGCCTGGGTCGAGATGGTGGGCTGGGCCTTCGCGACGACGGTGACGACGACCCCGACGGTGCCGTCGGAGTTGGTGCCCACGGCTACGCAGCTGGTGGCCGTGGGGCAGGCGATGTCGTAGAAGTTGCCGGTACCGGCCACGGGCACGGCGGGGCCGGCCACGCCGTTGGCGATCGTGACGAAGTATCCCGTGCTCGGCGGGGAGAACTGGTTGCCGCCGCCGGCGATGCAGTTCGAGACGCTGACGCAGTCGATGCTGCGGAGGCCGTTGCCGCCGTCGGGGTCGAACGGTCCCGGGGGCGTGACCTGCTGGATCGTCCCCGGGACGCCGTTGGTGACGGTGACGACGATGCCCGCGTCCTGTGTACTGCCCACGGCGAAGCAGGTGCTCGCGTCGGGGCAGGAGATGTCCGGCAGGTCATAGGAGGTGGTCGAGGGCACGACGACCGGTTGCGGTGTCCCCGGCACGCCGTCGACGATCGGCTGGACGAACGGCCCGTACTCGAGGTCAAGGGTCCTGGGGTTGAATTGCTCCGTGACGCCCACGAGGTAGCAGGTGGTGGCAGTGGGGCAGTCCAGATCGCCCATCCTGGCGGCGGGGTCGATCAGCTGGGGCGTGCCGGGGACGCCGTTGACGATCGTTATCACCGCCGGGTCGAAGGAGGCGTCGTAGCCGACGACGACGCAGGTGGTCGCCGAGGGACAGGCGATGTGGACGAGCACGGCGGTGTCGGGCACGACCGTGGTGGCGCCGACGACGCCGTTGGTGATCGGTACGAGCGCCCCCTCGATGCTCGTGGTGTAGCCGATGGCATAGCACTGGGTGGCGGTGGGGCAGGCGATGTCCTGGAGGGAGCCGGTGTTGGCGTCAGCGAGCTGGACGGCGGTCACGATGCCGTTGGTGATCGTGACCACCGAGGGCGGGCCTCCGGAGTCGTTGTTGCCGACGGCGTAGCAGGTGGTGGGGGTGGGGCAGGCCACCCCCCTCAGCGCCGTCGACTGGGGAACGAGTTGGGGGGTGCCGACGGTAATCGCCCCCGCCGGCGCCACAGCGGTGCCGAGGATGGCGAGACCAGTGAGGAGGAGCGACGCAACCGCCAGCGCGCCGAGGCTCGGAGCCCGACGGCGGTGCGCCACCGCCGAAGACCTGGGCGCCGGGCGGCGTGGGGGCTGGATTCGGTCGGTGACGAGCCCAGGCATGGAAGCACTCGTTCGCGGCTTCGAGACGGTGCCAAGAGCGCTTCGCAGCCTCGACATCCGTGCTCTGCCCCGGTGCCGGAGCGTGGAAGGGTCCCGTCCCGTGGCCGGTTCAGCCTCGCACGCGAACCACCGCCTCGTGTTTTCGATCATCATCGTCCCCGGCCTCTCCGGGCCGGCAGGGCCCGCCTCCGCCAGGCAACTCGATCTGCGGGATCCGTGTCAAGAATCAGCGACTGCAAGTGACCGATCTCACAGGCGTGGGGGTTGCTCATACAGCGCCGTAGCGGCCGGTGAGGTCGTCGCTCGAGGAGTGACGGGGCCATGGGGATGGTGCGGTTGAATCTGCCAATGTGATGATGGCGGATCGGCCTCGGGCCACGACCTGTCCATTTGCCTGATCCCCAAAGGTGGCAACACGACATTGGCGTTGAAGCCGGGAACCGCTAGATGCGCTCGTCATCTACTGACGGCAGCCATCGCTACGGGTAGGCTTATGTGAATCGGGCGATACGGCGCTTGTCTCTTGCACCACCCGGTGTCCAATCTTTCGACGCCGGGGGTCTGACCGCGGCGGTCAGGTCGTTCGACGACCACAAATGAACGGACGACCACAAATGAACGAGGAAAGGAAAGGAATCATGCTCCACATAACCGGCCGTAGACGGCGAGGTGTTGGCCTAGCGGTGATCGCCGCCTCCGCTCTGGTGGCCGCTGTGGGGGTCAGCCCCGCGTGGGCTACCGTCACAGCGGTGAACGGCAGCGCCTACGGATACCGGGCGTACAACATCAACCTACAGGGCGGCGCCCAATCCGATACCGGCCCAACGCCGAGCGTCACGCTGGCGTCGGACGCGTCCAACAGCCCACAGAGCGCCTCGGCCACGTCGGGCTCGGTCGTCTACGGGCCCGCCGTCTTGTTCACCTCCGACGGGATCAGTGTGAGCTCGTCGGGCAGCAGGGGCACCAGCGGGTCGGTTACCAGCTCGGCCAGTGTGAACAACATCAACAAGTCGACGACACAGTCGACGATCACCGGCGGGGAGATCCTCACTGCCGACAACATCACGAGCTCCTGCACAAAGTCGCAGACGACGACGACCGCGTCGACCTCCATCACCAATGGGATTTTGCGGACCGACAGCGGCTTGGACATCAACGGTGACGGCGACTACGTCGACGCAGGCGAACACGCCCCGGTGGAGGTCAATCCGTTAGCATCATCGCCCACGGCGAACACCACGTACTACGGCCACATCCACTTGTCCAGCACGGCGACAGACAACTGGAAGGTTGTCTTCAACGAGCAATCAGGCACCACCACGCTGACGGTGAGCGCCGTCCACGAGTACTTCGGGGTGACGTCGAGCGGGAACGACCCCAACAGCGCTCTCCACGGCGACCTGGTCATCGGCCGGGTCGTCTGTGGCCTCACTACCCTATGACGGGCTCGGTGAGCTGAGGCTAGGGCCCCGGAGCAGCCAGCCGAGGGCGGGCCCGGCGAGCAGCGCACCGCCTGGACCAGGCTGATGGCGCTGGCGACGAGTTCTCGTCTCGGGCCTCGTCCAGGGTGAGCAGGACAGGCGAGGCGTTCACGAGGTCCTCCTTGTCGGGTCGGTGGACGGTGGGGCCGCTGGGTCAGGGGCCGATGGCCCCCAGAGGCGGTCGCACTGGCTCAGGGAGGCGGCGGCCGCCTCCCGGAGTCCCTCCGACAAGCCGTCCGTCCTGTGGCGCCGGCCGCGCCCGGATGGGGGCCCCACCGGCACTCTTGCCCAATGCGAGTTCAACGTCGGGGCCCGAGGAGCCGCTGGCGGTGAGCGGCGAGGAATGCTTGGGAGCGGGTGCGCTGGTGGAGCTTGGCCAAGATGTTGGCCACGTGGCGCTTGACGGTGTGCACGGAGAGCGAGAGCTCCTCGGCGATCTGGCGGTTGGCCAGATCGTCGGCGATCAGGTGGAGCACCTCCAGCTCTCGGGTGCTGAGCGCAGCCGCCGCTCCAGGAATCGGCCGGGCGAAGTCCTCGACCAACTTGGCGGCCATGGTCGGTGACAGCACGGCCTGACCGGACGCCGCCGTCCGGATCGACGCCGCGATGTCCACCAGGGCGGTGTCTTTGAGTAGGTAGCCGCCGGCGCCCG
>JBHELO010000038.1:0-3309 GCA_046263055.1 Acidimicrobiales bacterium | reverse complement strand
TTCCCCGGCTACTTCCTCATCGTGTGGGACATCGTCGAGTTCTGCCGCCGCAACGACATCTACTGCCAGGGCCGGGGCTCGGCCGCCAACTCCGCCGTCTGCTACGCCCTGGGCATCACCAAGGCCGACGCGGTGTCGCTCGGCCTGCTGTTCGAGCGCTTCTTGTCACCCGAGCGCGACGGCCCGCCCGACATCGACGTCGACATCGAGGCCGGGCGGCGGGAGGAGGCCATCCAGTACGTCTACCAGCGCTACGGGCGGGAGAACGCCGCCCAGGTGGCCAACGTCATCACCTACCGGCCCCGCTCCGCGGTGCGCGACATGGGCAAGGCCCTGGGCCACCCCCCCGGCGCCCTCGACGCCTGGTCCAAGCAGGTGGAGGGCTGGCATCTGTCGGAGCTGGCGCCCGACACCGGCATCCCCGAGCCGGTGGTGGATCTGGCCCGCCAGGTGGAGGGCTTCCCCCGCCACCTCGGCATCCACTCGGGCGGCATGGTCATCTGTGACCGCCCGGTGGTGGAGGTGTGCCCGGTGGAGTGGGGGCGCATGGAGAACCGGTCGGTGCTCCAGTGGGACAAGGACGACTGCGCGGTGGTGGGCCTGGTCAAGATCGACCTGCTGGGCCTGGGCATGCTCACCGCACTGCACCTGGGCGTCGACCTCATTGCCGCCGCTCACGGGGTGGAGGTGGACCTGGCCACCATCCCCCAGGAGCCCGAGGTCTACGACATGCTGTGCGAGGCCGACTCGGTGGGCGTGTTCCAGGTGGAGAGCCGGGCCCAGATGGCCACCCTGCCCCGGCTCCGGCCCCGCACGTTCTACGACCTCGTGGTGGAGGTGGCCCTCATCCGCCCCGGGCCCATCCAGGGCGGGTCGGTGCACCCCTACATCCGCCGCCGCAACGGCCAGGAGCCGGTGACCTACCTGCACCCGCGGCTGGAGCGGTCCCTGGCCAAGACCCTGGGCGTGCCCCTGTTCCAGGAGCAGCTCATGCAGATGGCCATCGACGTGGCCGGCTTCAGCCCCGGCGAGGCCGACCAGCTCCGCCAGGCCATGGGCTCCAAGCGCAGCCACGCCCGCATGGAGGCTCTGCGGGGGCGGCTGTTCGGGGGCATGGCCGCCCACGGGATCACCGGCGACGTGGCCGAGGCCATCTACGACAAGCTGGCCGCCTTCGCCGACTTCGGGTTCCCCGAGAGCCACTCGGTGAGCTTCGCCTACCTGGTCTACGCGTCGGCGTGGATGAAGCTCCACTACCCGGCCGCCTTCTGCGCCGCCCTACTCAACGCCCAGCCCATGGGCTTCTACTCGCCCAACACGTTGGTGGCCGACGCCCGCCGCCACGGCGTGGTGGTCCTCGGCCCCGACGTCAACCGCTCGTCGGCCGCCGCCACCCTCGAGCCGCTCGCCAAAGGTCCCCTTCCCAGCGGCAATTGCGCGACCACGGAGGAGGGGGCGTCGGGCGACGTGGCCGTGCGGCTCGGCATCGACTACGTGCGCAACGTGGGCGACGACCTGGCCGCCGGCATCGCCGCCGGGCGGCCCTACGCGTCCATGGACGACCTGGTGCGCCGCACCGGCGCCTCCCTGGCGGCGGTCGAGGCGCTGGCCACCGCCGGCGCCTTCGGCTCGCTGGACGTCGAGCGGCGGGAGGCGCTGTGGGCGGCGGGGGCGGTGAGCCAGGCCGGCGTCGGCCGCCTGCCCGGCGTGATGAGCGGGTCCGAGGCGCCCCGGTTGCCGGGCATGTCCGACGTGGAGGTGGCGGCCGCCGACCTGTGGGCCACCGGCGTGGCGCCCGACAGCCATCCGGTGCAGTTCGCCCGGGCCTCCCTCGATGCGCTGGGGGCGGTCACGGTGGCCGGCCTGGCCGGCGTGGCCCACGGCCGGCGGGTGCTGGTGGGCGGCATCGTCACCCACCGCCAGCGCCCGGCCACCGCCCAAGGCACGATCTTCGTCAACCTGGAGGACGAGACCGGCATGCTCAATGTGATCTGCTCGGCCGGGGTGTGGGCCCGCCACCGCCGGGTGGCCCGCAGTGCCCCCGCCCTACTCGTGCGTGGCCGCCTGGAACGGGCCGGCGGCCCGCCGGGAGGCAACGGCAACGGCGCCGGCGGCGCGATCAACCTGGTGGCCGAGGCCATCGAGGCGTTCGACCTGGCCGTGGTCGCCTCCCGTTCCCGCGACTTCCGCTGACCGCAGGCTGTCACACCTCCCGTGGAAGACTGCCGGCGCCATCGAGAGCCGGCGCCCTGGCCCTCCTCACCCTCCTCACCGTCCCGCCGTCCGAGGAGTACCGCCCATGGCCGATGCCACCCCGCCCAGCGCCGCCACCACCGCCGACCTCGAGGCCTGCCAGGAGCGCATGGAGGTGAACCTGTCCGTCTTCGTCGACGAGCGCCTCCACGCCGCCGAGCAACGGCTCCTCGCCGCCCTCGGCCGCCAGACCCGGCTCTTCCTGGTGGCCGTGGCCCTCGCCGTCGCCCTCCTCGCGGTGGTGGTCCTGGCCGCGCCCGCCCGATGACCCTGCTTGCCGCGCGGATCGAGGAGGACGATCATCGCCGGCCCCGTCCATCTCCAGGCCGGCGAGGAACGGGAGGAACACGAGCCCGACGACGGCCCAGGACCTGGATGGGCAGGTCCACCTTCACCCCACCCGAGGCCCGACGGGCCCAGCACGATCCCGGCCACGATGTGGAGCACGACGGCGGGCACTCGTCGAGTGTGAGGGCCCGGTGCCACACGTGCCCGTCCGCCGGCAGCGCCGGCGTCCCGAGCGACGGTTCGGGCAGGAGGCGGATCGGGGTGTCGACCATGGGCAGGGCGCCTTCCTCTGTGGCGCTGCGCTCAGCGGTGCTCGGGGTTGTCGAAGTCGAATCGGCAGCCGGCGTCCCACTCGGAACGCTGGTTGCCGTGGGCCGGGATGCCTCCAGCGTCTTTGAGCATCCGGGCCAGGTGCAGCAGGTTCCACGTCATGAACGTGGTGTTGCGGTTGGTGAAGTCGTTGTCCGGCCCGCCGGAGCCGGGGTCCAGGTACGACGGCCCCGGGCCGGCCTCGCCGATCCAGCCGGCGTCGGCCTGGGGCGGGATGACGTAGCCGAGGTGCTGGAGCGAGTAGAGGATGTTCATGGCGCAGTGCTTGACGCCGTCCTCGTTGCCGGTGATCAGGCATCCACCCGCCCGGCCGTAGTAGGCGTACTGGCCGGCGTCGTTGAGCAGGTGGGAGTTGCCGTAGAGCCGCTCGATGACCTGCGTGCACACCGACGTCTTCTCGCCGAGCCAGATGGCCGACGTCAGCACCAGGATGTCGGC
>JBHELO010000037.1:0-7825 GCA_046263055.1 Acidimicrobiales bacterium | reverse complement strand
GGGGGCGGGGGCTCGTCGGCCAGCCGCGAGTCGGGCACCGGGGGATCGGCGGCGGGCGCCGGGCGGAACCCGGCGAGCGCCTCCCCGAAGGCCCCGGCCGAGGGCCAGCGCCGGGCGGGGTCCTTGTCCATTGCCCGTTCGATCACCTCGCACACGCCGGCGGGGACGCCGTGCGGCCGGAGATCGGGCACCGGGTCGGTCAGCGTGCGGGCCACCGCCGCGAACACCCCGTGGTCCGCCTCCCGGGTGAACGGCGGCGACCCGGCCATAAGGGTGTGCAACGTCGATCCCAGGGAGTAGACGTCGCTGCGGACCGAGTAGCCGTCGGCCGAGCTCAACACCTCGGGGGCGGCCTGGGCCACGCTGGCCCGCAGGCCGGCGGTCACCGCCGGCGTGTCGTCGTGCAGCCTGGTGACGCCGAAGTCGTCGAGGAGGGGCTCGCCCCGGGGGCCGACGAGCACGTTGGAGGGCTTGATGTCCCGGTGGAGCACGCCCAGGCCGTGCGCCGCCTCCAGCGCCGTCGCCAGCCTCGTGCCGATGCCGACCACCTCCTGCCAGGCCAGCGGCGGGCCGTGGGCAAGGCGGTCCTCCAACGACGACCCGTCGATGTCGTCGGACACGATGTAGGGCCGGAGTGACGCCGTCAGCCCCCATCCCCGGACCGACAGCAGGTTCGGGTGCCACGACACGGTCGAGATGGCCCGGCAGTCGTCGTGGAACCGCCGGGCCGCCTCCTCGGACGGCTCCCGGATGTGCAGGACCTTCACGGTGACACAGCCGTGCCCTCCCGTGGGGAGCGCCCGGTACCGGGTCCACAGGCTGGTGGCGCTCAGCACCGTCACCGAGTCGTAGCCCTCGATGTCGAGCGTTCCCCGGTCGTCGGCCACCTCGAGGCGGGCCAGGAGGCGCCCCACGTCGAACTCCCACCGCTCGTCGCTCAGGGAGATGGCGTTGTGGCGCGTGAGGCGGGCCAGGGGCCGCGGTAGCTCGTCGCCCCCGGGCATGGCGGCACCGTCCACCAGCACCGGGATGACCCGGAGGTTCAGCTTGAGGGCGGCGATCAGCTCGTTGCGGAGCAGGTCGTCGGGGTCGTCGAGGCGCCGCTGGCCGGTCGCGTCGGCCGCCGTCAGCCACCGCCTGCCGATCACGGCGACGAAGGCGTCGCACTCCCGGACGGTCGTGTTGATGACCGAGAGGTAGTCGGCGCCGTACGGGATGCTGTCGACGTCCCGGAAGATCGACGCCGCCCCGTACCTCTCGACCAGGCGGTCGTGCAGCCGCCCCGCGAACCCGGCGCTGTCCCCTCGCCGGTAGCTGATGAAGATCCTCGTCATGGCCGTCCCTGCCGATCGCCGTGGCGCCGAGCTCTGCGGCCCCCCCGGAGGGGCCTCCCCGATGGACAGGAGGGGCCGGGCCGGGCCCCTGATACTGGCCGGCGGCTAGAGGCCGAGGCGGTCGAGGGCGGCGGGGCGGCGCTGCCAGTCCTTGTCCACCTTCACCGCCAGGTCCAGGTAGGCGCCCGGGCGGAGCTGGGCCCGCACCGCCGACCCGACGGCCTTGAGCACCGAGCCGCCCTTGCCGACGACGATGCCCTTCTGGGACTCCCGCTCGACGAGGATCTCGCAGCGGATGTAGGGCCACTCCCACTCGGTGACCCGGCAGGCGATGGAGTGGGGCAGCTCGTCGCGGGCCACGGCCAGGAGCTGCTCGCGCACCAGCTCGGCCACCCAGAAGGCGTCGGGCACGTCGGTGACCGTTCCCTCGGGGTAGTACTGCGGCCCCTCGGGCAGGCGGGCCACCACCGCCGCCACCAGCTCGTCCACACCCTCGCCGGTGCGTGCGGAGACCGGGAAGTACTCGTCCAGTGCCAGGTCCGCGGCCCGGGCCAGCTGGGCGGCGATCTCGGCGGGCGGGGCCGCGTCCACCTTGTTCAGCACGCACAGCGCCCCGGTCGGGAGCCGGGCGGCCACGAAGCGGTCGCCCCGGCCCACGGGGCGGGTGGCGTCGAGCACCAGGCACGCGACGTCCACCTCGCCCAGGGTGCCGGTGGCGGTGGCGTTCATGCGCTCGCCGGCCACCGTGCTCGGCTTGTGGATGCCCGGCGTGTCCACGAACACCACCTGGGCGCCGGGAAGATCGAGCACGCCCCGCACCGAGGTGCGGGTGGTCTGGG
This sequence comes from Acidimicrobiales bacterium, assembly GCA_046263055.1. GTDB lineage: Bacteria > Actinomycetota > Acidimicrobiia > Acidimicrobiales > AC-14 > DATAQC01. Next base: position 5,652 of record JBHELO010000037.1, on the reverse strand, counting down.
GCTTGTCGGAGACGATGGCCACCTTCTCGCCGCAGATGGCGTTGAGCAGCGTGGACTTGCCCACGTTGGGGCGGCCCACCAGGGTGGCGAAGCCCGACTTCACGACCGGTCGGCGTCGGGCGGCGTGGGGCGGGAGATGCGCACACGCCCGATCCGCCGGCCCTGCACCTTCTCCGCTCGCAGGCGGTGGCCGTCGTAGTCGACGGCCTCGCCCTCCACCGGCACGTGGCCCAGCAGGCTGTACACCAGGCCCCCCACGGTGTCCCAGTCGCCCTCGGGGAAGGTGACATCCAGGAGCTCGTTGAGCTCGTCGAGGGGCATGCGGGCATTGACCCGCACGTCGCCGCCGGGGAGAGGCTCGACCTTGGCCTCCTCCACGTCGTACTCGTCGACGATCTCGCCCACCAGCTCCTCGATGAGGTCCTCGAGGGTGACGAGGCCGGCGGTGCCGCCGTACTCGTCGACCACGACGGCCATGTGGGCCTTCTCCCGCTGCATCTCCGGCATCAGCTCGGCCACACGCTTGGTCTCGGGAACGAAGCGGGCGGGGCGCACCAGGTCGCGCACCGGGGCGTCGCCCCGGCCGTCGCGCGTGGCCCGCATGAGGTCCTTGGCGAAGACGATGCCGGCGATGTCATCGATGCCCTGCTCGTAGACGGGGATGCGGCTGTAGCCGGCCGACATCACCAGCTCCATGACGTCGCCCAGGCTGGCCCGGGCCTCCACCGCAACCATGTCGGGGCGGGGCACCATGACCTCCCGGACGACGGTGTCGCCGAACTCGATGATCGAGTGGATGAGCTGGCGCTCCCCCCGCTCGATGACGTCCTCCTCCACGGCCACGTCGGCCATGGCCAGCAGCTCCTCCTCGGACACGAACGGGCCCTCCTTGAGGCCCTTGCCGGGGACGATGAGGTTGGCCAGGCCGATGAGCGCCTTGGACACCAGGCGGACGGGCGGGAACCGCACAAGGCCCGAGACCACCGGGGCCACCAGCAGGGCGGCCCGGTCGGGGTGCTGGACGGCGAAGGTCTTGGGCACCGCCTCGCCCACCACGAAGATGATCACCACCTCGAAGGCGGTGGCGGCCACGATGCCCAGGGCGCCGAGCTGGCGTTCGGCCACGATGCCGACCAGGGTGGCGGCCACCAGCTGGCAGAGGAGCACGACGAGGAGCACCGGGGTGAGGAACTGCTCGGGGTGCTCGATGAGGCGGAGCAGGGCGGAGGCGCCCCGCCGGCCCTCCTCCTCCATGCTGATGGCCTTCACCCGGCTCATGCGGGTCAGGCTGGTCTCGGCCATGGCCAGGAAGGTGGCGACGGTGATGAGCCCCACCACGGCTATGGCCATGACCACCTCGTCGGAGGTCATGGCCGGTGGAAGCGGGCGAGCAGCTCCTGCTCCCGTCGCTCCATCTTCTCGGCCTCGTCGCGCTCGGCGTGGTCGAGGCCCAACAGGTGCAGCACGCCGTGCACGACGAGTAGGGCGAGCTCGTCCTCGTAGGTGCCGGCGTGGCCGGGGGCGTTGCGCCGGGCCACCGCCGGGCACACGACTACGTCGCCCAGGATGGTGGGTACGTCGGCCAGGTCGGGGTCCACGCCCGGGCCGGGGCCCAATGAGTCGGCCGATCGGGGGCCCTCGTAGACGTCGTCGTCGATCGGGAAGGCCAGGACGTCGGTGGGGCCGGTGCGGCCCAAAAAGCGCGTGTTCAGCTCGGCGATGGAGCTCTCGTCCACGAACAGGAGGGACACCTCGGCGTCACCCCGGACGCCCTCGGACTCCAGGACGGACCGGGCCAGCCGGGCCCAGCGGGCGGTGTCCACCGGCTCGTCGGACTGCTCGTCGGCCGCGAACACGTCCACCCGGCCACCGCCGTCCCGGCGCGGCCGCTCACCGCCGGGCCCCCGGTCGGGGACGCTGCCGTCGGGCACGCAGGCGTCGGCCTGGCGCCCGGTGGCGGTGGCGCGGGCTCGACCCGCCGCATCGGCCTCACCGCCGTCGTCGGGCCGGGTCCCGCGGCCGGGCTGGTCGGTCACGTGGGGGTGCCGGCGCGCTCGTAGGCGTCGACGATGTCCTGCACAATTCGGTGGCGCACCACGTCGCGCGAGGTGAGGTGCACGAACGCCACGCCGTCGATGCCCGCCAGTACCGGCTCCAGGTTCTGAAGGCCGCTGCGCCCGGCGGTCAGGTCCACCTGGGTGACGTCGCCGGTGACCACCGCCTTGGACCCGAAGCCGATGCGGGTGAGGAACATCTTCATCTGCTCGGGCGTCGTGTTCTGGGCCTCGTCGAGGATGAGGAAGCTGTCATTGAGGGTGCGGCCCCGCATGTAGGCGAGGGGGGCGACCTCGATGGTGTCACCTTCGAACAGGCGCTTGGCCGCCTCCGGGCCGAGCATGTCGTACAGGGCGTCGTAGAGCGGCCGCAGGTAGGGGTCCACCTTGGCCAGCACGTCGCCGGGCAGGAAGCCCAGCCGCTCCCCCGCCTCCACCGCCGGCCGGGTGAGGATGATGCGGTTGACGGTCCGGGCGTTGAGGGCCTGCACGGCCAGGGCCACGGCCAGGTAGGACTTCCCGGTGCCGGCGGGCCCGATGCCGAAGGTGACCACGTTGCGGGCGATGGCGTCCACGTAGGCGCGCTGGCCGCTGGTCTTGGGCCGCACCGTGCGCCCCCGGGACGAGCGCAGCACCTCGGTGGCCATGACCGCCGACGGGCTCTCGTCCGCCTTCACCATGTCGATGGTGCGGCCCAGGTCGGCGGCGTCGATGCGGTGGCCGCGGTCGAGGAGGGCGACCAGCTCGTGGAAGAGGCGGCCCACCCGGTCGGCGTCGGCCCCCGAGATCGTGATCTCGTTGCCCCGCACGAGGATCTCGGCGTCGTCGAAGGCCGCCTCCACGAGGCGGAGCAACTCGTCGCGGGAACCGAGGAGCCCCACCATGAGGCGGTTGTCGGGAACGAGGACCTTGACCTGGGTCGTGGACACTGGTGCGAGGTCAGGCTACCGGGTGGCGGTCAACCCGGCGGCCATCCCATGGGCCGGCCCCCGAGGAGGTGCAGGTGCAGGTGGGGGACGGAGTTGGCGGCGTCCTCCCCCACGTTCATCACGAGCCGCCAGCCCCGGTCGGCCAGGCCTTCGGCCTCCGCCACGCGGCGGGCCACCTGGAAGAGATCGGACAGGGCCTCGGCGTCGGCCGGCTCCAGCGTGGCGGCCGAGGTGACGTGGCGCCGGGGCACCACCAGCACGTGGGTGGGCATGGCCGGGGAGATGTCGCGAAAGGCCACCGACGAGGGGGTGGACGCCACCACGTCGGCCGGCAGCTCGCCGGCCACGATGCGGCAGAACAGGCAGTCGCCGCCAGGGGCGTCGGTCACGCCGGCCACGGTAGCGACTCGGCGGGGCCGGACGTCCGCCTACCGTGAGCAGGTGGCGGAGGACGGCTGGGACGACTTCGAGGACGTGGAGCGGTGGGCGGCTGGCGCCCGGGCCCAGGACGCGGCCGAGGGCCGGCTGCGGGAGCGCTGGCTGCGCCGCCAGGCCGAGGAGGAGGCAGCCTTCGCCGGGGTCCTGGTGGACCTGGCCGAGCGGGCGGCCCCGGTCGTGCTGGCGACCACCGGCGGGCGCCACCTGGTGGGGCCGGTCCTGGCGGTGGGCGCCGACTTCGCCGCCCTGCGCACGGCCGGCGGCCGCACCACGATGGTGGCCCTCGGCGCGGTGGCATCCGTCCAGGCGGCCCGGGGGGCAGCAGTGCGCGACCCGGGACGGGCGGCCGCCGACTCCCGCCACGGCGGGCCCGCGGCCAGGAGGACGGCGACGGTGGCCGACGTGCTGGCCCACGCCGTCGAGCGCCGACCCCGTGTGCAGCTGCGGGCGGGCGCCGCCCTGGTGGTGGGCGAACTGCGGGCGGTGGGAGCCGACGTGGTCACCGTGCACACCGACGGCGACCCGCCGGGGGTGGCCTACGCCAGGTTGGCCTCTGTCTCGGAGATCTCCCTCTTGGACTCCGGGTAGAGGTGTTCCAACGAGCCCGGTGGGATCCGGGACGCGCTGATGAACGCTTCCACCTCCCCCTCCTGGAGCCGGATGACCCGGCCGAACTTGTACGCCGGCAGCTCGGCCTCGTCGATAAGCCGGTAGAGCGTGCGCACGGTGACGCCCAGGCGACGAGCGGCCTCACCCGTGCTCATCCAACGGATCTCGTCCTCACCCATGCGCGCCATCATAGCGGGGAAGCGGCGGTTCTTGTGGATTTTCATGAAGTTTCACCCGTAAACCTGACCAGCCGTGGGCGGGGGGCCGGTGGGTACCATCCCCATCACGTGCGTGTCAGGAGAGAACCATGGCCTCGACGTTCAGCCGGCCCGGCAAGGGCCTGACCACCGCCCTCGCCGTCGTCATCGTGGTGGTCCTGGGCGGGGGGATCTTCGGGGCGGTCACCAACTCCGGAGGTGAGAGCTCGGCCGACAGAGCCCGCAAGCAGCAGGAGGCGGCCCAGAAGCAGGCCGACGCCGAGCGCCGCCGCCAGGAGGCGGCCGACAAGGCGGCGGGGGGGGCAGCGGCCGCCGACCAGAAGGCCCTCGACCTCATCACCGCCAATCAGCAGACCTGCAACACGCGCTACCTGCCCGAGGCCGAGGCGCGGGCCAAGACCGCCCTCGACCAGCTCAAGGAGCAGCGCGCCGCGCTGGACGCAGTGCAGGCCCAGCTGCCGCCGGGGCGGGCCAAGGACGCCCTGTCCAGCCAGATCGGCCCCGACTTCGACGCCAGCACCGACCTCATCAACGCCGAGCTGCGGGCCGCACGCACCCGCTGCCAGCTGGCCGCCACCGTCTACCAGCTGACCCACTGACGCGACCGGTGCTGCGCCTGCCCCCCGACCGGCGCGGGGTCCTGCCCAACCAGTACCTGACCGAGGCCATCCGGGAGGGCGTCATCGACGGCGGCGGGTTCACCATCCCGCCCGAGAACGTGCAGCCCGCCAGCCTCGACCTGCGCCTGGGCGAGGTCGCCTACAGGATCCGCTGCAGCTTCCTGCCCGACACCCAGACGGTGGAGCGCAAGGTCAAGGACTTCGTCATCGACGAGCTCGACCTCCACAAGGAGGGCGTGGTCCTCGAGACCAATCGCCCGTACCTCATCCCCCTCAAGGAGCGGGTGGCGCTGCCCGCCGGCGTGCGGGCCAAGGCCAATCCCAAGAGCTCCACCGGTCGCCTGGACGTGTTCACCCGACTGATCACCGACGGCAGCTACCGCTTCGACGAGGTGCGGGACGGCTACGAGGGCGGGCTGTGGCTCGAGGTCGTGCCCCTCTCCTTCGCGGTGCGGGTGCGTGAGGACCTGGCCCTGAACCAGCTCCGCCTGTCGGTCGGTCGCAACGACCTCACCGACGAGGAGCTGTGCCAGTACCATGCCACCCGGCCCCTGCTCTTCCGTGACGGCAGGCCGGTGCCGGACACCGACCTCGCCGTCTCCAACGGCCTGTTCCTCGGCCTCGACCTGCGCGGCGACGAGTCCGGGCGCGTCGGCTACCGGGCGAGGGACAACGCCCCGCTGCTCGACATGACCAGGGGCCATCCCCTCGACCCCGAGCCGTACTGGGAGCACGTGAAGGGCGAGGAGGGCGACCGGGTGGTGCTGACGCCGCGGAAGTTCTA
>JBHELO010000036.1:0-14515 GCA_046263055.1 Acidimicrobiales bacterium | reverse complement strand
GCCGGCGGCAGCCGCATGCCCACCACCGCGGCCACTGTCGCCGGTGGCTTCCACTGGCTGAAGATGGAGGGCCAGGAGGTGTTCCGCCGGGCGGTGCGCACGATCGTGGAGTCGGCGGGGGCCACCCTCGGCCAGGCGGGCATGGTGGCGGCCGACGTCGACCTGTTCGTCCCCCACCAGGCCAACGCCCGGATCATCGACGCCGCCGCCTCCCGCCTGGGGATCCCGGCCAGCCGCACCTTCGTCAACATCGACCGCTACGGCAACACGTCGGCCGCCTCCATCCCCATCGCCCTGGCCGAGGCGGCCGACGCCGGCCGGCTGTGCCGGGGAGACCTGGTCCTGCTCTCGGGCTTCGGGGCGGGGATGTCGTGGGCCAGCGCCCTTCTGCGGTGGTAGGCGGGCCCGACCGCCGGCCGGCCGGATCACAGCGCTGATGGGGGGGAGGGTCGCCCTCGTCACCGGCGCGTCCCGGGGCATCGGGCGGGCCTGTGCCGTGGCTCTGGCCGCCGCCGGGCACCGAGTGGCGGTCTGCTACGGCGCCGACGAGGAGGGGGCGGCCGAGACCCGGGCGGCGGTGGAGGCGGCCGGGGGCGACGCCCTGGCGGTTCGGGCCGACGTGGGGGACCCGGCGGCGGTGGACGCCCTCTTCGGCCAGGTCGAGGAGACGTTCGGCAAGGTGGAGGTGCTGGTGGCCAACGCCGGCATCGCTCGCGACGGCCTCCTCCTGCGCATGGGCGACGACGCCTGGCGCGACGTGCTGCGCACGAACCTGGACGGCGCCTTCCATGCCGTGCGCCGGGCGGCGCCGGGCATGCTGCGGGCCCGCTTCGGGCGCATCGTCACCGTCGGGTCGGTGGTGGGCCAGTCGGGGGCCGGTGGCCAGGCCAACTACGCGGCGGCCAAGGCGGGGCTGGTGGGCCTGACCCGGGCCGTGGCCCGCGAGCTCGGTAGTCGCAACGTCACCGCCAACGTGGTGGCGCCCGGGCCCATCACCACGGCCATGACCGACGTGCTGACCATCGACCAGCGGGCGGCCATGGTGGGTCAGGTGCCCCTCGGTCGCTTCGGCACTCCCGAGGAGGTGGCTGCCGTCGTGGCCTTCCTGTGCTCGGACGCCGCCGCCTACGTCACCGGGGCCATCGTGGCGGTGGACGGTGGGCTCGGCATGGGGCACTGACGGCGCTTCCCGCCGCCGGCGCCCGGGCCGGTAACCTGGCGCGCTCGCCGGGAGTCAGTCCCACCGGAGGGCCTGCCGCAACAGTGATCCGCGCCCCCGCCCCACGAACCACCTCGCTCAGGAGGAGACCACCAAATGGACCGCAGCGAAGTCCTGGCCAAGATCCAAGACGCCGCCGTCGACGTGCTCGGCGTCGACCGGGACGAGGTCGCCGAGGGCTCCAGCTTCAAGGACGATCTGGGGGCCGACAGCCTCGACCTGGTGGAGTTCGTGATGTCCCTGGAGGAGGAGTTCGACATCTCGATCCCCGAAGAGCGGCTCGAAGGCATCGGCACCGTCGGCCAGGCCGCCGACCTGGTGATCGCCACCATCGGCGACGGCCAGCCGTCGGCGGCGGGGTCGGGAACCGCGGGGTGAACGACCCGGTCCGTCACCGGGTGGCGGTCACCGGCCTGGGGGTGAAGTCCCCGGCCGGCTGCGACCTCGACACGTTCTGGACCACCCTGGTCGAGGGCCGCTCCTGCGCGGGACCGATCCGCCGCATCGACGTCTCCGCTCTGCCCGTGCAGTTCGCCTGCGAGGTGCCCGACTTCGACCCCGAGGCCTACCTAGGCTACAAGGAGGCCCGCCGGGCCGACCGGGTGGCCCAGCTCGGGTTCGCGGCGGCGGCCGACGCAGTGGCCCACGCCGGCGACGTGGCTACCGACCCGGCCCGCTGCGGCGTGGTCTGCGGCACGGGTGTGGGGGGCCTCATCACCCAGGAGGAGCAGGAGCTCGAGCTGTTCCGCCGGGGCGCCTCCAAGGTGTCGCCCTTCCTGGTGCCGATGATGATGGCCAACGCCACCGCCGCCCTGGTGGCCATGAAGCTGGGCTGGACGGGGCCCAACTTCTGCATCGCCACCGCCTGCACGGCCGGGACCCACGCCCTCGGAGAGGCGGCCCGGCTGGTGCGCGACGGCAGCGCCGACGTGGTGCTGGCGGGGGGAACGGAGGCCTGCCTCACGCCGATCGCCCTGGCCAGCTTCGCCCGCATGGGCGCCCTGTCCACCCGCAGCGACGACCCCAAGCGGGCGTCGCGGCCATTCGATCCTGACCGGGACGGCTTCGTGATCGGCGAGGGCGCCGGCTTCCTGGTGCTCGAGCGCTGGGACCGGGCCCAGAGCCGGGGGGCCACGATCTGGGGCGAGGTGGTGGGCTACGCCCGCAATGCCGACGCCTACCACGTCACCGCGCCGTCGCCCGGCGGTGTGGGGGCGGCCGCCTGCATGGAGCTGGCCCTGGCCGACGCCGGCTTGTCGGCGTCCGACGTGGGCCATGTCAACGCCCACGGCACGTCGACCCAGCTCAACGACGCGGCCGAGGGCGAGGCCCTGGTGAAGGTGTTCGGCGAGGACGGCCCGCCGGTCACGTCCATCAAGGGCGCCGTCGGCCATCTGATCGGCGCCGCCGGCGCGGTGGAGGCGGTGGCGTCGCTGCTCTCGCTCCACCACGGCCTGGTGCCGCCCACCGCCAACCACGACCGCACCGACCCCGACCTGGCCCTCGACGTGGTGGCCGGCTCGCCTCGCCCCCTCGCCCCGGCCCCGGTGGTGTCCAACTCCTTCGGCTTCGGCGGGCACAATGCGTCCCTCGTGTTGGCCCCCCCAGTGTTGGCCCCACCGGTGTCGACCCCACCGGTGTCGGCCGCACCGCCCGCCCGCCCGCCTGCATGACCGACCTGCCCCTCGGGGGTGGGGGAGTGGCCACCGTCCCCGTCGCCGCCGGCCGGGGCGGGGCGGTCAGCGCCAGCCTGGTGGACGTGGAGGGCCGCCGGGTGGCGTGGTTCACGCTGGCCGGCGGCAAGCACCGGGGGGCCATCGGCTCGGCCGAGGGCGAGGTCCTCGAGCGCTTGGTGCACCTGGCCGTCGAGCTGGGCGTCCCGGTGGTGGGGGAGCTGTCGACCTCCGGCGCCGACGTCCTCGAGGGGCTCGACTCCCTCCACGCCTGGGGGCGGGTGGCGGCCGCCCTGAGCCGGGCGTCGGGCGCGGTACCCGTCGTGCTGTCGGTGGTGGGGCCGTGCGTGTCGGGGCCGGCGCTGCTCCTGGGCATGGCCGACCACGTGGTGATGACGACCGACGCCTACGCCTACGTCTCGGGCCCCGGGGCGGTGGAGGAGTTCACGGGCACGGCCACCACACGGGAGGAGCTCGGGGGCGCCGCCGTCCACCAGAGCCGCAGTGGACTGGCCTCCCTGGTGGTGGCCGATGCCGAGGAGGCGCGGGGAGCGGTGCTCGACCTGTTGTCCTACCTCCCGTCCAACTACCTGGAGGAACCACCGGTAGTGGCCGGTGTCGACCCCCCGGACCGCCCCTGTAGGGCGGCGGCGGAGACCGTCCCGTCCCGGGCCATGGCCTCCTACGACATGCGGGGGGTGGTCACCGACGTGCTGGACCACGAGTCGTTCCTGGAGGTGCGCCCGGTGGCCGCCCCCAACGTGGTCACCGGCTACGGGCGGCTGGCGGGGGCGCCGGTGGGCGTGATCGCCAACCAGCCCTCGCAGAAGGCCGGCACCCTCGACATCGAGGCCTCCCGCAAGGCGGCCCGCTTCGTCCAGTGCTGCGACGCCTTCGGCCTGCCCCTGGTCACCTTCGTGGACAGCCCGGGCTTCCAGCCGGGCCGGGAGATCGAGTGGCGGGGGATGATCCGCCACGGCGCCCAGCTGGTGCACGCCTACGGGGCGGCCACCGTGCCCCGCCTGTGCGTGGTGGTGCGCAAGGCCTACGGGGGCGCCTACATCGTCATGGACTCCCGGGGGCTCGGCAACGACCTGTGCGTCTCGTGGCCCACCGCCGAAATCGCGGTCATGGGGGCGCCCGGCGCGGTGGCCGTGCTCCACGGCCGGCGCCTGGCCGCCGTCGACGACGAGGACGAGCGGGCCCGCCGCCAGGCCGAGTTGGAGGCGGAGTACGCCGAGCGCCACTGCACGCCGGCGGTGGCCGCCGAGCGGGGCTTCATCGACGAGGTCATCGACCCCCACGACACCCGCAAGGTGCTGGTGGCGGGCCTGGCCGCCCTCCGCTCCAAGCGGGCCGTTCCACCGGCCAGCGGCGACCCCGCCCGACACACCAACACGCCGCTGTGACCCGGCTCCTCGAGGGCAAGCGGATCCTCGTGACCGGCGTGCTCTCGGAGGCGTCCATCGCCTTCGCGGTCGCCCGGCTGGCCCAGGAGCAGGGGGCGGAGGTCGTCCTCACCTCGTTCGGGCGGGCCATGCGCCTCACCACCCGGTCGGCCCGCCGCCTCCCGGTGGAGCCCCCCATCGTGGAGCTGGACGTCACCGATCCCGACCAGCTCCGGGCGCTGACCGAGGATTTACGAGGCCGGTGGGGCAGGGTGGACGGCGTCCTCCACGCGGTGGCCTTCGCCCCCGAGGTGTGCCTGGGCGGCGACTTCATGAAGGCGGGCTGGGAGGACGTGGCCACCACCTTCCACGTGTCCACCTACTCCCTCAAGGCGTTGGCCGGGGCGGTGCTCCCGCTCATGGAGTTCGGGGGCGGGTCCATCGTCGCCCTCGACTTCGACGCCCGCCAGGCGTGGCCGTCCTATGACTGGATGGGCGTGGCCAAGGCCGCCCTGGAGAGCACCGCCCGCTACCTGGCCCGTGACCTGGGGTGCCACCACGTCCGCGTCAACCTGGTGTCGGCCGGCCCCCTGCGGACGGTGGCGGCCCGGGGCATCGCCGGGTTCGATCAGATCGAGGACACGTGGGAAGGGCGGGCGCCCCTCGGCTGGGACACCCGGGACGCGGTGCCGGTGGCCCAGGCCTGCGTGGCCCTGCTGTCGGACTGGTTCCCCGCCACCACCGGCGAGCTGGTGCACGTGGACGGCGGGTTCCATGCCCTGGCCGCCCCGGTGCCCCGCCCGCCCCCGCCCGCCGGCTAGAACCGCTCGCCACGACCGTGTTCGAGATGGCCCTCGACCACGCCCTCGGTCCCACCAGGACCTGAAGACGGCGGCCGGATCGGGCCAGCACGTCGAGTTGACGGTGCGGGTGCAGGTGAAGTTCGCCGACTCACCGGCATCGGGAGAAGGGTTCACCAGGGCCGACATCTGCTGCATCTGCTATCGGGCCGCCGACGGCGGGGTGGTGTGCCGGGGCAGCTGCTGCTGAGGGTCAGGAGGCCCGGCGGCCCCGCCCCGGCACGTGATGGGCGCGGCACGCCGGGCAGGCGGGCAACGGTTCGAGGTGGCCCTCCAGGTGGTGCTGGGTGTCGAGCTCCTCGCTGATGAGAATGGCCAGGTTGGCCTCGGCCTCGGCCAGGTCGTGGCCTCGCGAGTCGCGGGTACCACCCTGGCGCCGCCCGGGGTCCCCCTGCAGGTGGTCGTCGCCCATCGTCTCCTCCGCATCTGCCGGCCGCGGTCGTTCCTGGACCCTTACGGCAGATCTCGGGAGCTCCTAGAGGGGCCCGGTCCCGCCATTGGTCAGCCGAGCCCCTGGTGGCGGCCCAGCGGGCAGGGCGAGACGCCGGCCGCCGCGAACAGCTCGGCCAGGGCGGGCAGGCTGCCGAGGGCCGAGTGCCACGCCCCGGGGGCCGACGTGCAGTCCGAGTCGTGCAGCAGCACCGTGCCGCCGGGCCGGAGCTGGCGGGCGACGTCGGCGGCCACGCTGGCGGCGGTGGCCCGGGCACGCCAGTCGCGGCCCCACGTCGTCCACAGCACGGGGCGGAGGTCGGCCCGCCGGGCTCCCTCCAGGCTGGCGGCGGTCAGGGCGCCGTAGGGCGGGCGGAACCAGCGCGGCGACCGGCCAGTGGCCTCGGCCACGGTGGCGGTGGCCCTGCGGAGGTCGAGGATGATGTCGCGAGGCGAGCGCCAGGCGTGGGAGCGGTGCGAGTCGCCGTGCACCGCCACCTCGTGGCCGGCGTCGGCCACCGCCGCCGCCACCCCGGGGGCCCGCCGCACCATGCGCCCGAGCATGAAGAAGGTGGCCTTCCAGCCCAGGTCGTCGAGGGCGTCGAGGAACGCGGGCGTGGAGGCGGGGTCGGGCCCGTCGTCGAAGGTGAGGGCCACGGTGCCGCCCGCGCCGGCCCCCGACAACCCCGGCAGACAGCGGCGGCGCACGGGCGCCACGCCGGCGAGGAGGGGGGTGGCGTGCACGGCCAGCACCGTCGCCGCCCCGCCGGCGGCAAGGACACCGGGCCTCACCGCAAGTCGGCGAAGGAGGCCACCGGCAGGTGGTCGGCGGCCACCGCGGGGGCGACGGCGTCGAGGGCCCGGTTGAGGCTGTCCCCGTCCACCCCCCGGGCGTCGAGCACGTAGATCCGCCCGGCGTGGAAGCGGGTGGGCAGGTGGTCGGGGGTGAAGCGGGTGACGGTGGCGACGATGCGCTGGTGGGCCAGGCGGGCGGAGGCCAGGTCGAACCCGTCCACCCGGCGGGACGGGACGAAGTCGCGGCAGGGGCTGCCGTCGGCCGAGCGGATGGACTGGCAGGACCGCATCAGGTCGGCGCGGGCCCGGAGCCAGTGGCGCCCGTTGCCTGGGCCCCACCCGCCGTTGGCCACGTCGACGCCGGCCGCGGTGAGGCGGCGGACGGCGCCGGGGTCGGCCTGGGCCACCACGCCGTCGACGATGGCGGTGGCGCCGCTGGCGGCCAGGCGCCCGGCGACGGCGGGATCGGCCATGGCCGCCGGGCTCAGGCGGACCCCCAGGTACACGTCGGAGGCGTTGCGCTCGGCGTGGGCCACGCCGATGCCGTGGGCCGCCGCCGCCCCCACGCCCACCGTGAGCACCGACCACGCCGCCACCAGGGCGGCGGCGACGGTGGCCAGACGCCGGCGGCCGGCCGGGTGGCGGCGGGATGCCGCCCCCCCGCCGGCGGCGGCGTCCGCACCGGCTTCGGCCCCGGCGGGGGTCATCAGGGCGACGACCTCGTCTGCGGGGTCGGCCACGAACATGGCCTTGCCCGCCGCCACCTGGGCCCGCCCGGCGAGGGTGGTCACCCGGTCCAGGGCGGGGAGCAGCTCGGCGGGGCCGTGGGCGTAGGCGGCCACCCCGGCCCGGGCCATCTCCGACCCGTTCTCCCGGCCGTGGCCCGGGATGGGCAGGTAGGTGACGACCGGCAGCCCGACGGCGAAGGCCTCCATGCAGGTCAGCCCGCCGGCGTTCTGCACGATGGCATCGGCAGCGGCCATGAGATCGGGCATTCGGTCCGTCCAGCCCATCGCGATGCCGCCAGGGCGGGCGGCCAGGGACGCTCGCAGCTCCTCGTTGTGCCCGCACACGGCAATGGGCGTGTACCGCCCCGACGCCACCAGGGCGTCGAAGGTGCGGTCTATCTCGCCCACGCCCCACGAGCCGGCCACCACCAGCACCGCCCGGTCGTCGGCGCCCAGCCCCAGCTCGGCCCGGGCCTGCTCGCGGTCGGGCGCCGGGCGCCGGTAGGGCTCGGCCACCATGGGGCCGGTGGAGCGGGCCGGGCGGCCGGTCCGTCGGGCGGCGATGGCGGCCGGGTTGGGATGGACGCAGAGGTTGAGGTCCACGCCCTTGTGGACCCAGAGCGGGTGCACCGCGAAATCGGTGACGAAGGTGACGGTGGGAACGGTGATGCGGCCCCTGCGGCGGAGGCGCCCGAGGACGAGGGAGGCCAGCGGGTAGGTCGTGACGACGACGTCGGGCTGGTACTCACGGATCCAGCGCAGGTGCCGCCGCCCGGTGAGGAACGTGACGAAGGCGGCCAGGGGGCCGCACAGGAAAGGCAGGATGGACCAGATCCGGTAGGTCAGCTCGTAGGACCAGGGCGCCCGCCGCAGCTGCACCTCGTAGCTGGTCTTGGTGAGGGCGCCGATGCGAAGCGGGGCGGCGTCGAGGAAGTCCTTCATGGTGGCCTCATAGCCGCGCGACTGAAGCCGGCGGACCAGCTCGCGGGCAGCACCGTCGTGGCCCTCGCCCATGCTGGCCGAGACGACCAGCACCCTCCCTCCCATGCGGGGAACGGTACTCCGCCGGGGGCCCGGCGTCCGGTCTCCCCGGTGGGAATCCCGATCAGGGTGCCCTCTCGAGCGGTGGCAGGGCAACCGAGGGTGAGCCGCTCCGGCGCGCCGCCTGGCGCCGGTTCCACCCCCAGCGATAGGGCCGACGCCAGGCACGACGTCGCCGCCCGTCGTCGGGCGACGAGGTCACAGAGCCGGAGCCACGCCGATACGAAGGAAATACAGGGCCCGAGAGGCGCCTGCCGTTCGCTGCAACCCGTCCAATGGTTGCATCCCGGACCTCACATGGCAAGGCCCCCCGTGTGCGTCGGGATCGCCGTGCCCGGAGCGGGATTCGAACCCGCACGCCCTTTCGGACAAAGGATTTTGAGTCCTCCGCGTCTACCGTTCCGCCATCCGGGCAACGGGCGCAGGCTATCGACCAGCCCGCCGCCGGTCACACGCCCCAGGCCGTGGCCTGGGCCAGGAGGAACCGGCTGACGGCCAGGCACCGGTCGAGCACGTCGCACAACAGCTCCTCGCCGCCCAGCACCCGGGCCAGGGACACCTGCTGGCGGGCGACGACGGTCAAGCTGCGCTCCGGGGCGTCGGTGACGGAGCCGAACGAGTCGATGGCCGACACCTCCAGGGGCAGCTCCGGGCCGCCCACGCCGGCCAGCTCGGTGGCCAGGAGGAGGAGGTCGGGGCCGGTGGGCAGGGGCGGGAGGGCCCACGTGAAGATGAGCGGGAAGTGGAACTCGTCGGCCGGCTCCTCTTCCTCGGGGAGGTCGGCCACCACGTCCTCGAAGGCCAGCAGCACCCGGGGCTCCACCTCGAGGGCCAGGTGGAGGTCCAGCGGCCCGCCGCATCCCTCCTCGGGGTGGAGGTCCACCTCCCACACCTGGCGCAGGGAGTACGTCTCCACGAAGTGGCGCTCGTCGTGTACGTGGAAGCCGTGGTCGACGGCGTGGTCCTTCAGCTCGGCCACGTAGCCGGCCACGTCGATCGCAGCCACGCGCTACCTCCTGGGGCGGGGACGGCTCCTGGGTCGGGAAGGCGGAGCGTAGGCCAGCCCTAGGCCTGTCCGTGCCCGTCCGCCCCCGCCCCGCCCTGGGCCCGGTCCCCGCCCGCCTTGGCGCCGGCGAGCATGGTCCTGGCCATCTGCAGGCCGGCCACGCCCGAGGACAGGGCCTGGGCGAGGGCCTCGGAGAGCCCCTGGGCGCCGTTGAGGACGATCATCTGGTCCACCGCCCCGAAGGGCTTGGCCGCCGCCTCCACGATGGCCGGCCACTGCTCGGCCAGCTGCTGGCCGATGACGGCGTCCTGGTTCTCGGCCAGGGCGTCGGCCCGGGCCTTGATGGCCTCCGCCTCGGCCATCCCCTTGGCCCGCACCGCCTCGCCGTCGGCCCGCCCCCGGGCGGTGGTGGCGGTGGCCTCCGCCTCCCCCTGGAGCCGGGTGGCCTCGGCCTGGGCCCCCGCCCGCAGTCGCACGTGCTCGGCCTCGGCGTCGGCCTCCGCCTTCACCCGGTTGGCGTTGGCCGCCGCCTGCAGCTCCACCTCTCGGGCGTTGGCCTCGGCGGCCACGAAGCGGGAGTCGCGGTCGGCCTTGGCCAGGGTGACCTTCTGGTAGGCGTTGGCGTCGGCCGGCTTGCGCACGGTGGCCTGGAGGCGCTGCTCCTCGCGGTCGGCCTCCAGCTCGGCCACCTTGGTCTCCTGGACCACGACCTCCTGGCGGGCGCTGGCCTCGGTGAGGGGGCCGGCCTGGCGGGCGCGGGCCTCCGCCTGGTCGATCTCGGCCTGGAAGCCGGCCTGCTTGATCTCGGCGTTGCGCCGGGCCTCGGCCTTGAGGGCCTCGGCCATCTGCTCCTGCTCGGTTGCCTCCCGGTCGGCGTGGGCCTGGGCGATACGGGCCTGGCTGGCCACCGCTGCGGCGTGGGGCATGCCGAGGTTCTGGATGTAGCCGGTGGGGTCGTCGATCTCCTGGATCTGGAGGGAGTCCACGATGAGGCCCAGCTTCTCCATCTCGGTCCCCGACGACTCCCGGGTGAGCTGGGTGAGCTTCTCCCGATCGCGGATCATCTCCTCCACCGTCATGTTGCCGACGATGGCCCGCAGGTGGCCGGCGAACACGTTGTGGACCCGGTGGTCCACCTGGTCCTGCTGGTCGAGGAACCGGCGGGCGGCGTTGGCGATGGAGGTGTAGTCGTCGCCGACCTTGAAGATGACCACGCCCTTGAGGCCGAGGGGGATGCCCTGGTGGGTGACGCAGTCGATGGCCAGCTCGGCCTCGTTGAGGTCGAGGGACAGCGTGCGCACCGTCTGGACGCCGGGAACGACCAGGGTGCCCTTGCCGGTCACGATGCGGAAGCCCAGGATCTCCTGCACGGAGTCACTCGGCGTGTGCTCGCGGAGGCCGGAGATGATGAGGGCCTGGTTGGGTTCGGCCACCCTCCAGCAGGCCTTGAACACGATGAAGGCGAGGACGAGGGCCCCGACGACGATCCCGGCGACAACGATCATGGCGACCTCCGGCGGTCGGTTGGCGACAGGCCCGCTACATGCGGGTCACGATCACCGTGCGGGGCGGGTGGTACTCCACCACGACGACGCGAGACCCGGGAGGGATGGTGTCGCCGGTGTCGGCCGCGTAGGCATGGAACGCCTCGCTCCCGCCCCTGACGGGCACCATCACCTCGCCCAGGCGGTCGGGCCCGATGGTGCCGGTGACCCGGCCCAGCTTCCCGACCATCAGTTGGTCCGCCATCGACGCTCCTCGGCGCGGTGTGCTGGGGCCCAGTGTCGCAGCGCCGAGCATCGGATGCCCACCCGACGGGCGGCGGTGTGGTGTGGCGCGACGGCCGGTGGGTGAGGGGCGACCGGGCCGGGGCACGGTGGCGGCGACCAACACCGGTAGCGTCGGCCGGGCGATGACCGGCGACGACGTGCTCGAGGTTCTCGACGCTGCCGCCGCCGCCGTGCGCCGGGCCCTGGACGGGCTGGCCGACTGGGGCCCGGCCGGCACCCGCCCGGGCCAGTACCGCAGCGACCTGGTGGCCGACGAGGCGGCCCTGGCCGTGCTGGGCGACGCCGGCATGGGCGTGCTCAGCGAGGAGAGCGGCCTCACCGACGCCGGGCGCGACGTGCTGGTGGTGCTCGACCCGGTGGACGGGTCCACCAACGCCTCCCGGGGCCTGCCGTGGTTCGCCACCAGCCTGTGCGCCCTGGACGAGGACGGACCGCTGGCCGCCGTGGTCGTCAACCAGGCCACGGGGGAGCACTTCTCGGCGGTGCGGGGGGGTGGGGCCCGGCGCAACCGGGCCCCGACCGCCACCAGCGGGTGCCGGGAGTGGTCACGCTCGCTGGTGGCGCTCAACGGCACCCCCGACGGGCCCCAGGGCTGGCGGCAGTCCCGGATCCTCGGGGCGGTGGCCCTGGACCTGTGCGCGGTGGCCTGCGGGCACATCGACGCCTACCTGGACTTCAGTCGGGGCGCCCACGGCCCGTGGGACTACCTGGGCGGCATGCTCGTGTGCCGGGAGGCGGGGGGAGCGGTGGCCGATGCCGGTGGGCGGGAGCTGGTCTCCCGCCATCCCGACGCCCGCCGGGCCCCGGTGGCGGGCGCCACCGCCGAGCTCCTGGACGCCGCCCTGGCCGTGCGCCGCCGCCACCGGTGAGGAGCGGCCGGCGCCACCTGCGGGGGCGGCTCCTCCACCTGTACGGGCGGCTACCGGCCCGGGCCCGGGTGGCCATCATGCGGTCGGTGACCCCCACCTTCCGGGTGGGGGCGGTGTGCGTCGTGCAGCGCGACGATGGCGCCGTCCTCCTCGTACGCCATTCCTACCGCCGCGGGTGGGGCCTGCCCGGCGGGCTGCTCAAGCGCGGGGAGCCTCCGGCCACCGCCGCCGCCCGGGAGGCGCGGGAGGAGCTGGGTGTGGCCCTCGACCTGGCGCCCGAGGCCCGGGTGGTGGTGGACGCTCGCCACCGGCGGGTGGACGTGCTCTACCGGGCCCGCCTGCCGGCCGGCCCCGCTGACGCCGGAGGCACCGTCGATGGAGGGGTGGAGGGTGCCGGCGTCGGGGGCGGCCCACCGCCACGTCCGACGTCTCCCGAGATCCTGGAGGTGGGGTGGTTCCCGCCCGACGACCTGCCGTCCCTCGGACGGGAGGCGGTCAGCGCACTGGCCGAGCTGGGCATCACCGGCTGAGACCACGCCGGTGGGAGCGGGTGGTGGTTCCCGCCTCGTCAGTCGCGGTCGAAGGCGTCGGCGCCGTCGCGGCCCTCACGCCCGGGAGGGGTGGCGGGATGGCGGAGTTTGGAGAGGGCCTTGACCTCGATCTGGCGGATCCGCTCCCGAGTCAACTGGAACTCCCGCCCCACCTCCTCCAGGGTGCGGGGGCGGTCGCCGACGAGGCCGAAGCGCAGCTCCAGGACCCGCTGCTCGCGCTCGGACAGCGTGGCCAGGACGGCCCGCAGCTCTTCCCGCTCGATGGCCACCACCGCCGCCTCGAACGAGGCGGTGGCGGCCGGGTCCTCGAGGAAGTCGGCCAGCTCGGCGTTGTCGTCGCCCACCTGCTCGAAGAGGGAGACGGGGTCGGGTGCCACTCGCTGCGCCTCCCGCACCCGCTCGGGGCTGACGCCGGTCTCGGTGGCCAGTTCGCCCAGCGTCGGTTCGCGCCCGAGGGCCCGAGCCAGGCGGCTGGTGGCTCGGGACACCTGGGCCACCGTCTCCACCATGTGGACCGGGACGCGGATGGTGCGGCTCTTGTCGGCGATGGCCCGACTCACGGCTTGGCGGATCCACCATGTGGCGTACGTCGAGAACTTGAAGCCCCGGCGGTGGTCGAACTTCTCGACCGCCCGCATGAGGCCCAGGTTGCCCTCCTGCACCAGGTCGAGCAGGGGGAGGCCGCACGGCTGGTAGCGCTTGGCGATGGACACCACCAGGCGAAGGTTGGACTGGATGAACTCCTGCTTGGCGGCGTGGCCGGCGAGGGAGAGCTCTTCGAGCTCGGCCCGCCGGGCCTGGTCCAGGTCGTGGCGGTGGGCGGAGAGCTCACCGTCGGCCTCCTTGCCGGCCTCCATCGCCTTGGCCAGGGCGACCTCGCCAGCGGCGGTCAGCAGCTCGTAGCTGCCAATCTCCTTGAGATACTGGCGCATGAGGTCGCCGGACACGTCCCCCCTGCTCGCCGTTCGCACGGTCGGTCGCCTCCCCCTCGGTCGGCCGGTTCACAGGGTAGTGGGTCATAGCGCCGAACTCCGCCGAATCGCACCCTCCCCTCCGGGGCCGTAGCCTGCCCCGCATGTCCGACGCGACGCCGCCGTCCGAGCCCGATCCGTCGCCGGGCCCGGCGATCAACATCGCCATCCACGTGCCCGAAGAGCTCCGCAACGGCGTGTACGCCGACTTCCTCTCGGTGTGGCACTCGGCCCACGACTTCACCCTGGACTTCTGCGTGACCGACCAGCCCATGCAGGACCCCGAGGGCAATGTCACGACCCCCTGCCGGGTGGTGGCGCGCGTCAAGGTGCCCCTCACCCTGGCTGACGACGTCCTGCGGGCCCTGGCCGACAACGTCAGCCGCTTCGAAGACATGGCCGGCCCCATCCACAAGCCGGGCGAGCTCAACCGCCCCAACGGGCCGGACGGCCTTCCCGGCGCCGTCTGAGCAGGGGCTGCGGCCCCAGCGCCGGTACCCTGGAGCGCCCACCCGGCGAGCAGCTCGGGGCGCTTAGCTCAGCTGGAAGAGCACCTCCCTTACAAGGAGGCGGTCGGGGGTTCGAGTCCCTCAGCGCCCACCCCTGTGCCTGCGGTGCTGCCCTCAAACGGGCTATGGGGACGACCCCCAGGTCGCGGCCAGGCTGCGGGCAGGCGGCGGGACCTTCACGCCACATGGCGTCGAGCCTCTCGGCGGTTCGCTCGTCGAGGCCATCGATGAGGTGCCAGTACCGGTCCAGGGTCACGGTGACCAAGCTGTGTCCCATGCGCTCCTGGATGGCCTTGGAGTGACAACCTCCAGCACTGCACCCGACTGCTCAACCGCGACCTCTGGCTCCGGCTCCTGGCCGATGCCGGATCCGATCCGAGCACCGTTACCGAGGACGCGGTGTTGGGCCTCGAGGGCTTCGTGCTGCGTGCCGCCGTGTGCTGCGTGCCGCCGTGGAGGAGTACGGCGAGCTGTGGGAGGTGGTGGAGACGACGGCCACCCTCGTCGGTTGCCACGGCTGCGAGGACACGGGCCCGCTCCAAGGGTCGGGCCACCTCCGAGGTTCGGGACATGGCCTGCGGCGGGCGACCGGTGCGCCTGGCCTGGCGCAAGCGGCGGTGGCGCTGCCCCGACCCCGACTGCGACACCAAGACCTGGACCGAGACGACCGCGGCCATCGCTCCCGG
>JBHELO010000035.1:0-16051 GCA_046263055.1 Acidimicrobiales bacterium | reverse complement strand
CGCGTCGATGCCGTACGTGCCCGGGTCGGGCGCCTGCGCCCCCGGTGTGCCGGGCACAGCCGTCGTCTCTGACATGGTTGCTCTCCTCTCGCCGACGGCCGGACGCCGTCCCGTCGTTACGTCGTTACGTCGTTACGTCGTACAAGTAGCTTACTACTCATACTTATTCCTGCCCAAAGAGTGGGGCTGTGGCCTACCCTTGTGATCATGGAGGACGGCGCAGCCTCCCCGGAGGCGCTGAGTGGTTTCTGCCCGCTTTACCACCGCGCCATCGAGATCATCGGGCGCCGGTGGACCGGCGCCATCGTACGCGCCCTCCTGAGCGGGGTCACGCGCTTCGGCCAGATCCGCTCCACCGTTCCCGGCCTCTCCGACCGGCTGCTGTCCGAGCGGCTGAAGGAGCTGGAGTCCGAGGGCATCGTCGAGCGCCGGGTGATGGCCGAGACGCCGGTACGCATCGAGTACCACCTCACCCCCAAGGGCGAGGCGCTGGGCTCCATCGTCACCGCCGCCTCGGCGTGGGCGGAGACGTGGCTCGTCCCCCAAGCCTCCCGGCAGTAGGCCCCGGGGCGGCCGTCCGGTGGTGACCCGCCTGGCCGACGGCATCCTCGCCCTCCACGGATGGACGGCCCTCCTGGTGGTGTTCGCCCTGCCCGCCCTGGAGGCGTCGGCCTTCGTGGGGTTTCTGTTCCCGGGCGAGATCGCCGTCCTGCTGGGCGGCGTCCTGGCCTTCGAGGGACGAGTCAGCCTGCCGGCGGTGGTGGTGGCGGCCGTGGTCGGGGCGGTGGCGGGGGACACCGTCGGCTACTTCGTGGGCCGCCGGTGGGGCCGGCGCCTGTTGCGGGGCACCGTCGGGCGGGTGGTCAAGGAGGAGCACCTGGACCGGGCCGAGCACTACCTGGCCCGGCGGGGCGGGCGGGCCGTGTTCTTCGGCCGCTTCACCACCGCCCTGCGGGTGCTGATCCCCGGCATGGCCGGGATCGCCCGCATCGACTACGCCACCTTCGCGGTCTGGAACGTGGCCGGCGGCCTGGTGTGGGCCACCGGGTTCGTCCTCCTGGGGTACGCGGCGGGCACCAGCTGGCGGCGGGTCGAGCACGTGGCCCGCAGTGCCGGCATCGTGTTGCTCATGGGCCTGGCGGCGGCCGCCGTCCTCGTGCTGGCAGCCCGCTGGGTGGCCCATCACCAGGAGCAGGCCCGGGCGTTCGGGCGGCGGCAGCTGGAGCGGCCCCGGGTGGCCCGGGTGCGGGAGCGCTACCGGCGGGAGATCGACTTCCTGGTCGGCCGCTTCCGACCGTCCGGGGCCCTGGGGCTGTCGCTCACCCTGTCGTTGGCCATCATCGGCGTCACCGGGTGGGCCCTGGGCACCCTGACCGCCCACATCCTCTCGGGCCGGGAGGTCCTGCGCGTCGACCGCCCCGTCCTGAACTGGTTCGTCTCCCACCGCGAGGCGTGGGTCACCACCTTCATGCGGGTGGTCGGCACCCTCGGGAGC
Source organism: Acidimicrobiales bacterium (assembly GCA_046263055.1). Classification (GTDB taxonomy): domain Bacteria; phylum Actinomycetota; class Acidimicrobiia; order Acidimicrobiales; family AC-14; genus DATAQC01. The sequence continues at coordinate 14,556 of JBHELO010000035.1, read as the reverse complement.
GCGAGCGTGCTGGGGCCACTGGCGGTGGCCTTCGGGCTCGTCTGGTGGTGGCGGCGGCGGTCCTGGCGCCCCCTCTGCATGCTCGTCGGGGCCATGGGCGGCGCGGTGGCGCTGTCCTCCCTGGTGGAGCCGCTGGTGGGCCGGCCCCGCCCTCCGGCCACGCTGGCTGTGGCCCACTTCGCGGGGTTCGGGTTCCCATCCACCCACGCCACCCTGGCCGCCGCCGGGTGGGGCATGGTGGCGGCACAGGTGGCCGTCTCCACTCCGTCGTGGTCCCTGAAGGTGGCGGCCTGGTCATCGGCGGTGGCGGTGGCGCTGGCCGTCGGGGGGACGCGCGTCTACCTGGGCGCCCACTGGCCCAGCGACGTGCTGGGGGGCTGGGCGCTGGGGGCGCTGTGGCTGTTCGCGTTCCTGCTCGCCGTGCGCATCGTGGACCTCCGGCTGGTCCGCCCCGGCCGGGGCGGCCGGGTCGAGGTGGGAACGGCCAGCCAGTAGCCTTGGCGGCGATGTGCCCCAGGCGGACGACGCGGTGGGCGCTGCCCCTCCTCGTGGTGGCGGTGACGTTGGCCGGGTGCGCCCACGCCGACCCCCGCCCGGTGGCACGGGCCGCCCCTGCGCCGGCACCCGTCGTCACCGCCCCGGCCACCAGGGTGACCACCGTCCCCGCGCCCCCGCCGCCCGCCGTCGTGGCCACCGCCGACGTGGCCAAGGTGGCCGTCTATCCCTCCCTCGGTGCCGGCGGGCCCGAGGCCACCCTGGCCAACCCCAACGAGCTCGGTGTCCCCCTGGTCTTCCTGGTGACGTCGCAGCAGCCCGACTGGCTGGAGGTGATGCTCCCCATGCGCCCCAACGGGGCCACCGGCTGGGTGCGGGCATCCGACGTCACCCTGTCCACCGACGACTGGCGGATGCAGGTGGAGCTCGGTGCCCACCGGCTCACGGTCTGGAAGGGGGCGGACGTGGTGCGCCAGGAGACGGTAGCGGTGGGCACCACCGCCGCCCCCACGCCCACCGGCGACTTCTACCTCACCGAGGTCCTGGACACCGGCAACCCCCGGGGCGCCTACGGCCCGTGGGCGTTCGGCCTGTCGGCCTTCTCCGACGTGTACACCAGCTTCGCCGGCGGCCCCGGCCAGGTCGGCCTGCACGGCACCAACCAGCCCGGGCTGCTGGGCACCGACGCCAGCCACGGGTGCATCCGCGTCGCCAACGACGTCATCACCGCCCTGGCCACCTCGGTCCCGCCGGGCACCCCGATCAGCGTCGTCTCCTGAGCCGGGGCGCCGGCCCCCACAGGAGCGGGCTCACACCTACCCTGGAGGGCATGCTCTTCCCCAGTCGCAAGACCCGCATGCCCACGGCCGACGACGCGCTGGCGGGCCGGGCGGAGGCGATGGTCGTGCCCGACGCCCACCTGGTGAACGGCCACCCGCTTCGACCTCCGTTCCCCGAGGGCATCCAGACCGCCCAGTTCGCCATGGGCTGCTTCTGGGGGGCGGAGCGGCTGTTCTGGCCGCTCGACGGCGTGTACTCCACGGCCGTGGGCTACGCCGGAGGCTTCACGCCGAACCCCACCTACGAGGAGGTGTGCAGCGGGCGCACCGGCCACGCCGAGGTGGTGCTGGTGGCCTTCGACCCCTCCGCCGTCGGCTACGACGCCCTGCTCAAGGTGTTCTGGGAGGGCCACGACCCCACCTCGGGCATGCGCCAGGGCAACGACGTCGGCACCCAGTACCGCTCGGCCGTCTACTGGTCGGGCGACGCCCAGCGGGCCGCCGCCGAGCGCTCCCGGGACGCCTTCGCCGAGCGCCTGGCGGCCGCCGGGTTCGGGGCCGTCACCACCGAGGTGGCCGAGGCCGGCCCGTTCTACTACGCCGAGGCCTACCACCAGCAGTACCTGGCCCGGAACCCCAACGGCTACTGCGGCCTGGGCGGCACCGGCGTGTCGTGCCCGGTGGGGCTGGCCACCGCCGACTGAAGGGGCAGTTCCAGGCGGGGCGGTTTGGAGCGGATCGGTTCGAGGCCGCCGAGCACCGTCCCTTCCGCACCGCCACGGTGGCGTTCAGTGGGCAGGGGCACGTCGCCCGAGTTGGTAGAACGACCCGTCTGCCCGCAGCGCCGAGCACCCTTCGCACTCGGCGGTCACCACGAACGGCAGGCGCCGCTCGCCCTTGCCACCCAGGGCCTTGCGCGCCTCCACCCGCACCGCGGCGGTGGAGGTCTCGCCGGGGTCCACGGCTAGCCGGGACGGCTCCACCGCCACCGCCAGCTCACCCAGCAGGTCGCTGCCCGCCAGGGCGGCCGAGGTCGCCACGTTGCCCCGGTTCTCGAGCCGCAGGGTGAAGGCGGCCGCCCGGCGGTCCCACCAGGCCGGCGGGTCGATGGAGGCCACCACGTCCAGGTACGGCCGGACCTCCACCGTGCCCCTCCCGCACCCGGTGGGGGCGGCGGCCGTCGTGGCGCCGGCGGGCGTCACCCGGACCTCGAAACCGAAGCACCCGGCCCGCGGTGCCGGCCCGCACGGGGGCTTGAAGAAGACAGCCACGGTGGCGTCGGCCCCGGCCGCCAGCGAGCAGGTGGCGGGGTGCACCCAGCTCCATCGGGCGACCTCGCCGGCCACCACCACCGCCGCGTCGCACACGTCCGCCCCCGGGTTGTGGACGCGCACCTCCATGCAACCGACGGTGCCGGGCTCCACGGCCAGCGCCGGCGGGACCACCTCCACGCCGAGGTCCACGTGGCGACGCTACTCCCGGAGGGCGCCTGGGTGGGTGCATTGCGCGTGGCCGTAGAGCGAGGGCGACAGGGTTGTGCCCCGCATGCGCTTCAGCAGCCCGTTCTCCCGCCGGATGCACAGCGAGAAGGCGAGGTTGGTGTAACAGCGGAGATGATCCCCCGAACCCGACGATGGCCGCCACGTAGTACTGGGCGAACTTGACGTTGCCGCCCTTGATCGTGACCGTGCTGTAGCCGTTGATGGCGATGAAGATGGTTCGATCACCTCGGGCACCGCCCGGGGGTGGCGGTAGGAGTCGGCGTGCATGTGCAGGACCCCCGCTGTGGTGGACTCGGACCATGGCCGACCACCACGACGGCAGCCGGGCCGTCATCCTGGCCGCCTTCCTGGCCAACCTGGGCATCGCGGTGGCCAAGGTCGTCGGGTTCGTGCTGACCGGGGCGGCGTCCATGCTGGCCGAGGGGGTGCACTCGTTGGCCGACACCGCCAACCAGGGCCTGCTGCTGCTGGGCCGGTCCCGGGCCGCCCGCCCCGCCAGCCCCGAGCACCCTTTCGGCTACGGGCGGGAGCGCTACTTCTGGGCGTTCGTGGTGGCCCTGGTGATCTTCAGCGTGGGCTCGTTGTTCGCCCTGGCCGAGGGCGTGGACAAGCTCCTACATCCCCACCGGCTGGAGTCGGTCGCCGCCGACGTCGTCATCCTGGTGGTGGCCGCGGTGTTCGAGACCTTCTCGCTGCGCACGGCAGTCCGGGAGAGCCGGGAGTCCAAGGGCGACCTGTCCTGGTGGGCGTTCGTCCGTCGGTCCAAGACGCCGGAGATGCCGGTGGTGCTCCTCGAGGACTCGGGCGCACTGGTGGGCCTGGCCTTCGCCTTGGGCGGCGTGGCGCTGGCCGAGGTCACCGGCCAGCCCCGCTTCGACGCCGTCGGCAGCATTGCCATCGGCGCGCTGCTGGGCGTCATCGCCGTCACCCTGGCGGTGGAGATGAAAAGCCTGCTCATCGGCGAATCGGCGTCGCCCGCGATCACGTCGCGCATCCGCCGGGAGATGGAGGGGGCGACGGCGGTCCGGCGGCTGGTGCACCTTCGCACCGAGCACCTCGGTCCCGACGAGCTGTTGGTGGCGGCCAAGCTCGAGTTCGAGCCCGGGCTGGACACCACGGGCCTGGCCGCCGCCATTGACGACGTCGAGGCGGCGGTGCGGGCCGCCGTGCCCACCGCCCGCCTGATCTACCTGGAGCCCGGCCTGCCCGGCCGCCGTCAGTCCTCCAGCCCCGCCTGACCCACCAGTCGCGCTCTCCCGGGCGGGGGCGGTGGGTCCTACGGGCAGGTGAGGGGCTGCATGTGCAGCAGCGGCATGAGGCAGCGGCTCACGACGTTGGAGAGGCTCGCCGCGGGGGTGACGGTGCCCGGCGGCCCCGGCGACGAGCTCCCCCCCGGCTGGGTGGTGGCAGGGACGGTCGTCCGCACCGGCGGTGGTGTGGGGGAGGCCTCCGGCGGCGACGAGGGCGCGGCCGCCGTGACAGGTGTGGTCGGGGCACCGGGCGCGCTCACCGGGCCGCCGGAACTGCTGGGGCTCGCCGACGGAGGCTGCCCCTGGCTCGGCCCGGCCGGCGAGCCGGAGGGAGTGCTGGCCGCGGCCAGGGCGGTGACATCGGCGGTGGCATCGGTGGTGGCATCGGTGGTGGGGGCCCCGTCGGAGCCGGTCCCCGCCGGGACGACGGCGCCATCGGTGGTGGCCGCCTGGTCGGCGGTGGCCGCCAGGGTGGGTGGGGTCGGGGCACCGAGGTCGGTCACCTCCGGGGTGGCGGGCGCCGGCCGGGCGCCGCCGGCCAGGCTCCGTCCCGCCGGCTGTCCGGACGAGGTGACGAGCCCGACGGCCAGGGCCACCAGGGCCGCCGCCGCCAGCACTACCGCGCCGGTTTTCCACCGGGACCGGCGGGACGGGGACCGCTCCCGGTTCCGCCGGGGGGCGTCGAGGTCGAAGACCTCCTCGTCGTCGTCCAGCCACGGCGCCTCGGCACCGGGGGCGTGGAGCCCGCCGTCGGTCGCCGGCGGGACGGCCACCGGTCCGGCGGACGGGTCCACGGTCCCGGCCGCCGGACCGGGTGCCCAGGGCTGTGCCTCGTCGGGCAGGGCGGGCTCGGGGCCGGGCGCCGATGGCACGTCCGCCTGGCGAGCAGCCGGCCGGGCGTCAGCCGGCTGGAGGTCCCAGAAGTCGTCGTCCTCCACCGCGGCGGTGGAAGGGCGCGGGTCATCCTCGGTCAGCGCCAGCAGGGCGGCCAGGGAGCGGGACAGCGCGTCGTCGGCCACCGGGGCGGGCTGGTCGCCGACTTCATGCCCCCCGACGGCTTCGGTCGGGTTCCCGGCCGGTGCCGACCCGGGTGACTGCGTCGGCCCCACGGATTCCCGCCTGGCATCCACCTCTCCGATGGTAGCGCCGGGCTCGGGAGCGGCCCGGCGCCCGGGGCTTGGCCCGGGCGCCGTTCACTCTCCGACGGGCGGCCCGGGGCACGCCGCGGCTGGTGCCTCGGGCCGCCCACCAACTGGTCACCCTGGCGGTCACCGTCGCCGGCGGGGTGGCACTCACCGTCCCCGCGTACGCCCGGCTCCGCTGGACGCCGGTGTGGTGGCTCCCGGCCTGACTGCTGTTCGCGGTCGTGACCCTCGTCGCCTCCGGCGCCGTCCCGTTCCTCCTCCGGTTGGCGGTGGGCCCGGTGGCACCGGCCGGCGCCGATCTCGTCGCCCGGGTGGCGGCGTCCCCCGCCCCCAGAGGGACCTCTTGCGCGGGCGACAGCGTCAGCGGGGGCCCCGCCGACGACCCAACTCGCGCGATTGGCTCCCCGCCGAGGCGGTGGTCGTGGCCACTCGGGCCCCGGTGGCCGCCGTGGCCGGCCCGGTGGCCGCCAGCGCCTTCACCCTGGCCCTGTCGGTAGCCGGCTTCGTGTCGCCCGCGGTGCTGGGGGCGGGCGTGGGGGCGGCCGCCGGCCTGCTGTGGAGTGCCCGCAAGATCGCCGAGTTCGAACGCGACGACGGCCCCGGGTCCTGCGCACCCTCCACCGCCGCCCGGGCCAGCCCGCCCTCTACGCCGCTCCCACCGCCTGAGCCGATCCCGTCCCGTCCGTTCCCTCGAGCTCCCACGCCGGACCCCGGACGGCGCCCGCCACCAGCCAGCCCAGCCCGGCCACCAGTGCCAGGGGCATGGCCCAGGCGTAGATCGGATGGACGAGGAGGCGGAGGTCGGCCGAACGGAGACGGGGCGCGCCGACGTAGGACACGGCCAGCCCCAGGGAGGCGGCGGCGGCGAGGACCGAGGGCCGTGAGCGCCAGCCGGGCGCCAGCACCGGCAGGGCCCACGCCGGGTACCAGGGCAGCACGTACGGCGCGGCCAGGAGGTACACCACCAGCACCCCACCGCCGACCAGGGGGAGCGGCGCGCCGGAAGCCCGGGCCAGGAGTGCGGCGACGACGACGGCCACGATCAGGGCGGCGACCACCGGCGCCGACAGGGCGGGATCCAGGTGGGCGAGGAGGCTCCACACCGACGCCCGGCTGAGGGCCCCGCCCATGGCCACCACCGGCGCCACCGCCACCCGGCCGCCGGCCACCGCGTAGCCGATGGCGACGGTGGCCCCGGCGGCCACCGCCGCCCGCCACGGCCGGGCGTGGCCCCGCCGCCAGGCCCAGACCACCAGGGCGGCGACCGGAAGGACGGCCACCACCTTGACCAGGGCGGTCAGCCCCAGCACCCCACCGGCCAGGACAGGTCGGCGCCGGACGGCCACCAGCACGCCGGCCAGCACCCCCAGGCCGACGAGGGCGTCGTTGTGGCCGCCGTTCACCACCACCATGGCGACCACCGGGTTGAGCCCCAGGAAGGCAAGCGCCGCCGGCCCCCACCCTCCGGCGGCCAGCAGGGCCAGGCCGACCAGCACCGCCACCGCAGCCAGGCCCTGGAAGTACAGCCGGTTGCCCAGGGGCGAGGCGCCGGCCACCTGGGAGCCGGTGGCGGCGACGGCCACGAACACCGGGCCGTACACCGATGGCGTTCCCCGCCAGGCCGTAGGCACCCGGGCGGTGATGGGGTCGGGGCCCACTTGGTCGGGGACAGTGCGGTAGGGGCTCCGGCGGTAGTGGGCCACGATCCGGCCGTAGGCGGCGTAGCTCCACAGGTCGCCCGAGCCCTGGGGCGGGACGGCCACGGCCACGGCCAGGGTGACGAGGACGCCGGCGAGGACCGCCCGCCGGGTGAGGAACGGCCGGCGGGCCTCGGCGGCCAGGACCCCGGCGAACGAGGCGGCCGCCACCACCAGCAGGGCGAGGCGGGCCCCGGCGCGTGCCTGGGACCCCAGGGGCACCGCCGCCGCGGTGGCGATCACCGTCGCCACCAGGGCGAGGGGTCCCCATGCCGCCGGGCCTCCCCGACGAAAGTCCCCGCCGGTGCCGGGGTGGGGGCCGAGGGCCGCCGGTGCGGTCGGGATGCCGATGCCGCATGGTGGCATGTCGCTACGACGCTGGGGTGCCGGGGGGTGAACGGCGCACCGCCGCCACCTGGTGCCGAGGACAAGGCCCGATGACGACGATGGGGCCGATGGGGCCGTGCCGCGGATGGCGCCGAGGCGACCGTGGGTACGGTGGCCGGCATGCGTGCCGTCACCGTCGTGCCCCTCCACAAGGACTCGGTCGAGTTGACCACGATGCCCGAGCCGCCCGCCGACGACGGGCCGGTACTGGTCGAGACGCTGGCCGTCGGCGTGTGCGGGACGGACCTGGAAATCGTCCAGGGCGACTACGGCTGGGCCCCGCCCGGTGAACAGCGGCTGACCCTCGGCCACGAATCGCTGGGCCGGGTGGTCGAAGCGCCGCCCGGCGGTGGCCTAGCCGCCGGTGACCTCGTGGTCGGCATCGTGCGGCGGCCCGACCCGGTCCCTTGCGCCAACTGCGCGGTGGGGGAGTGGGACATGTGCAGGAACGGGAAGTACACGGAGCGGGGGATCAAGCAGCGCCACGGATATGCCTGCGAGCGCTACCGGATCCACCCCGAGTACGCCGTCAAGGTGGACCCCGGTCTGGGCGACCTGGGCGTGCTCCTGGAGCCCACCACCGTCGTGGCCAAGGCCTGGGACCACATCGAGCGCATCGGACGGCGGGCCACCTGGAACCCGGCCAAGGTCCTCGTCATCGGCGCCGGCCCCATCGGCCTCTTGGCCTCCTTGCTCTCGGTGCAGCGCGGCCTCGACACCCACGTCCTCGATCGGGTGACCGAGGGCGTCAAGCCGCAACTCGTCGCCGACCTGGGGGCCACCTACCACCACGGCACGGTGGCCGATGCCGCTCCCGGTGCCGACGTGGTCATCGAGTGCACCGGCGTCGCCCAGCTCGTGCTGGACGCCATGGCCCACAACGCGCCCGACGGGATCGTCTGCCTCACCGGCGTGTCGAGCGGCGGCCGCGATTTCAACGTGGACGCCGGCCTGCTCAACCGCAACATGGTCCTCGGGAACGACGTGGTGTTCGGGTCGGTCAACGCCAACCGCCACCACTACGAGCTGGGCGCCGAGGCCCTCGCCCGGGCCGACCGTGAGTGGCTGAGCCGCCTCGTCACCCGCCGTGTGCCCCTCGACCAGTGGCACGACGCGTACCACCGCCAGCCCGACGACGTGAAGGCGGTGCTCACCTTCACCACCTGAGCCGGGCGGCCACCGGCCCTCCCGCGGCCGGGCGGTTGTTGGCCTCCGAAACGTGCAGTTAGGTTCTTGCCAGCGACGGGAGGGGGGTGGGCGACGACATGCCGCGGCTGACGCTGGAGAAGGTCCTCGACCGGGCTCGACACGTGGCACGAGACGTTGCCGGGCCGAACGCGCCGGACGTGGACCGCAACTGGCGGTGGCCGCAGGAGGCGATGCAGGCACTCGCGGACGCGGGGCTCGGCGGCTTGGTCGTCTCCGAGGAATTCGGCGGCCTGGGGCACGGCCTGGCGGCGATGGTGCGCGTCGGCGAGATCCTCGGACGGGAGTGTCCCTCGACTGCCCTCTGCTTCGGCATGCACTGCGTGGGGTCGGCGGTGATCGGGGCCAAGGCGACCCCGGAACAAGCCGAGGTCTTCCTGGACCCGATCGCCCGGGGACAGCACGTCACGACCCTGGCGCTGAGCGAGCCGGGGAGCGGATCGAACTTCTGGCTGCCGGACACCGTTCTCGGCCGCACCGACACCGGGTTCCTGGTCTCGGGCAGGAAGACCTTCGTCACGAGTGGGGGGCACGCCGACTCCTACGTCGTCTCCACGGTCGCTGCCGACCCAAGTGCGCCGCCGGGGGAGTTCTCCTGCGTGGTCGTCCCTGGCGATGCTCGCGGCTTGTCCTGGGGAGAGCCGTGGCGCGGGATCGGCATGCGCGGGAACTCGTCGCAAAGCCTCCCGCTGCGCGACGTCGCCCTGCCTGCGCACGCCCTCCTCGGCGAGGAGGGGGAGCAGATGTGGTACGTCTTCAACGTCATCGCACCCTTCTTCCTCTCCGCCATGGCAGGGACGTACCTCGGTATCGCCGTCGGCGCTCTGGACGACGCCCGTCTCCACCTCCTCGAACGCCGGTACTCGCACGACGGCAGCCGCCTGGCACAACAGCCGGTCCTGCAGCACCGGCTGGGGGTCATGTGGGCCACCGTCGAGCGGACCCGCCAGCTCCTCTATCACGCCGCCGAGCTGGGCGACAGCGGGTCGCCGATGGCCGTGCCCGCGCTGTGCTCGGCGAAGGCAGAGGTCGCCGACTGCGTGGTCGGTGTGGTCAACGAGGCAATGACCATTGCCGGAGGTATCGGGTACCGCGAAGGGGCAACCCTCGATCGTCGGCTGCGCGATGCGCGCGCTGCCCACGTCATGGCCCCCACGACCGAAGTCCTGCGCATCTGGGTGGGACGCGCGCTGCTGGGCGAGAACCTCTTGGGAGACTGACCGTGCGGCGGATTCTCGCGGTCGACGTTTCGCCGTCGCTGGCCCAGAAGCTCCAGGCAATTCCCGGCCAGGAGCTCGTGCTGTCCTCCGTCACCGACATCGGCGACGCCATCGACCACGCCGACCCGGTCGCCGTCGTCCTCGGGCCGACGGTCTCACAGCCGGCGAGGGTGGTCGCCGGCATCTATCGGCGGGACCGGCACCTTCCGGTCCTCGTGCTTGCCGAAGAGCAGCGCCTGAGCCAGGTGCAGAAGGAGCTTCAAATCAGTCCCTTCATCGGCCGTGGCAGCGGTTGCCTCTCCACCGCCGCGCCCTCGAGCGAGCTCCTGGCCGCGGTCGCCGAAGTGGCACGGACCAGCGAACGGCGGCGGGCCCATGCCCGCGCCCTGGCTCGTGTCGACCACCGGGTGCTTCCTGACACCCTCGCCACCGACAAGGCGGCGGCGTCGCGGTACCTCGGTCAGCTGCTCGACCACGCCCCTGTCGGAGTCCTCACGGTCGACCCGGAGGCCACCATCCGTGGTTGGAACCCCATGGCCACGGACATCATCGGGCGGCTGGCACGGGACGCGATAGGAGCTCCCCTCACCTCCCTGTTCCGGACCGAGGACGCCCCGGCGCTGTTGCAGAGCGTCGCCGACGCCCTCAGCGGCGAGGGGTCGCTGGCTCGTGTCCTCCGGCGGACGGGGCGGGAGGGGACGGAGCAGCACGTGGAGCTCACGCTTGCCGCCATCGATCCGTCGGTGCCGACGCTCGGATGTCTCGTTCTCATTCAGGATGTGACCGAGCGGGTCCTCGCCCAGCGGGAGCTGACCGACCGTGCCCGGAGTGCGACGGTCGCGGCAGATGTGGGCATTGCGTTCACCAGTGCCGAGGAGCTGGGCGAGAAGCTCCAGCGGTGCGCCGAGGCCCTCGTGCAGCATCTCGATGCCGCCTTTGCCCGGATCTGGCTCACCGAGCCCGGCACCGCCGACCTCGTGCTTCATGCCAGCGCCGGGATGTACACGCATCTCGACGGCCCTCACGGGCGGGTGCCGATAGGCTCCTACAAGATCGGCCGGATAGGTGCGCGACGCCGACCGCATCTGACGAACCAAGTCGTCGGCGACCCCGAGATCAGTGACGCGGAGTGGGCGGAGCGCGAGGGGATGGTGGCCTTCGCCGGTTACCCGCTGCTCCTGGGGGAGGACCTCGTCGGGGTCATGGCGCTGTTCGCACGCCACCCGTTGCCCCACTCGGTCGTCCAGGCCCTCGATGCCATTGCCGACACCGTCGCCGTGGGCATAGAGCAGGCGCTGGCGCGCGAGCGCCTGGCGACGGCGCTCGAGCGCGAGCACCAGGCCCGAAGCGACGCCGAGCTGGCGGCGAAGCGCTACCGGACGCTGGCCACGACGCTGCAGCAGAGCCTCCTCCCCCCTCGGCTGCCCGACGTCCCCGGTCTCGAGCTGTCCGCCCGTTACCACTGGGCGGGCGACGGCACCACCGTCGGGGGCGACTTCTACGACGCCTTCGTCCTCCGTGACGGACGTTGCTGCGCAGTCATGGGAGACGTCTCCGGTAAGGGCGTCGAGGCGGCGAAGCTGACATCGCTGGCCCGCAACACGCTGCGCACCGCAGCCCTCAGCTGCTCGAGCCCCGCCCAGCTGCTCGCCACCCTCAACGCCGCCCTCCTGCAGCAGGTCACGGGGGAGGAGTTCTGCACGGTCGCAGTGCTCGTCCTCGAGGGGTCCCAGGACGGGATGGCGATGACCGCGGCCACCGCCGGCCACCCCTCCCCCGTGGTCGTCCGACTCGACGGAGCGCTCGACGAGGTGGCCCGACCAGGTCCTCCGGCGGGGCTGTTCGACGGGGCCCGGTTCACCGAGGTCAGGGCGCAGCTCTCCCACGGGGACGTCGTCGTGCTCTACACCGACGGTGTGACCGAAGCGCGTTCGCCGGCAGGGGTGTTCCGTCCTTCGTTGCTGACCGAGGTCCTCGCCCGCTGCGGGGGGTGGCCGGCCATCGACATCGTGGCCGCAGTGGAGTCCTCGGTGCTCGCGTTCGAGGACGCCGTTCCCCGCGACGACCTCGCGGTCTTGGCGATCCGCGTCTCGGGCGCTCGCTCCCGTGCACCGGCGGGCGAAACGGCCTCGGTCACCCTGGGCGACGAGCTGTTCGGCTTCCGGTTCGCCGCCCACCCGGCGTGCGTCCCCCGGGCGCGTGCAAGCCTGTCGTCGTGGCTCGGAGCCCGCCCCCGGCTCCTCCCGGCCAGCGATGTCACGCTGCTCGTGGCCACGGAGCTCGTGACGAACGCCGTCCGCGCCGCCCGCCAGGAGGTCGAGCTCCGGGTATGGGAGGGGGACGGGGGCATCGTCGTGGAGGTCCGAGACGACGGCTACGGGATGCCGACGACCGCGCTCGAGCATCGGCCGTCCCAGCCCGACGACGAGTCGGGGCGGGGCCTGCTCCTCGTGCGCGCCCTCTCGGAGAGCTGCGAGGCCGATTCCCGCGAGGAGGGAACGGCAGTGAGGTGCCACATCGCGCTGTCGCCGGCACCACTGCCACGCCCTGGCTAGACGCTGATGTGTCGGCAACGGCTGCCAGCACCAGCGCCGCTCTGTCACCAACGCTCGGGGACGTGGGGGCATGGTCAACGGATCACCTCCACCGCCCCCTGGGGCGTGGACCCTGTGACCACGAGCGTGCCGGTCACCGGGTCGACGGCGACCGTATTGGGCTGGCGAACCGTGTCGTAGGTGGTGCGGGAGACCACCGTGGTCCCCCGGAGGTGGAGGCCGACCAGTTGGTCGGTGCCGGTCAGCGTCACCCAGAGGGTGGCGCGCTGATCGTCGTAGGCGGTGCCGTAGGGGCGGGGGCCCACCGGGATCCTGGCCACCTGGCGGGGGCCCCCGTGGCCGATGCGGAAGCCGAGGATGGCGCCGCCCAGGGTGTCGCCCACCCAGTAGACGCCGCCGGCACCGGTCACCGCGTGGGTGGGGCCCGCCCCGCAGTTGGCGCTGCCGATAACCGATCCGTCGTTGCGGTAGGCGGTGATGCGCCGGCCCCGCACGCCCACCGTCACCATGGCCGATCCGTCGGGCGACGAGGCCATGCCCCCGGGCTGCAGCGGCGCCGGCACCACTCTGGCCACCGCGCCGTTGCGCACGATGTGGATGGTGTCGGCCAGCTCGTCGGCCACGAACACCGTGTTCGGCCCGACGGCGATGGCGTCGTGGGGCTGGCGGCCGACGGGCACCGACTCGAGGATGTGGCCGCTGGGCAGGTCGACGGCCACGAAGCGGTCGTCGGACTCCTGGGGCACGAGGAGCGGGCCGTCCGGCCCACCCAGGAACAGGTGGCGGGCCGATCCCGTCGTCGGGACCGTGCGCCGTTGGGTGGGGGCAGCAAGCTCGAACAGCACCACGCGGTTGGGACCCCGCACACTGACCGCAGCCGTGCCCGACCGGATCACGGCCACGCCCTCGGGGCCGCCTTCCAGGGGGTAGACGGTCCCAGCCACGTCGGCTCGAGCCGGTGGGGACACCGCCGGTTCCGGCGCGGTCGGCAGGGGCGTTGCCACCTTGGGCGTCGGCCCCCCGCAGGCGGCGCCGACGAAGGCCACGACCAGCCCGGCGGCTGCCGCCACCGGCCGGCGGCGAGTGCGGACCATCAGCCCGGGCCTCCAGAGCACTGGGGCTCACCGCTCGTGGCGGCCAGAGCGCTCGGCCGGGGCTCGGGGCCGATGGACAACCGGCGCTCAGCTGTGTCCACTATGGCCTCCCGATCCGACTGGACGCTGCAGCGGGCCGGGAACGGAGTCCCATTCGCCCGGGTACACAAGGCGACTCTGTCCCCTCCTTCTCGTTGATCGTGGTAGTTCGAGGCCAAGCAGGCAGGCGGATGCGGACAGTCGGGTCTTCGGACCTCCTCATCCCGGGTGAGCGCCTGGACCGCCGGAGACCTGCTGGGTGTGCCGCGACCGCCGTGGCGCCGGCGGTCACCCACTCGCCGCTTGGAGCGAGCGACTGCCTGGTTGCCGACGATTCCGACCACGCGCCGACCATCCCGATCCCCACGTGCGTGGTGGCGCCACGGGCGACGAACTTGCGCCAGCTCTCAACCTCCGGCAACACCGCGCTGGCCCAGATGTCCAGCGCGACCCCCAAGCCGGGGATGTCCTCGGCTCGCTCGTACCTATAGGGATAGCTCGGGCTCGGCTCCTTCTCGGAGACCACGAACCCCATGAACACCAAGACGCTGGTGGAGACGTCGGGCAGGTTGTGCAGCGCGTCGCCCAGCAACCCGACCCGGCAGGGTATTTCGGGATGAGTCAAGTTTCACGGTGGGCCATGTTCGCGCCGGGTCAAGCCTCTAGCGCCCGGTGCTGCCCCGGACCTGCCCGGCGGAACTCCTGAACCGTCATGCGCCGGACCACTGACGCCGTGGTGGCCCGGGCGGTGGCCGAGCGGCGCAGGGCGAAGAGGGGGGCCAGCTCGCCGAAGTAGCTCCCCGGCCCCAGAGTGGTGACCGGTTCCTCGCCACCGTCCGCTCGCCGGCGCACGATCTCGATCTCGCCGTTCTCCACCTGGTACACGACGTCTCCCGGGTCGCCCTGGGCGAACACCTCGGCTCCCGGCTCGACCTTGACCAGGGGTGAGGTGACGGCGACGGCGGCTGCTGGAGGGCTCAGGTCGACCACCCGGTCGGCGACGGGAAGCAGTCGTTCGTCGTGGGTGGCGATGAGCACCACCCGGTGGGGCCCGGCCAGCTCCCGGAGCAGGCTAAGCACGCCTTCCACCTGGATGTAGTCGAGGTGGGCCGTTGGCTCATCCGCGATCACGAGCGGAGGGTCCTGCGTCAGCGCACGCGCGATGGCTACGCGTTGCTGCTGGCCGC
>JBHELO010000034.1:0-23818 GCA_046263055.1 Acidimicrobiales bacterium | reverse complement strand
GCTTCGCACCGCGCCCGCCGCGGTGCCGGCGGGGGCCCCTGCCCCGCCGGCCCGTCTGCCCGCGGGTCCTGAGCCACCATCCCGGCCGGCACCCGGGTGCTTCGCACCGCGCCCGCCGCGGGTGCTGGGAGACTGACGGTGTGATCGGGGTGGTCATCGATTTCGACGAGGGGCGGGGGTTGGGGACGGTGCGGGGGGAGGACGGTAGGGAGGTGTCGTTCCACTGCACGGCGGTGGCCGACGGGACACGGACCGTCCCGGTGGGCGCCCGGGTGGCCTACTCGGTGGTGGCCGGCCACCTCGGGCGCTGGGAGGCCACCGCCCTCGAACGGGTGGGCGACGGCTAGGGCCCCCGAGCCCTACTCGCGCACCAGGAGATCGGCGTGGCCACCGGGCGCCTCCACCCGGTCCGCCACTCGCCAGCCGGCGCCTCCCAGAGCCCGCTCGGCGTCCTGCTCGTGGGCCTGCACGGCGGGGGCGGTGTCGCTGGCCGGGGTGTCGGTGGCCACGTACCAGACCCGGCGCCGGTCGGCGGCGAAGCCCACGGCCACGCCCGGGTCGTAGCCGTCCTCCACGTACTCGCTGGGCATCAGGAACACGTCGGGATCGGTGGACGCCACCGAGAACCCGGTGGCGAAGCGGGGGCTCGGGGCGATGGCCGGCCGGGTCGGGGCCACGAGCGCCCACGGGTAGCGGCTGAAGGGAGACACCACCACGCCGTCGCCGGGCTGGGCCCTGGCCACCACCGCCCGCCGCAGGGCAGCCATGTCCACCCCGGGGTACGGGTTCTCCCGAACCTGGGTGCGCCCGCCGGTCAGGGCGAAGGCCATCAGACCGGCGGCCACAATGCCCCCCACCAGGCCGGGCGGGAGGCGACGGAGGGCCCCCGTCCCGAGCACGAACTGGACGGCCAGGGCGGCGGCCACCGCCAGCCCCGGGTACAGGTACTCGTCGATGCGGCCGCCACCCAGCGGCACCCGGCGGGCGGCGGCCAGCAGCACCGCCACCGCCACCGGCCCCAGGGCGAGCACCGCCACCCGGCGCCGGCAGGCCGCCGCGCCGGCCGCCACCGCCGCCAGCACGAGGACGCCGGTGGGCCCGTGCCGGTAGACGGCGCCGGCCATGAACTGGTCGAGAACGTGCCAGGTCGTCCGGGCGAAGGCCACCGGGCTGGAGGCGTCCACATAGTTGTCACCCCAGAGCCGGTGCAGCGACGGTGGCACAGCGCCGAGCACCAGGCGGGCGTAGGCGGCCACCGCCACCACGAAGACGCCGCCCGCCACCGCCGCCGCCCGCCGGGCGGTGGGGTCGCCCGTCCGCCACGACGCCCACCCCACCCACGCCACCGCCACCGTCCCGACCCCGATCAGCGGGGCCGAGAACCCTCCGGCCGCCAGCGCCACCGCCACCAGCCCCGCCCAGCGCCGCCCCGACCCCGGCCGGGCCGCCGCCCACAGGGCGCTCACCAGCAGGGCCTCGGCCCCCACCGCCTCGAAGGAGTACTGCTTGAAGCGGGTGGCGTACAGCACGCTCACCGGCGACACCGCCATCATCCCACCGGCCACGAGCGCCGCCGGCGGCCCGCACCCGACTCGTCGGGCCAGCAGGTAGGCGCCCGCCACCGCCGCCACCGAGGCCACCAGGACGGGCAGCTGGGCCCACGCCGTCGAGCGGCTGACGCCCAACCAGGCCCGGGCCCAAAGCTCGAACCCGGGGACCGTGACTCCCAGGCGGAGGGCCCGGCCCAGGCCGGTCCGGGTGGCCAGGGCGGGCCAGGCGTCGTCGCGGTACAGCCCCGAGCTGCTCAGCAGCGGCACCCGCAGGCCGGCGGCCACCGCCACCAGTACGGCCAGGGCGGCGACGTCCGCTCGCCTGGTGCCCAGCCCGGCGGCGGTCCCCGCCGCGGTGCCCGGGCGGGCCGGAGGGGCGACGATCAGAGGCCGGCCTTCTCGAACAGGAGGACGGTGCGGGCGCCCCCCTCGATGGCGTCGCGAGAGAACGACAGCGGCACCCTGGTCAGCGAGGAGGTCGATTGGAGGGTGGCCGCCGCCTCGCCGCAGCGGGCGTCCATGATCCGGAACCAGGTCATGCCCGGCGTATCCGTCGATGCCGGGCACACCAGGTAGACGTGGCCGCCGGCGGGCAGCGTGTCGATCACCGAAGGGAGCCACGCCGCCGGGCGGGCGGCGTCCAGGCGGGCGGTGGCGTCCCGCCAGTCGGCCACCGAGGGGTCGGCCACCAGCCCGGTGGGGTCGGCGTAGCGCAGGCGGGGCCCCAGGTAGTGGCGCAGTACCGGGACCTCCTCCATCTGGGTGGCGAGGACAAGGTCCCCGGCACGGAGGACGGGCCGAGCCACTGCCGCCAGGGCCTTGTCGGACGCCTTGCCGTCACGGTGGACGGCGTGGCGGTCGCCGGTCAGGCGGCCGACGGGCTCGGTCCAGATGACCATGATGAGCAGGAGACCCAGCACCCCCCGGGCGCCGGCCCGAGCCAGGCCCAGGGCGGCCAGCAGCACGAGCGCGGGCAGGAGGGCGCCCAGATAGCGGACCGACCAGGCCGGCTTCACCTGGCTGGCCAGCCACCCCACGCCGAGGGTGACGGCCACGAGGACGACGAGGGCGGCGGCGGCCCGGCCCTCACGGGTCGTGGTGCGGCGCAGGATGGAGACCAGGGCCACCGCGGCGGTGAGCACGAGCACGATGAGGACGCGCTCGGTGGGGTCGCCCAGCACCTCGGCCAGGGTGGACACCGCCAGTCGGGCGCTGGGTACCGGCGACCACGGCGCCCCGGTGTGACGGGCCTGGCGCAGCAGCGTCGGGACCCACGGGAGGTACAGGACGCCGATGGCGCCGAAGGCCGCTCCAGCTCTTACCAGGAGGCGGCGCCGGGCCTCGGGGGCGAGGCGGGCACAGCAGGGAACCAGCCCCAGGACGGCGGCCAGCCCGACGTACAGGCCCCAGTTGTGGGTGTACAGGAGCGCCACCATGGCCACCACGAACACGGCCGCGTAGCGGGGGCGGTCGTCCACGAAGGCGTGCAGGTAGGAGGCGGTGGCCACCAGCCCCTCGAGGATGACCAGGGTGTACATCCGGGTCTCGCTCGAGTAGGTGGAGATGAAGGGGCAGGTGGCCAGCAGGACGGCGGTGATCCAGCCCACCCGCCGCCCGAACAGGCTCCAGCCCGCCCACAGGCCCACCGGGATGGCCATCACCGCCACGCTGAGCGACAGGGCATGGGTGGCCACCTCACTGCCGCCGAACAACCGCATCCAGCCGTGGAGGAGCAGGTAATAGAGCGGCGGGGACCCGTCCCGCGCCATGAGCCCGGGGATGCGGGCCAGGGGGTGCGACGCGATCCCGACGGAGATGCCCTCGTCCATCCAGAACCACTCGCCCAGCCCCTCCATGCGCAGCAGGACCGATCCCCCGACCATGGCGGCCACGGCGGCGGCCACCACCACCGGCCGGTCCAGGACCGAGAGGCGCCGCCCCAGGACGGGGCCGAGGGCTCGGATCGGCGTGGGGGGCGGTGCCTCCACCGGCGCCGCGGCTGGCGCCGACGCGGATGTCGGATCCGGGACGACCCCCGCCGGTCGGAGGTGGAGGTTCACGGTCTCCCCATCGGCACGGTCTCTCCAGTCGGCACCCCGGCCGGCACTGTCGCCCGCTGTGACCGTCGCCCCGGGAGGGCGGGCCGCGACACCATGGACGCCCCCGGCGTTGGCTCGGCCGCTGGCGCCAGAACGATACACAGGCGGCCCCGCCCCCAGGAGGCACGCCGCCCCCCGGACGGGCTGGGAGCCTCCTGATCCATCCGGTTGCACAGGACCTGAGCGGAGCGAACGTGGCGGAGCGAACGTGGCGGAGCGAACGTGATGGATCGAAGGTGGTGGTCGACGGTCGCCCGCACCCGGCCGGCCTACGGATCAGCAGGCTCCTACGTCTGCGGCGAGCCCGCCCCCCCACTGCACGGCGCCCCGGGCTCAGGGGTCTGGGGGCCCTGGCGGTACTTGGCCACGAAGGCCGCCAGCCGGGGATCGGTGGCCGACGGCAGCCGGAGCTGCTCCCCCCAGGCCGAGGCCACGACTGGGCTGGGAAGGTTCGGGAACGGGCTGGCCAGGACGTAGGTCGTCCGCTGGGCCAGGTGGCGCACGACCGCCACCTCCTTGGCGGCCAGGCTCGGCTGGTAGGTGATCCACACCGCCCCGTGCTCCATGGAGTGCACGCCCTGCTCGGTGGCCACGGGCGACGGGTAGAACCCGCAGTCCTGCCAGATGGGGGCGTGGTCGCCACCCACCGGGGGTGTCTGGGGGTAGTCGACGGTGCCCGAGACGTGGTTGCGGGACAGCCCGGAGAAGGTCTGCACGGCCGAGAGGTCGGGGGCGGTGGTGGCTCCTCCGAACGTCGAGCTCGTGCCCTTGCCGCCCGAGCCCCGGGCCAGGAGCACGACCGCCACCACCACCACGGCCAGTGCCACCAGCCCGGCGATCAGGCCGTACCGGCGCCGAAGGCCGGGGCCGCCGCCCGCCGGGCCCGGCCGTGACCCACCCGGCCGCGAACCACCCGGCCGCGAACCACCGGAGCGGGGCCCGGGAGTCCTGGCGGCCGAGGTCCGGTTCGGCGCCTTCCCACCGGTCCCGGCGGCCGTTGCCGAGCCCGCCGCCTTCCCACCGGCCGTTCCTCGTGCTGCTGGCGGGCCACCGGCCGCCGTCCCGGTCCCGCCGCTCCCCGCCTTCCCGGTCCCGCCCGCCGGCGGGCCGCCGCCCGGGCGGGGCCGGCCGCCACTCTTCCTCCTGGCCGCCGACGATCGAGATGTCGACCGGCGGTCAGGCTTGGGCACCGCTGCCCCCGACCCGCCGGCGTGCCTCCACGAAGGCGAGGCGGAGGTTGGTCAGGGCGTCGCGCAACGGCGCTTCGTCGTCGCCCAGGCGAGGCCCGAGTGACTCGACCACCGCGGCCAGGGCGTCCACCGCCAGCTGGGCCTGGACGAGGTCGGGCTCGGGCTGGCCGAGGTGGAGGGCGGCCAGCTGGAACAGGCCGATGCAATGGTTGGTGATGACGACGCCGGCCGGCGTGGACAGCAGCTCCCGCTGGACGTCGGCCATGCGGGCCGCCAACTCCTCCTCGGTCAGCTCCTCGCTGTCGGGCGCCGGGCCACCGGCGGGCGGGGGGGCGGTGGCCGCGGGCGGCTCCTCTCGCCGGATGGGCCGCTCCCCCGAGGGTGTCCAGATGGTGCTCATACTGCTACCCTAGGTCGACAATCGAAGACGGGAAGCGGGGTCGCCGAACCTGGTGGTCCCCACCCGGCCACCACGAGACGCCGCTCCACCGCAGCACGGAGCTCCGCCTCACGGCATCACGGTGCGCCGGGTCGTTCGACCGCCGAAGGCGGGCGTTGCCTCCCGACGTCCGCCTCTTTCGCGTCCCAGGGACCGAACACCAAAAGGAGTGATGCCGGATCGCCGCACCGGACGGGAACGACCCGAGGATCAACGACCGCATCCGGGCGCGCGAGGTGCGCCTGGTGGACCCCGACGGTGGCCAGCTCGGGATCAAGCCCATCGGGGATGCCCTGCGGATCGCCGAAGAGCTCGGGATGGATCTCGTGGAGGTGGCCCCCAACGCCGACCCGCCCGTCTGTCGCATCCTCAACTACGGCAACTGGAAGTACGAGGCAGCCAAGCGGGACCGCGAGTCCCGGCGCCGGGCGGCGAGCAGCTCGATCAAGGAGATGAAGTACCGGCCCAAGATCGGTGGGGGCGACTTCGACACCAAGACCCGCAAGGTGGGGGAGTTCCTCGATCAGGGCCACAAGGTCAAGGTCACCATCATGTTCCGGGGCCGGGAGGTCGCCCACCCCGACCTCGGGATGCGCATCCTCAACCGGATCGCCGAGGACCTGGGGCCGGTGGCCAAGGTGGAGGCGTCGCCCCGGTTGGACGGCCGCAACATGGTGATGGTGCTGGCGCCCGACAAGCGGGCCAAGGCAGCCGCCGCCAAGGCCGCCGCCGAGGAGGCCGCCGCCGAGCCGGGTGGCCCCGAGGCCAACGGGTCGGCACTCCCCGCCGGCTGACCGCCGGGCCCACCGCCTCACGCACCCGGGCCACCGGCACCCACACCACCGGCCCCGGGCCACCGCACCGCCGCAGGCCCGCATCACCGGGACCACGATCACCTGAACCAGGATCACCTGAACCACGATCACCGGAACGAGATGTCCGACACAGGAGCCACCACATGCCGAAGATGAAGACCCACCGGGGGGCGGCCAAGCGCTTCAAGGTCACCGGGAGCGGCAAGATTCTGCGCCGCAAGGCGTTCCGGTCCCACATCCTGGAGAAGAAGCCCTCGACCCGGACCCGCCGCCTGGCCCGCTCGGCCGAGCTCACGGGCGGCGACCGGGCCCAGGCCAAGCAGCTCCTCGGCCTCTAGGCCGTCCCGCCACATTCCCGGTCCCACCGGATCCCACCCCACTCCCCCCGACCAGAAGGGAGCGCAGCATGGCCAGGGTCAAGCGCGCCGTCCACGGACGCAAGCATCACCGGGCAGTTCTCGAGCAGGCGCGCGGCTACTACGGGAACAAGAGCCGCACGTTCCGGGCCGCCAACGAGGCGGTCATGCACTCGCTCCAGTACGCCTACCGCGACCGCCGGGCCCGCAAAGGCGACTTCCGCCAGCTGTGGATCTCGCGCATCAATGCCGCCGCCCGCCTCCACGGCACCACCTACAGCCGCCTGGTCGACGGCCTGCGGCGCGCCGGTGTGGAGGTGGACCGCAAGATCCTCGCCGACCTGGCCGTCTCCGACGACCGCGCCTTCGCCGCCCTGGTGAAGGTGGCCCAGGAGGCTCCTCCCCGGGCGTCATGACGGTGACCGCGGGGCCCGGCCGGCCGGGCCTGGCGTCGCGCAACCCGCAGGTCCAGCGGCTCCGCCGCCTGGCGCGGGACCCCCGGGCCCGGGCCGCCGAGCGGGCGTTCCTGGTGGAGGGCCCGACGCTGGTGGCCGCCGCCCTGGCCGCCGGCGCCCCGGTGGAGGCGGTGTACGCCGATGCCGGCTTCGACGGCCCGGTCCTGGCGGCCGCCGATGCTGCCGGGGTGGCGGTCCGCCGCCTGGCCCCCGGCGTCGTCGCCCGGGTCGCCTCCACCACCACGCCCCAGCCGGTGGTGGCGGTGACCGCCACCCGTCCCGCCGTCCTGGCCGACCTGCGGGAGGCCACCCTGGTGGTGGTGTGCGCCGGAGTCGGCGACCCCGGCAACCTGGGGACGCTGACCCGCAGCGCCCTGGCCGCGGGGGCCGGGGGGGTATTCTGCGGTGACGGCGGTGCCGATCCGTACAACCCCAAGTGCGTACGGGCGTCGGCCGGGGCGCTGTTCCACCTGCAGGTGGTGTCCGGGGGATCGGTCGTGGACGGTCTGGACCAGTTGGGCTCGTGGGGACTGCACCGCCTGGGGGCGCGGGCGTCGGGCGGCACGCCTTACGACGACCTCGACCTGTCCCGGCCCACCGCCCTGGTGGTCGGCAACGAGGCGCACGGGTTGGGCCCGGAGGTGGACGCCGTCCTCGACGGCGTGGTGACCATCCCGATGGCCGCCGGCTCGGAGTCGCTCAACGTGGCCGCCGCCGCCGCCGTGCTGTGCTTCGAGGCGGCCCGCCAGCGCCGGCACCGCCCATGACCGAGGCCATCGACCTCGACCTCCTCCCCGACGCCGTCTTCCGTCTGGACGCCGACGGGCGGGTCCGGGGCGCCAACCGGGCGGCCGCCGCCCTCACCGGCTACCCGGTGGCCGACCTGGTCGGGCGCCGGGCGGGCGAGGTCCTCCAGTGCCGCACGCCCGACGGCCAGCCCCTGCTGGCCGGAGGCTGGCACCCGTCCACCCGCCTGCGCTCGGTCCGGGGCTTCCCCGAGCACAAGGTGCGGCTGCGGGCGGCCGACGGCTCCGACGTGTCCACCAGCGTCACCGGCTCGTACCAGCGCGACGCCGACGGGCGGGTGGTGGGCGGGGTGGTGGTGGCCCGCAACGGCACCCATGCCCGGCCCGAGGGCCCGGCGTCGGGGATGGAGGTCATCTCCACGGTCAGCCACGAGCTGCGGTCGCCCCTGACCTCGGTGCGGGGGTACACGAGCCTGCTCCTCAACCGGTGGGACCGCCTGGGCGACGAGCAGAAGCGGGCCATGCTCGAGCAGGTCAACCACGACGCCGGACGGGTGACCCGCCTGGTCACCGAGCTGCTCGACATCAGCCGCCTGGAGAGCGGCCGCCTCCACCTCCGCCGCCAGCTCGTCGACCTGCGGGCGCTGGCGGTGGGTGTCGTGGACAAGGTGCGCATGATGGAGGCCGAGCTGGACGCCGAGGTCCTGTTCCCGGCCGACTTCCCCGACGTGTACGCCGACCCTGACAAAGTTGAGCAGGTGCTCACCAACCTGGTCGAGAATGCCGCCAAGTACGGTCACCCGAAAGGCATGCGGATCGTGGGCGAGCAGGGTGACGGCGTGGTGGCGGTGGCGGTGGCCGACAAGGGCGAGGGCATGCCCGAGTCCGACCTGCGCCGGGTGTTCACCAAGTTCTTCCGCCGGGCCGAGACCCGCCCGACCGGCTCCGGGCTGGGCCTGTGGATCAGCCGGGGTCTGGTGGAGGCCCACGGCGGCACGCTGGTGGTGTCCTCCGAGGTGGGCCGGGGATCCACCTTCCGCTTCACCCTCCCCACCGGGATCCCCGAGGAACTGGCGCCGTGAGCACCGCCGAGGAGGCGGTGACCTCCACCCATCCGACGGTGGCCGGCATCGAGGCCGAGGCGGTGGCCGGGGTGGAGGCGGCGACGTCGGTGGCCGACCTGGACGCCGCGTCCACGGCCTACCTCGGCAAGAAGTCGCCCTTCGCCGGGCTCCACCGCAGCCTGGGCCGCCTGGCGGTGGAAGAGCGCCGGGAGCAGGGCCGGGCCATCCACGAGGCCCAGGCCCGGGTCGAGGCCATGGTCGCCGCCCGCCGGGCGGACCTGGAGGCCGGGGAGCGGAACCGGCGGCTGGCCGCCGAGCGCCTCGACCTCACCGAGCTGGCGGGGCGCTTTTCGCGAGGGCACTACCATCTGGTGACGTCGGCCCGCGACGCCTTGGAGGACGTGTTCGTCTCCATGGGCTACGCGGTGGCCGAGGGGCCCGAGGTGGAGACCGACTGGTACAACTTCCAGGCCCTCAACATGCCGCCCGCCCACCCGGCCCGCAGCATGTGGGACACCCTGTACCTGAAGTTGGGGGCACCGGAATCGGTGGTGCTGCGCACCCACACGTCGCCCGTGCAGATCCGCGTCATGGAGGCACAGCCGCCGCCCATCCGGGTGGTCGCCCCCGGCCGTTGCTACCGGCGGGACACGCCCGACGCCCGCCACCTGTCGGTGTTCCACCAGATCGAGGGGCTGGTCGTCGACCGGGGCGTCACCTTCGGCGACCTGGCGGGCACCATCGAGGCGTTCACCGCCGCATACTTCGGCGAGTCCATCCACTCCCGGCTGCGGCCGTCCTACTTCCCGTTCACCGAGCCGTCGGCCGAGTTCGAGGTCACCTGCATCTTCTGCGGCGGTGCCGGCTGCCGGGTGTGCTCGCAGTCGGGATGGATCGAGCTGGGCGGCTGCGGCATGGTGGACCCCAACGTGTTCGAGGCGGTGGGGATCGACCCCGAGGAGTGGAGCGGCTTCGCCTTCGGCTTCGGCATCGATCGCTGCGCGGCGGTCCGCCACGACCTGGACGACCTGCGCCACCTCCTCACCAACGACATCCGCTTCCTGTCCCAGTTCTGAAGCTGACGCCGAGCGGCGCCGGGCGGACGGGGCGGGCGACGGGCGCCGAAACCCGGCCGGGCGGCGCGACGGTGCCGCCTAGGGTGAGGCCATGCGGGCGCCCCTCTCCTGGCTGCGGGAGTTCGCGCCCTTCGAAGGCGATCCCGCCGACCTGGCGTCCACCCTCTCCCAGCTCGGGTTGGTGGTGGAGGGCGTGCAGCAAGTCGGCGAGGGACTCGACCGGGTGGTGGTGGCCCGGGTCATGGCCACCGCCGCCCACCCCGGCGCCGACCGCGTGCAGCTGGCCACGGTGGACGCCGGCGACGGCGCCCCCCGCCAGATCGTGTGCGGGGCGTTCAACTTCGCGCCCGGCGACCTGGTGCCTCTGGCTCTGCCCGGCACCCGCCTGCCGGGCGGAGTGGAGATCGGGCGGCGCAAGGTCAGGGGCCGGTGGTCGGAGGGCATGCTGTGCTCGGGCCGGGAGCTGGGCCTGACCGACGACCACGCCGGCATCCTGATCCTGCCCCCGGCGGCGTCGCCGGGGGCGACGGTGGCCGAGGCCCTGGGCGTGGGGGTGGACGTGGTGTTCGACCTGGACGTGACCCCCAACCGCCCCGACGCCCTCTGCGTGGCCGGCGTGGCCCGCGACCTGGCTGCCCGCCTGGGCCTGCCCTTCGTCCTGCCCCGGGTGCCCGACGTGGCGTCACCGACCGGCGACGGGGACGGCACCGTCAGGGTGGCGGTGGAGGCCGCCGACCTGTGCCCCCGCTTCACCGCCACCCGCCTGGAGGGGGTGGCCGTCGGGCCCTCACCGCCCTGGTTGGCGGCCCGCCTGACCCTGGCCGGCATGCGCCCCATCAGCAACCTGGTGGACGTGTCCAACTACGTCATGCTGGAAGGGGGACAGCCCAACCACGCCTACGACCTGAGCCGCCTGCCCGGTAGCGGCCTCTCGGTGCGCCGGGGCCGTCCCGGCGAAGTGGTGGTGACCCTGGACGAGGTCGAGCGGCCCGTCGGCCCCGAGGACTGCCTGATCTGCGACGCCGAGGGGACCGCGGTCGGCATCGGCGGCATCATGGGCGGGGCGTCGAGCGAGATCTCGGCGGCCACGACCACGGTGGCCCTGGAGGCGGCGTGGTTCCTCCCCGAGGCCGTCGCCCGCACCTCCAAGCGCCTGGCCCTACGCACCGAGGCGTCGGTGCGCTTCGAGCGCGGCGTGGACCCCGAGGGGACCGACCGGGCGGTGGCCCGGTTCTGCCAGCTGGCCGCCGAGGTGGCAGGCGCCACTCCGGTCGGCGGCACCACGGACGTGGTGGGCGCACTGCCCGACCGACCGCCGGTGGTCGTGCGCACGGCCCGGGTCAACGCCATCCTCGGCACGTCCCTGGAGCCGGCCGAGGTGGCCGGGTACCTGGAGCCCATCGGGTTCGGGTGCCGACCCCGGCCGGGCACGACCGGGGACTTCGTGGTCACCGTCCCCTCCTGGCGGCCGGACAGCGAGCGGGAGATCGACGTCATCGAGGAGGTCGGCCGGCACCACGGCTACGACCGCATCGCCCGCACGTTGCCCCTGACCTCCGCCGTGGGCGGGGGCCTCACGCCCTACCAGCGCGATCGGCGCCGGGTCCGCCGGGTGCTGGTGGGCGCCGGCCTGAGCGAGGCGTGGGCCACCTCCTTCCTGGCCCCCGACGACCTGGCCCGGGCCGGACTGCCCACCGAGGCGGTGGAGGTGGAGAACCCCCTGGCCGCCGAGGAGTCGGTGCTGCGCACGTCGCTGCTGCCCGGCCTCCTGCGGGCGCTGTCGGTGAACGCCTCCCACCGCAACCCCGACGTGTGCCTCTTCGAGATCGGCCACATCTTCCTCCCCCCACCGGCGGGCAGCGAGCGCCCGCCCGAACCCGAGCACCTGGCCCTCGTCCTCGCCGGCCGCCCCGCGCCCGAGGCGTCCCGCCTGCTCGCCACCCTGGTGGACGCGCTGGACCTCGAGCCGGTGGCGCTGGTCCCCGCCACCCCGGCCGGGCTCCACCCCACCCGCAGCGCCACGGTCGTGGTGGGAGAGGCGCCGGTGGGGGTGGTGGGCGAAGTCGACCCCGCGGTGCTGGCGGCCGCCGGGCTGGTCGACCCGGTGGCCTGGGCCGAGGTGGACCTGGGCGGGCTGCTGGCCGGTCCCCGGCGGCGCCGGGAGTACCGGCCCGTCAGCCGGTACCCGTCGGCCGACGTGGACCTGGCCTTCGTGGTGGGCGACGACGTCCCCGCCGCCCAGGTGGAGTCCGTCCTGCGGGCGGCGGCCGCCGACCGCCTCGAGGACCTGTGGCTGTTCGACGTCTTCCGGGGCACCCAGCTCGGCGACGGCCGCCGCAGCCTGGCCTACCGGCTGCGGTTCGCGGCCACCGATCACACCCTGTCCGAGGAGGAGCTCACCGCCCTGCGGGGGGCGTGCATCGAGGCCGTCGAGTCCTCGCTGGAGGCCCGCCTGCGGGGCTGATCCCGCCGGGAACCGCCGTCACTGCCAGGCGGTGAGGGCGTCCTGGGCGGTGGTGAGGGAGGCCCGGGCCTCCCTCAGCGTGGGGATGGCCCGCTCCAAGGCGGCGGCGTCGGACACCCGGGAGCCGGCCAGGCAGTCGTCGGCCCCGCTGCCCGACTTGTCGAAGGCCACCCGCAGGGGACCGTCCACCGCGCCGTTGGGCACGGGCAGGGCCTTGGGCCGGAAGCTCTTGATGTCGGCGGTGAGCTGGTTGCAGGCCCGCAGGATGGTGGGCCGGTCCCCGTTGGTCAGGGCGCTCTGGGCGGCGTCGAGGTCGTCGCTGAAGGTGGAGACGTTGGACCCGTTCTTGGAGGTCCATCGCTCCTTGGGCGTGCCCCCCGACCCACCGCCACAGCCGGCCAGGGCGACCATAGCCGCCGCCGCCGTCATCATCGCCGCCGCCTTCCGGGAACCGCTGCCCATGGCCCACCTCCGTGGGCCGCATCGTGCCAGACGCCCGGGCGCCGGGCCAGGATCGCCCCCGTTTGCATGGTCATGCACATCCTCGTATGATCATCGACATGCCCCGGGTCGGCGTCGTCGGGGCCTCCGGGTACGCGGGGGCCGAGCTGCTCCGCCTCTGCGCGTCCCACCCCGGGCTGGAGGTGGCCTGGGCCACCGGGGACACCATGGCCGGCACGCCCGTCGCCGACCTCTACCCGAGCCTGGCGGCGGCCTACGGCCACCTGTCCTACGTGGCCTACGAGCCGGAGCTGGTCGATGGCGTCGACCTCGTCTTCTGCGCCCTGCCCCACGGCCAGTCCCAGCGCCTCGTGCCCGACCTGCTGGCCCGGGGCGCGGCGGTGGTGGACCTGGCGGCCGACTTCCGTCTCACCGACCCGGCCGTCTACCAGCGCTGGTACGGCGAGGCCCACACCGCCCCCGACCTCCTGGGGCGCTTCGCCTACGGCCTCCCCGAACACCATCGGGAGGCGGTGGCCAAGGCCGACGCGGTGGCCGCCCCGGGCTGCTACCCGACGGCCGCCGCCCTCGCCCTCGCCCCGCTGGTGGCGGCGGGCGTGATCGAGCCCACGGGCGTGGTGGTGGACGCCGCCAGCGGCGTCTCGGGTGCCGGCCGGGCCCTCAAGCCGTCCACCCACTTCGGGTCGGCCGACGAGGACTTCACCGCCTACGGCCTCCTCGACCACCGCCACACGCCGGAGATCGAGCAGGCCAGCGGGGCCACGGTGCTGTTCACCCCCCACCTGGCGCCCATGGCCCGGGGCATCCTCGCCACCTGCTACGCCCGCCCGGCCCGTGCCACCTCCACCGAGGACCTGCTGGAGGTGCTGGCTGCCGCCTACGACGGGGAGCCGTTCGTGGTGGTGGGGCCGGCGTCGCCCTCCACCAAGGCCACCCGGGGCTCCAACGTGGCCCACCTGACCGCCCGCCACGACGCCCGTACCGGCTGGGTGGTCGTCCTGGCCGCCCTCGACAACCTGGTCAAGGGGGCGGCCGGCCAGGCGGTGCAGTGCGCCAACCTGGTGCTGGGCCTCGACGAGACCGCGGGCCTGCCCATCGTCGGGGTCTACCCGTGACGGCCGGCGACGGGGGAGGGGCCCCCGCCGCTCGGAGGAAATCGGTCATGGGGCCCCGCGCCGGGCGGCGCAGCCGCCAGGTCACGTGAGCGTCACCGCCGCCGCCGGGTTCGTGGCCGCCGGGGCCCACTGCGGCGTGAAGGCCGACCCCACCGCCCTCGACCTGGCCCTGGTGGCCACCGACGACGGCCTGGCCGTGCCCGCGGCCGCCGTGTTCACGTCCAACAAGGCCACCGCCGCGCCGGTGGACGTCACCCGGTCCCACCTGGCCGCCACCGGTGGGCGATCGGCGGCCGTCTTGCTCAACAGCGGCAACGCCAACGCCGCCACCGGCGGCGCCGGCCGGGCGCACGCCGAGCGGACGTGCGCGGAGGTGGCGGCCGCCCTCGGCTGCCAGCCCGAGGAGGTCCTGGTGTGCTCCACCGGGCTCATCGGCATCCCCCTGCCGGTGGACGCGGTGCTGGGCGGCGTGGGCCCGCTGGCCGCCGCCCGCTCGGTGGACGGGGCGGCAGCCGCCGCCGCCGCCATCCTCACCACCGACACGGTGGCCAAGGAGGTCACCCTCGCCCGGGCCGGCTTCACCATCGGCGGCATGGCCAAGGGGGCGGCCATGCTGGCGCCCGACATGGCCACCATGCTCGCCGTGCTCACCACCGACGCCGCCCTCGGGCCCGCCGACCTGGGCTCGGCGCTGGCTCTGGCCGTCGAGCACTCGTTCAACGCCCTGAGCGTGGACGGCTGCACCTCCACCAACGACACGGTCATCGTCCTGGCCAGCGGTCGGGGCGACACTCCCCGGGGCATCGCCTTCTCCGACGCCCTGGGTGAGGCGTGCGCCAGCCTGGCCGCCCAGATGGCGGGCGACGCCGAGGGCGCCACCAAGGTCGTCACCGTCCGCGTCACCGGCGCCCCGACCCCCGACGACGCCCGGCGCGCCGCCCGCAAGGTGGCCGAGAGCCAGTTGGTGAAGTGCTCGCTGTTCGGCGCCGACCCGTACTGGGGCCGCATCCTGAGTGAGCTGGGCAGCGCCGGCGCGCCCTTCGCCCCCGACCTGGTGTCGGTGGCCTACGGCGGCACCGTGGTGTGCGCGGGGGGCGTGGCCGCGGCCCACGACGGGGCGGCGGTGGCAGCCCACTTGGCCGGCCGCCACGTCAAGATCGTGGCCGACCTGGGACTGGGCCCGGCCACCGCCACCATCCTCACCAACGACCTCACGCCCGGCTACATCGACGAGAACATGCGCACCTCATGACCGCGGTCGCCACCGGGACGGCAGCGCCCTCGCTCACCCCCCAGGCCAAGGCCGCGGTCCTGGCCGAGGCCCTGCCCTACATCCGCCGGTTCTGGGCCAAGGTCGTGGTGGTCAAGTACGGCGGGGCGGCCATGGCCGACCCCGCCCTGGCCGCGTCCTTCGCCTCGGACGTCGTGCTCATGCGCTCGGTCGGCATGCGCCCCGTGGTCGTGCACGGCGGCGGCCCCCAGATCGGCGCCCTCATGGCCCGCCTGGGCAAGGAGCCCGAGTTCCACGAAGGCCTGCGGGTCACCGACGCGGAGACGCTCGACATCGCCCGCATGGTTCTGGTGGGCAAGGTCAACCGGGACATCGTCTCCGCCGTCAACGTCCACGACCCCTTGGCCGTGGGCGTGTCGGGGGAGGACGCCGGGCTCCTCATCGCCAGCGCCCGCTCGCCCGAGCTGGGCTTCGTGGGCGACGTGGTGGCCGTCAACCCCCAGATCCTCGAGCGCCTGCTGACCGAGGAGCTCATCCCGGTAGTGGCCACCATCGGCACCGACACCGAGGGCCAGGCCTACAACGTCAACTCCGACACCGCGGCGGCCGCCATCGCCGCCGCCCTGGGCGCCGAGAAGCTCGTGTACCTCACCGATGTCCCCGGCCTCCTGGCCGACGTCGCCGACCCCGCCAGCCTGGTGGCCACCGTCTCCGTGACCGACCTCGAAGCCCTGCTCGCCGGGGGCACGCTGTCGGGGGGCATGATCCCCAAGATCCGCTCGTGCGTGCGGGCGGTCCGGGACGGCGTGGGCCACGCCCACATCCTCGACGGGCGGGTGCCCCACGCCCTCCTGCTGGAGATCTTCACCCGCGAGGGTGTCGGCACCATGGTGAGCGCATGACTCCGGCCGCCGGGCGCCCGGCCGCCGCCGCCCCGCTCATGCCCACCTACCCGGTGCCGCCGGCCACGTTCGTACGGGGCGAGGGCAGCCGCCTGTGGGACGAGGCAGGCCGGGAATACCTGGACTTCGTGGGCGGCCTGGCCGTCACGTCCCTGGGCCACGCCCACCCGGCGGTCACCGACGCCCTGGCCGCCCAGGCCGCCACCCTGCTCCACGTCAGCAACCTGTACGGCACCACCGTCGGTCCCGAGGTGGCGGCCACCCTCGACCGCCTCATCGGCGGCGGCGGTCGGGTGTTCTTCGCCAACTCGGGCGCCGAGGCCAACGAGTGCGCCATCAAGCTGGCCCGCAAGTGGGGCGGCCCCGGGCGCTACCAGGTGGTGTCGGCCTACGGCTCGTTCCACGGCCGCACCCTGGCCACCCTCCACGCCACCGGCCAGCCGGCCAAGCACGAGGCGTTCCAGCCCCTGCCGCCGGGGTTCCGCCACGTGGCCTTCGGCGACCTGGACGCCATGGCCGCCGCCCTCGACCCGTCGGTGGCGGCCGTGCTGCTGGAGGTCGTCCAGGGTGAGGGCGGGGTGAACGTGCTGCCCCCCGGCTACCTGTCCCAGGTGCGGGCTCTCTGTGACGAGCGCAGCCTGCTGCTGGTCATCGACGAGGTGCAGACCGGCCTCGGCCGCACCGGGCGGTGGTTCGCCTTCCAGCACGAGGGCGTGCGTCCGGATGTCGTGACGATGGCCAAGGCCCTGGGCAACGGCGTTCCCATCGGCGCCTGCTGGGCCCGGGCCGAGGTGGCCGAGGCCTTCGTTCCGGGGGACCACGCCACCACCTTCGGCGGCCAGCCCCTGGCCACGGCCGCCGCCCGGGCCGTCCTGGCGGTGATGGAGGAGGCCGACGTGCCGGCCCGGGCCCGGCGCGCCGGCGCCCGGCTACGGGCTGGCCTGGAGGCCCTGCCGGGGGTGGCCTCGGTGAGGGGGCGGGGGCTGCTGCTGGCCGCCGAGCTGTCGTCGGTCGGCGCCCGGGACGCGGCGGCCGCCGCCCTGTCGGCGGGCCTGCTGGTGAACCCGGTCACCTCCACCGCCGTGCGCCTCGCCCCCTCCCTTCTGGTGACCGACGAGGAGATCGACGAGGCGGTGGCGGTCATCGCCTCGGTGCTCGCCCCGCCGGCGTGGCCCGGACCCGGCGGAAACGCGGTGGCCGGTGGGGGCGCTGTCGCCGGTGAGGGCGGCGGTCGGGCCACGACCGATGCGGCGGACGCAGGTAGCCCGACGGCCCGGGCCCGAGGACGTGCCGGCCGGTGAGGCACGTGCTCGACGTCGACGACCTGTCGGCCGACGAGGTGGCGGCTGTCCTCGGCCTGGCCGAGCGCCCCGACCCCGAACCGGTTCTGGCCGGACGGGGGGTCGGGCTCGTCTTCCAGAAGCCGTCGTTGCGCACCCGGGTGTCCATGGAGATGGCGGTCGTGCAGCTGGGCGGCCATCCCGTCGCCATCCAGGACGTGGAGGTGGGGCTCGACAGCCGGGAGTCGGCCGCCGACGTGGCCCGGGTCCTCTCCCAATACTGCGCGGTGATGGGCGCCCGGGTCTTCGCCCACGAGACGGTCGAGCGCATGGCCGGGGCGGCGGCCGTGCCCGTCGTCAACCTCCTCTCCGACCGCGCCCACCCCTGCGAGGTCCTGGGCGACCTGTTCGTGCTCCGCCACCACCTAGGCGCCCTGGCGGGGCGCACCCTGGCCTGGGTGGGCGACGGCAACAACGTGTGCCGCTCGCTGCTGGCCGCCGCCCCGTTGGTGGGGCTGGCCGTGCGGGTGGCCTGCCCGGCCGGGTACGAGCCGCCGGCCGACGCCGTGGCCCGGGCGGGAGCCACGCTCACCACCGACCCGGCCGAGGCGGTGGCCGGCGCCGACGCCATCTACACCGACGTCTGGACCTCCATGGGCCAGGAGGGCGAGGGAGCGGCGCGGCGAGCGGCCTTTGCCGGCTTCACGGTGGACGACGCCCTGATGGCCCGGGCCGACCCGGGCGCCCTGTTCCTGCACTGCCTGCCCGCCCACCGGGGGGAGGAGGTGGCCGCCTCGGTGATCGACGGTCCGGCCAGCGTGGTCTGGGAACAGGCGGCGGCCCGCATGCACGCACAGAGGGGCCTGCTGTGGTGGCTGGTGGAGACGGCGGGCGGCGGGGCCCGGTGAGCGCCATGCGGCTGGCCAAGCCCCAGCGCCAGCACCGGGTGGCCCGCATCCTGGAGCAGCACGCCGTCACCAGCCAGGGCCAGGTCGTGGACCTTCTGGCCGCCGAGGGGGTCGTGGCCACCCAGGCCACGGTGTCGCGCGACCTGGAGGAGCTGGGGGCGCTCAAGGTCCGCACGTCGGGCGGCGAGTCCGTCTACGCCATCCCCGAGCAGCCCAAGGACCGCCTCGCCCCCGAGGACCATCTGCGCCGGGTCATGGGCGAGTGGGTGGTGGAGGTGGCCCACTCGGCCAACATCGTGGTGCTGCGCACGCCGCCGGGGTCGGCCCACGTGGTGGGATCGGCCCTGGACCGGGCCGGTCTGGCCTCGGTGCTGGGCACGGTGGCCGGCGACGACACCGTGCTGGTGGTGGTCTCCGACCGCACCGGGGGCGAGACGGTGGCGACGACCCTGTCCGCCCTGGCCGGCCTGTGAGCGGGCGGTTCCCGCCCGCCGGCCCCCGGTACCGCCGGTGCCGGCACGCCGGCACCGCCCCCGCCCGAGGGGCGGGACGAACGCACGAGGAAGGAACGTAGTGGCCAAGAGGGTGGTGCTCGCCTACAGCGGCGGCCTGGACACGTCGGTGGCCGTCCGCTGGATGACCGAGGAATGGGGCGTGGAGGTGGTGGCGGTGGCCGCCGACGTCGGCCAGGGCGGCGACTTCTCGTCGCTCACCGGCCGGGCGCTGGCCGCGGGGGCGGTGGAGGGCGTGGTCCTCGACTGCCAGGAGGAGTACGCCGCCGACTTCGTCGCCCCCGCCCTCAAGGCCAACGCCCGCTACGAGGGCAAGTACCCGCTCGTCTCGTCGCTCTCCCGCCCCGTGATCGTCCGCCACCTGGTGGCTGCCGCCCGCCGGTTCGGCGCCGACGCCATCGCCCACGGCTGCACGGGCAAGGGCAACGACCAGGTGCGCTTCGAGGTGTCGAGCCGGGCCCTGGCCCCCGACCTGGAGGTGCTGGCGCCGGTGCGGGAGTGGAAGCTCACCCGCGAGGACTCCATCGCCTACGCCGAGCGCTGGGACATCCCCGTCACCGTCACGCGCTCCAGCCCCTACTCCATCGACCAGAACCTGTGGGGCCGCACGATCGAGTGCGGGATCCTGGAGGACCCCTGGCAGCAGCCGCCCGAGGAGGTCTTCGAGCTCACCACCCCGACCGCCACCGAACCGGTCGAGATGGTCGTCGCCTTCGAAGCCGGCCTCCCGGTGGCGGTGGACGGCCGGACCATGGCCCTCCACGACCTGGTGGCCGAGGTCAGCCGGGTGGTCGGCTCCTACGGTTGGGGGCGGATCGACATGGTGGAGAACCGCCGGGTCGGCATCAAGAGCCGCGAGGTGTACGAGTGCCCGGGGGCCCTGGCCCTGCTCATGGCCCACGCCGACCTCGAGGACCTCACCCTCGAGCGCGATCTGGCCCACGAGAAGGCCCGCCTCGAGCCCCGGTGGGCCGAGCTGGTCTACGACGGGCTGTGGTTCTCGCCCCTCAAGCAGGCCCTGGACGCCTTCATCGAGGAGAGCCAGCGGCACGTGAGCGGCGAGGTGCGGCTGCGCTGCGAGCTGCCCGGGCGCTGTTTCGTGGCCGGCCGCCGCAGCCCGGTGGGCCTGTACGACTACGAGATGGCCACCTATGACGCCGCCGACCGCTTCCACCACGACGACGCCGCCGGCTTCGTGCGCCTGTGGGGCCTGGGGGTGCAGACCTGGGCCGAGCGCCAGGCCCGCCCGGCGCGGGACGTGGGATGACGGTGACCGGCCCCCGGTACACGGCGGGACGGGCCCGCCGGTGACGCTGTGGCAGGGCCGCATGGGTGACCCGCCGGCCGACGGCCTGCTGGCCTTCACCACCAGCCTGGCGGTGGACGTCCGGCTGGCCCCCGACGACGTGGCCGGCTCCAAGGCCCACGTGCGGGGTTTGGCCCGGGTCGGCCTGCTGTCCACCGAGGAGGCCGACATCCTGGTGGCCGCCCTGGAGCGGGTCGGGGTGGAGCTGGCGTCGGGTCGGTTCGCCTTCGTCCCCTCCGACGAGGACGTGCACACCGCGGTGGAGCGGCGGGTGACGGAGATCGCCGGCGCGACCGGCGCCAAGCTGCACACCGGTCGCAGCCGCAACGACCAGGTGGCCACCGACCTGCGGCTGTGGGCCAAGCGGTCGGTGACCTCGGTGGCCCGGGCCGTGGTCGGCCTCCAGGACGCCCTGTTCGACCAGGCGGTGGCGGCCGCCGACGACGGCGTGCAGGTCCCCGGCTACACCCATCTCCAGCGGGCCCAGCCCGTGCTGTTGGCCCACCACCTGCTGGCCCACGGCTGGGCCCTGGCCCGCGACGTGGACCGCCTGGTGGACGCCCGCCGTCGCCTCGACGTGTCGCCGCTCGGCGCCGGTGCCCTGGCCGGGTCGTCGCTCCCCCTCGACCCCGACGCCACCGCCGCCGACCTCGGCTTCGCGGCGCGCTTCGAGAACTCGCTGGACGCGGTCAGCGACCGCGACTTCGTGGCCGAGGTGCTGTTCGCCCTGGCCCTGCTCGGCGTGCACCTGTCCCGGCTGGGCGAGGAGGTGGTGCTGTGGTCGAGCGCCGAGTTCGGCTTCCTCCGCCTGGCCGACGCCTGGTCCACCGGCAGTTCGATGCTGCCCCAGAAGAAGAACCCCGACGTGGCCGAGCTGGCCCGGGGCCGGGCCGGCCGGCTGGTGGGGCACCTGGCCGGCTTCCTGGCCACCCTGAAGGGCCTGCCCCTGGCCTACAACCGCGATCTCCAGGAGGACAAGGAGCCACTGTTCGACGCCGTCGACCAGAGCCTGGGGGCACTGGGGGCGCTGGCCGGGCTGGTGGCCACCGCCACCTTCGACCACGACCGAATGGCGGAGGCGGCCGACACCGCCGAGGCGGCGGCCGTCGACCTGGCCGAGTGGATGGTGGCCCGGGGCGTGCCCTTCCGCCAGGCCCACGGGACGGTGGCCACCCTGGTGCGGGAGGCGGCCGAGCGCCACGTGCCCCTCGGCGAGCTGGTGGCCGCCCATCCCGACCTCGGCACCGAGGCCCTGGCCCTGCTGGAGCCGGGCAGCGCGGTGACCCGCCGCACCACCCCCGGCGGCGCCGGACCCGGCCCGGTGGCCGACCAGCTGGCCCGTTTCGCCGACCGCCTGGCCGTCGACCGCCGCCGCCTGGCCGGCGGCTGAGCGTCCGGTCCCGGGCGTTCGTCACCGGGTGGCCGCCGCTCGGCCGCTGCCCCGGTCGTTCTACGGCCGCGACGCCCGGGTGGTGGCCGTCGACCTCCTCAACAAGCTGGTGGTGCGCGGCCGGCGAGTGGCCCGGCTCGTGGAGGTGGAGGCGTACTGCGGGGCCGAGGACCCCGCCAGCCACGCCTATCGGGGCCCGACCCCGCGAAACGCCGCCATGTTCGGCCCGCCCGGCCACCTGTACGTGTACTTCACCTATGGCATGCACCACTGCGCCAACGTGGTCTGCGGCGCCCACGGGGACGCCATGGCCGTGCTCATGCGGGGCCTCGACCCGGTGGACGGGCTCGACGAGATGCAGGCCGCCTACCCCGGCGCCCGGCGCGACCGCGACCTGTGCCGGGGCCCGGCCCGGTTCTGCCGGGCCTTCTCCCTCGACCGGTCCTTCGACGGCGCCGACCTGGTGACCGCCGACCGGGGGGTCGTGGTGGTCGACGACGGCACCCCGCCACCGGCCGCCCCCGGCGTGGGCACCCGCATCGGCCTCACCGCCGGCGCCGACCTGCCCTGGCGGTTCACAGTCCCCGGCGCCCCCGGCCTCACCCGCTGAGGCGGCCCACCCACATCCCGCCCTCGACTTGCGCGACTCGCGGTGAGGGCGCTGTTGGGCGGGCGGCGGGCGGGAGGATGCCTGCCGGTAGCGTGCTGGGAATGGGGACCGAGGGGGCGGGCGCCGACGTGATGGCCGAGCTGGCCTGGCGAGGGAGCGTCTACCAGGTCACCGACGAGGACCTGGCGGCCAAGCTGGCCACCGCCCGACCGGTGCCGGTCTACGTCGGCTTCGACGCCACCGCCGACAGCCTCCATGTCGGCCACCTGGTGGGCGCTTTCGCCCTGGCCCGCTTCCAGCGCGCCGGCCACCGCCCGATCGCCCTGGTGGGAGGGGGGACGGCGCTCGTGGGTGATCCCAGCGGCAAGGAGGCGGAGCGGCCCCTACTGACCGTGGAGGAGATCGACGCCAACGCCGCGGGCATCCGGGCCCAGCTCGAGCGCTTCATCGAGTTCGGGGAGGGCCCGACCGCCGGCGTGCTGGTCAACAACGCCGACTGGCTGCGCACCCTCGGCCTCACCGACTTCCTGCGCGACGTCGGCAAGCACTTCACCGTGAACGCCATGGTGGCCAAGGAGTCGGTGCGGGCCCGCCTGGAGGAACGGGAGCAGGGCATCTCCTACACGGAGTTCAGTTACATGCTGTTGCAGGCCTACGACTTCCTCCACCTCCACGACCGCCTCGGCTGCCGCCTCCAGGGTGGCGGGAGCGACCAGTGGGGCAACATCACCGCCGGCATCGATCTCACCCGGCGGGCCCGGGGCGCCGAGGTGTGGGGCCTTACCTGGCCGCTGCTGACCAAGGCCGACGGGACCAAGTTCGCCAAGACGGAGTCGGGCGCGGTGTGGCTGGACCCCGCCCGGACCAGCCCCTACCGGTTCTGGCAGTTCTGGGTCCAGGTCGACGACCGCGACGTCCTGCGGTACCTGCGCCTGCTGACCTTTTTGGACCGGGCGCCGCTGGCGGCGCTGGAGGCGGAGGTGGCCGCCCATCCCGAAGGGCGGGGGGCCCAGCGGGTGCTGGCCGACGAGGTGACCACCGCCGTCCACGGGCGGGCGGCGACGGCGGCCGCCCGGCGGGCCGCTGATGCGCTGTTCCGGGGCGAGCTGCGCGACCTCGACGAGTCCACGCTGCTGGACGTCCTCGCCGAGGCACCCTCCACCACACGGTCCCGGTCCGACCTGGCCGCCGGTCTGGGCGTCGTGGACCTCCTGGTGGGCACCGGCCTGGAGCCCTCACGCTCGGCGGCCCGGGCCACCGTCGGCGGGGGCGGCGCCTACGTCAACGACCGCCGGGTGACCGACCCCGACCAGCGGGTGGGCGAGCCCGACCTCCTGGCCGGCGGCTACGTGGTGCTGCGCAAGGGCAAGCGGCGGTACCATCTGGTGCGGTTCTCGTGAGCCGACCGCCGGGCGAAATCGGGGTTGAAGCCGCCCCGTCCAGGTGGTAGTCTCTCTTCTTGCGCCGGTGGCCGAGGCCCTTCGGGACCCGCCGCCGGCCGAGGAAGTGCAGGGCTCTCGCCCCGCAACCCTCGCAGTCTCAGCACGTGAACGGGTGGCACCGCCGTCTCTTCCGAGACGCGTGTCCCGGTCGCTCCTTGAAAACGGAACAGAGAGCCACGGAGGCTCGTGTCGCCCCGCCTCGTGCGGGTCGGCTCGCAGTCTCCACAGCCAGTGCGGGCGGTCACCGACCCTTCGGGGAACCGTGGCCGTCATCTGTCAATGCACTGAGACGGACAACGGCGACCGTCGACTCCGGGCTTGCCCGGCGATCGGCGCTCGCAACTGAACGTTTCTGTGCCAGTCGGTGACAGGGGTCAGATCCCCCTCGAACCGGCTCTCCGATCAC
>JBHELO010000033.1:0-31105 GCA_046263055.1 Acidimicrobiales bacterium | reverse complement strand
GGTCCGAGCCGGAGGTCGAGGCTGGCGGGCTGGACGTTCTCCCGCGGGATCTTCGAGTCGTCGTCAGCGCTGACGACACCGTCGTCGATCGCCTGCTCGAGATGCTGGTTGGGGAGGACGCCTTCGAGCACACCGCATGCTAGGCACGCGGCCAGATGGGGAAGCAGCGATCGTCGATGGTGCCCATCGAGTAGGAGGGGTAGAGGCCGCCGAACATCGCCCGCGTGCGTTCCGACCAGTCGAGGGCCTCCGGCGCGGAGGTTCGGCGGAACACCTGGAGGATGCCGCCCTCGAACACCCGGTACTCGGCCCAGCCGGCGGGGAAGTCCTTGGTGGACGCCACCTCGACGAAGGGGACGTCGCCGCAGCCCCCCATCCGCCTCACCAGGTTTCGGTGGGTGTGGCCCGCGAACCACCCGACCAGGGCGGGGCGGCGGGCCACCACGTCGACCAACCGGCGGGTGGCGTCGGGGCTGAGCCCGGCCCCGCCGCGCCCGACCTCCGCCGGCGGGTGGTGGCCGAAGGCGAGCACCGGGCGGTCGGCCCGGGCCGCCAGCTCGTCCAGCCACTCGACCTGGTCCGGCTGCAGGTCACCGCCGCCCTGCCCGGGCACCGACGTGTCCACCAGGGCGAGGACCACCCCGGGGAGGGCCACCTCCTCGGTGGCGGGAGCGTGGAAGCCGGGGTCCGGGCGGGCGTCGTGGTTGCCCCGCACCCAGTGCAGGCGGTCACCGAACAGGGTGCCGTAGCAGTCCCAGAAGGCGGCGAACTGATGGGCCGTGCCCGCCGCCGTGAGGTCGCCCTTGGCCACCACCGCGTCCGGCCGGCACGAGGCCACCTCGGCCGCCGCCGCCCGGTTCATGGTCTCCGGGTAGGGCGGCTCGCCGGGCCCCACCGAGAGCGCCGGTCCCAGGTCCACACCCTCCAGCAGGCCGCACACGGTCTCCCCGAAGTGGGCGTCGTTGACGGTGGCCACGGTCGCCAGGCGCCGGCCGGGCGGGCGGGGGAGGGTGCGGATGCGGACGGCCGTCCCCTCCAGGCGGTAGTCGGTGTCGGGGCGCAACCCCTCGTGGCGGACCACCCGAGCGCCGTCGTGCAGCACGGCGGCGTCGTCGGCCACGGTCGTGACCTCCACCGTCACGGACGGCGCGAGGGCGGTCCCGGCCAATGCCACCGCCGGCCCGACCACTGCCGGCCCGACCACCGCCACACCGGCGCCGCCGGCTCGGGCGACGGTTCCTCCTCCAACACGACCTCCAGGGCGGCGAGGATGGCGGCCATTTCCCCGGGGCTCGGGGGGCGGCCCTCGGGCTGGGCCCTAGAGGGGGACGTTGCCATGCTTGCGGGCCGGCAGCTCGGCGCGCTTCGAGCGCAGCATGGCCAGCCCCCGGATGAGGTGGGACCGCGTGGTGGCAGGGTCGATGACGTCGTCCACGTACCCCCGCTCGGCGGCGATCCACGGGTTGGCATAGCGCTCGGCGTAGTCGGCCACCAGGGCGGCCCGCAGGGCGTCGGGGTCGTCGGCCGCCTCCAGCTCCCGGCGATGGATGACCTCCACCGCCCCGTGGGGCCCCATGACCGCCAACTCGGCCGACGGCCAGGCCAGGGCCAGGTCGGCGCCGATGGACTTGGAGTTCATGACCACGTAGGCGCCGCCGTACGCCTTGCGGGTTATGACCTGGATGCGGGGGACGGTGGCTTCACAGAAGGCGTAGAGGAGCTTGGCCCCGTGGCGGATGATGCCGCCGTGCTCCTGGTCGGTGCCGGGGAGGAAGCCGGGCACGTCCACGAAGGCCACGAGGGGGACGTTGAAGGCGTCGCACGTGCGCACGAAGCGGGCGCCCTTCTCCGAGGAGTCGATGTCGAGCACCCCGGCCAGCACCGACGGCTGGTTGGCCACGATCCCCACCGGATACCCGTCGATGCGGGCGAAGCCGCAGACCAGGTTGCGGGCCCACAGGGGCGAGTACTGGAGGAGGTCGCCGTCGTCCACCACCGCCTGGATCACGGCCGTCATGTCGTAGGGCTTCACCGGGTCGGAAGGGACGATGGCGGCCAGCTCGGGTGCGGCCCGGTGGGGGTCGTCCGACCTGGGCGCCCGAAGCGGCTCCTCCCGGTTGCTCTGGGGCAGGAACGACAGCAGGCGGCGCACCTCGGCCAGGCACGCGGCGTCGCCGGCGGCCGTGAAGTTGGCCACCCCCGAACGGGTGGCGTGGGTCATGGCCCCGCCCAGGTCCTCGAGGGTGACGTCCTCACCGGTGACGGTGCGCACCACGTCGGGCCCGGTGATGAACATGTAGGAGGTCTTCTCCACCATGAACACGAAGTCGGTGAGGGCCGGGCTGTACACCGCGCCGCCGGCGCACGGCCCCATGATCACGCTGATCTGGGGGACGACGCCCGACGCCCCGGCGTTGCGGCGGAAGATCTCGCCGTAGGCCACCAGGGACACCACGCCCTCCTGGATGCGGGCGCCGGCGCCGTCGTTGAGACCGATGCAGGGCGCGCCGACACGGGCCGCCATGTCCATGATCTTGTGGATCTTGGAGGCGAAGACCTCGCCCAGCGAGCCGCCGAACACGGTGAAGTCCTGGGAGAAGACGAACACCTGACGGCCGTCGATGGTGCCCCAACCGGTGATGACGCCGTCCGTGTAGGGCCGGTCGTCGAGCCCCACGCCGTCGGAGCGGTGGCGGGCCAGGAGGTCGAGCTCGCAGAAGCTGCCCTCGTCGAGGAGCCACTCCACCCGCTCCCGGGCCGTCATCTTGCCCCGGGCGTGCTGGCGCTCCACGGCGCCTCGCGACCCCGCGTGGTACGCCTCCTCCCGCCGCCGGCGCAGGTCGTCGAGGCGGTCGACCATCTCCGTTCCCATCCGGAGGGAGGCTACCCACCCACCGGCCGAAGGCCCACTCCGGGCCGGGACCCAGGGGTCAGGCGGTCACGCCCGAGCCGCGGCCAGGGCGGCGGCCCGCTCGGGGAGGCGGCGGGCCCGGAGCCGGGTGGCCATCGCCTCCAGGGCGGGGCTGGGACCGGCCCAGCGCAAGGTGTCCACGCCGTCGAGCACCGGCGCGTCGGCCCGCAGGGTGGCCAGGTCGCGGAACAGCAGCACCAGGTCGAGCTGGTCCACCAGGACGGCGGCCAGGCGGTCCTTGCCCCGGACGGCCACCTCCCAGCGCCGCCCGTCCACCGGGATGTCCTCCAGGTGGCGGTACCGGCCCAGCACCGCGCTGGCCGCCACCTTGCCCCACCCGGGCAGCCCCGGGAAGCCGTCGGCCGAGTCGCCCACCAGGGCCAGCCAGTCGGGGATGGACTCGGGGGCCACGCCGTAGCGGGCCACCACACCGGCCTCGTCGGTCAGCGCGCCCTTGCGCCGGTCGAGCTGCACGACGCGGGTGCCGGCCACCACCTGGCTCAGGTCCTTGTCGGGGGTCATGACCACCACCTGCTCGACGGCGGGGTCGGCGGCCGCCACCCGGGCGGCGGCGGCCAGGGCGTCGTCCGCCTCCAGGTCGACCATCGGCCACACCACCACGCCCAGCGCGGCCAGTGCCTCCTCCACGAGCGGGAACTGGGCCAACAGGGCCTCGGGCATCCCCGCACTCGACTTGTACCCCGGCCAGCGGGTGTTGCGGAACGACTCCACCACATGGTCGGTGGCCACTCCCAAGTGGGTGACCCCCTCCTCCAGCAGGGCGACGACGGTCCACAGCACGCCGCGGGTGGCGACCACGTCGTCCTCGGCGTCGTGGTCGGCCGGCGGGGCGCCGAAGTGGTGGCGGAACAGCTCGTAGGTGCCGTCGAGGAGATGGACCTTCACGCCGCCAGCCTGCCCGAACCGCGCCGCCGGCGCCGCTAGGCGCCGGCGGGCACCTGGTCGGCTCCCGACCCGCCCTCGGCACCCCGCCAGCCGTCCGGGACCGGGCGCGGGCGGCTAGCCGTTCACCGGCTGCCATTCGAAGCTGGGGCCGACGGGCTCGCCGCCGGTAATGGCGCCGGTGGCCATGTCCTTGGCCTGCTGTTCCAGCGACATCATGAGGCCGATGGCGGCGTCGAGGGTGGCCGGCGCGCCGTTGACGGTGGCGTGCAGCGTCTTGAGCAGGTTGGTGTACGTGTAGTTGAAGCCGACGCACGCCTCCCGGGCCAGGCTCCCGGCGGGGTAGCCGGCGGTGGAAGGGTTGGGAGGCACGAGGAGGACGCCGGTGGGATCGAAGGTAACCGTGTCCCCCCCGTACGCGTAGCGATCGTCGGGTGGCGTGTCGGGCCCGGCGTCGGGATTGGGCACCAGCAGGCGGCCGTGCACGATCTCGGCGAAGCGGTAGTAGTGGGCGTAGCCCCCGCCCACCGCCTCCAGAGGCGACGTGCGGGTGCCCTCGCCCTGGTCGGTGATGGTCCCGATGGCCCGGCACGCGGTGGCCACGTCGGTGACGACCACCGACTCGTCCATGCGGTCGGGGCCGACCTGGTTGCGGGGCCCGGGCGCGAAGGCACCGTCGCCCAGGGCCACGATGGCATCGCCGATGGCCCGGTAGAACTGGCCGATGGTCAGGGGCTGCGGCCCGGCTACGGCCTGCACCGGGAAGTCCAGCGGGTCCTCGGGCTGCTCGATGGCCATGAAGGTGTCCTGTACCAGCGAGATCGAGCACGGGTACAGGCCGACGGTGAGCCCGCCCTCCACCGAGCCGGGCAGGGGGCCGGGGTAGGTGGGGACGACGTCGGGGGAGTCGAGCACCGGGTTGCCGCCCAGGGCGTTGAGGACGTTGGCGGCCAGGGTGAGGTGCAGCATCTCCTCGACCACCACCGACTCCAGGATGTCGGCCACCTCCCGGTTGGCCCCCGGGGCCAGCGAGTACAGGGCGTACAGGTAGGGCGGGATGGTGGAGTGCTCGAGCTCGATGGCCGACTGCAGCGAGGCGATCACCGCCGACGGGTCCCCCGCCCCCAGGCGGGCGGCCAGCTCCGGGCGCAGGTGGATCATGGCCGGCCACCCCCGTCGACGGGGGCGAGGAGCCCGGCCCGGCCGGCGCCGGGCGGCGCCACTCGGCGGGCCACCAGCCGACGGGCGGCGGCCGACGCCTTGCCGCCCATCTGGGCGTGGGCCCGGGCCGCGCCGAGCGCTTCGGGCCCCGGCGGGCCCTCGGCGGCCACCTGCGGCTCGGCCGCCACCGCCGCCGGCGGGGTGCCCTTGCGGGGACGGCCGCCGTCGCCCGGCTCGGACAGCCAGCGCAGGATCGTCGCCCGCTTGGCCGTCGAGAGGTCGCGGGTGACGGGCATGGAGTTGGGGTCGGCCAGGTCGAGGCCGAAGGCGAGCTGGAGCAGGCCCAGGTTGGCGCACACGGAGTCGTAGTCGCCCAGGTCCAAGAAGCGGTCCATGACCGGGTAGAGGTTGGCGTACTGCTGCAGGACGGGCTGGATGCTCCCGAACCAGGTGGGGGGGTCGTCGGGGTGGAAGCCGCTCCACACCAGCAGGCTCACGAAGTTCCACTGGTTGTAGGGGTACGGGGCGGTGGGCGACACCACGGTCTCCTCCAGCACCGGGTACAGGGCGTACACCTGGCCGTCGATGTAGCCCCGGGGGGTGCCGGGGTCGCCGGCCCGGAGGGTCAGGTGGGCCACCCCGTGGCCGTCGGTCACCACCCGTACCGGGTAGTCGACGGCGTCGGCGGGCGTGGCCACCGCAGGGGCGGGGCCCAGGGCGCTGAACGGCTGAAGCTGCTGGGGGACCGGCACGGTGAGCACTGCCTCGCCCCGATGGGGATGGCCGAAGCGGGTGGCGTACAGGCGCACGGTCGCCTCCTCGCCGGGGTTGAGGCGGTACACGAACTGGTCGGCCCGCACGAAGACGCCACCGGGCGGCTCGGTGATGGCCACCGTCGGTTGCCCGCCGGCCGGCGTGAGGACCACGGCCAGCGGGTTGCCGTCCACCCGGTCCAACTCGGCGCCGGTGAGGGGCCGGTCGGCGGGAAAGGCCACCACGCCCGCGGTGGCCGGGTACCAGGCGGGATCGGTGTAGGTGGCGCTCGGCACCGACCCGAGGA
Organism: Acidimicrobiales bacterium; assembly: GCA_046263055.1. Taxonomy (GTDB): domain Bacteria; phylum Actinomycetota; class Acidimicrobiia; order Acidimicrobiales; family AC-14; genus DATAQC01. The sequence continues at coordinate 25,070 of JBHELO010000033.1, read as the reverse complement.
GCAGGGGCTGGGAGCTCTGGTCGGGCGGGGGGAACTGGTAGAGGGCCACCTCGCCCACGTCCAGGGGCGGGCCACCGGGGCCGTTGGTGGGCAGGGCGTTGCCCAGGTCCAGGTAGACCCGCCGGGTGTGGTGGTCCACCGTGGCCACGCAGAAGTTGACGCCGCCGGCGGGGGCGAAGAAGTTGCCGCCCGGCCCGGCCGTGGTCATGAACTGGCGGCCGGGCACGAAGTGGTGTGGGCCGCCCTTGGCCGCCGGCCCGATGGTGCCCACGATGCGGCCGGTCATGAAGTCGGGCGACGTGAAGTCCAGGTTGATGCCGTCGACGTTGAACTTGACGGACAGCAGCCCGTCGGCCGCCGCCGCTCGCAGCGCGCCGAGGAACGCCGAGGAGCCCACGTCCGCCCACTCCAGGTCCGTGAGCACCGACTGGTAGGCGGCGCCGGCGCCCACGTCGCCCGCCGCACCCTGGCCATGGCCCCGGTCCCAGATGTCGGTGAAGGCCACCGGCGAGAAGCGGCCCCGCACCACGGTGTCGCCGCCGGCGGTGGCGATGCGCACCTCCAGGCCCCAGATGGTGGAGACCAACTGCTGCTCGGGGTCGAGGTCGACGAGCTTGGCCGGAACCGCCCGGTCGGAGTCGGCGACGACCATGGCGCGCACCGCGTCGTCGGCGGCCGCCGGGGCGCCGTCTGCCCCGAAGGCGGCGGTTACCCTGCAGCCGATCAGGCGCCAGTCGCCGCTGCCCCGGGGGTTGAACCACCCGTTGGGGTCGGTGGCCGTCTGCATCTGCTGGTACGACGGCTGGAAGGTGGCGGTGTCGAAGTGGACGGGGTCGTTGTTCACGGTGGAGATGGCGGCCTGGAAGGAGCCGGCGAAGTGCAGCCGCAGCGGGTTCAGGTAGCTCACGATGGGGCCTCCTCGAAGGGGCCGAGGAGCCCGCAGAGGTTGCACTCGGGGTTCTCGGACATGGCGAAGCGGTAGGCGTCGACGGCGGAGGGAGGCACCTCCGGCCGGTCCCCGGCGGACGCCACCAGGCGGGCCTGGTCGACGGCCATGACCTCGAACATGGCCAGGGGGTTGGCGTTCGGCCCTGCGTGGCGCACCGGAGCCTCCCCGCTCGCCCGTGCCGTGTCGGCTGGTCTACCAGCGCCGGACGAACCGGACAAGGGCCGGTGGGGCGCCCAGGGCCCCCCTGGGCCGCGCCGGGTGCCGGGTGCCGGTGTCGTGCGGAGGCCGATCAGTAGCGCTCGATCCGCGTGGGTGGCCGGCCGTGCCGCCACACGTCGATGTTCAGGTGGTCGCCGGCGGGGAGGACGGAGGACAGCTCGGTGACGTCGGCGCGGAAGAGGTTGAAGGATCCGGGCGGGGGCGGTGCGCCGGTCTGGCGGTCGAAGGCCTCGACGAAGCGGGCGAAGCTCTCGTCGTCGTCCACCACCAGGGCCCGGCCGGCGAGCTTGGCGTCGCCCTGGGTCACCGCCTTGTCGGTGGTGGCGCTGTGCAGCGCGAACCGGGGGTCCCGCAGGAGATCGGCGGCCTTGCGGGAGCCCGGCATCATGCCGAGCCACAGCTCACCGAGGGCGAACAGCGGCTCGAGGCCGCTGATCCGGGGCGAGCCGTCCCGGCGCACGGTGGCCAGCAGGGCCAGGCCGTGGGCCTCGAAGCGCCGCTGCACGACGGCGGCCAGGTCGGGGGCGGCAACGGTGACATCGGTCCAGGAGGGCATGCGCCCATGGTGCCCGACCATCCCTGACATCTCCTGTCAGGGATGGCCCGTACGCTGCCGGTGGATGCGGGCCAGCCGACTCGTCGCCCCGCTCGTCTGTCGTCTGGCTGCAGCAGCTACCGGCGGGGGGAGCGCACGGGTGACCCGTCCTGTCGACCCCCTGGGCCTGGCCCTCGGCGCGGGCGTGGAGGTCGTCGCCCCCCGGTCGCGGCGCGCTGCGCTGGCCGCCACCGCCGCCGAGGTGTCAGCCCGCAACTCCTGACCGCCGTGGCATCCTGGTGACGGTTCCCGGCGGGGCACCGAATGTCTCACCGGTTCGCCGGTGGGAGCCCTGGCGGTACCCTCGGGTGCCATGCACCCGGCCGGCCGTGCCCGGGCTCGCCGGCCCGGATCGCAGGCGGGGGACCGAGGCGATGCCTGAGGGCGACACCCTCTTCCGCACCGCCGCCACCCTGCGCCGCTGGCTGGTGGGGCGGGAGGTCACGGCCGCCACCACCGTCGTCCCCGGGCTCCCGGCGGCGCGCCTGGTGGGCCAGCGGGTGGGGGCCGTGGAGGCATGGGGCAAGCACCTGCTGGTACGCCTCGACTCCGGCCAGGTCCTTCACACCCACCTGCGCATGAGCGGGTCGTGGCACGTGTACGCCGGCGGCGAGGCCTGGCGCCGACCGGCCCGCCAGGCCCGCCTCACCCTGACCTGCGGGGACCGGGTGGCGGTGTGCTTCAACGCGCCCGTCGTCGAGCTGCTGGCGGCCCGCGCCGAGCAGGTCCACCCGGCGCTGGCCGGCCTGGGGCCCGACGTGCTGGCCGGCGACCTGGATCTGGTGGAGGTCCGCCGGCGGGCCCGGGCCCGCCCGCCCGAGCTGGCCCTGGGCGAGCTGCTCCTGGAACAGCGGGTGGTGGCCGGCATCGGCAACATCTGGCGTTGCGAGGCCCTGTTCGTGGAGGGCCACAACCCGTGGTCGCCCCAGTCGTCGGTCTCCGACGACGCCCTCGACGCCCTCATCTGCACCGCCGCCCGGCTCATGCGGGCCAGCGCCGGCATCGACCCCCCCAACCCATCGGGCCGCCCGCCGCCCCGGTGGGTCTACAAGCGCCAGGGCCGGCCATGCCGACGCTGCGGCACGCTGGTCCAGGCCCGGCGCCAGGGGGAGCAGGCCCGCACCGCCTACTGGTGCCCCACCTGCCAGCCCCCGGCCGGTCCCGCCGACACCGGGCCGCCGCCGGCCCCTGGGCGGCCGCCAACCGGCGGGCCCGTGACCGAAAGTCTCGCCCCCGACACCGGGCCGCTGCCGGCCCCCGGCGGCCGCCCACCCGGGGGCCCGTGACCGAGCCTCTCGCCCCCGACGCCGGCAGCGGGCCGGCCCGCCCCGGCGCGGCGGGGTTCGACGACCCCGTCGCCACCGGGGCTCCCGAGCCGGCGCCCGCGGGGGCCGTCGCCCGCCGGCGGCTGTTCGTGGACCTCACCCCGCTGCGCCAGTCGCCCGACTACCGCCTGGTGTTCTTCGGCCAGGCGGTGTCCTGGCTGGGCCGCCAGGCCACCGTCGTCGCCATCCCCTTCCAGGTGTACCTGCTGACCCGCTCATCGCTGGCCGTCGGGCTGGTGGGGCTGGCCAACCTGGGCCCGCTGCTGGCCATGTCGCTGGCCGGTGGCGCCATCGCCGACGCCGTGGACCGCCGCAAGCTCCTGATCGTCACCCAGGTCCTGCTCGGCCTCACCAGCGTGGGCCTGGCCCTCAACGCCACCGCCCGCCACCCGGCGCTGTGGCCCATCTACGTGCTCAGTTCGCTGGCCGCCGGCCTCTCTGGGGTGGACCTGCCGACCCGCAACGCCATGATCCCCCGCATGGTGGGCCGGGACTGCATCCCGGCGGCATCCGCCCTGGGTCAGATCCTCATGCAGGTCGGGCTGGTGGCGGGCCCGGCCCTGGCCGGGCTGGTCATCGCCCGGGTCAGCCTGGCCTCCGCCTACTGGCTGGACGTGGGCACCTTCGTGGTGTCGCTGGCCGCAGTGGTGGCCCTCCACCCCCAGCCTCCCGAGGGCGGCGGCACCCGGGCCGGCATCGCCTCGGTGCGGGAGGGCCTGGGCTACCTGAAGGGCCGGCGGCTGCTCGTGAGCACCTTCGTCATCGACATCGACGCCATGGTCTTCGGCATGCCCCGTGCCCTCTTTCCCGCCCTCGGCACCAGCCTCTACGGCGGCGGGGCGGGGACGGTCGGCCTCCTCTACGCCGCCCCTGGGCTGGGCGCCCTGGTCGGCGCCCTGCTCACCGGGTGGGTGGCGTCGGTGCGGCGCCAGGGCCGGGCCGTGCTGTGGTCGGTGCTGGCGTGGGGGGCGGCCATCGCCGCCTTCGGGCTGGTGCCGTGGCTAGCGGTGGGCCTGGGCCTGCTGGCGGTGGCCGGTGCGGCCGACGTCATCTCCGCCGTCTTCCGCAACACCATCCTCCAGGTGAACGTGCCCGACGCCCTCCGGGGCCGACTGTCGGCCGTGCACATCGCGGTGGTGAGCGGTGGCCCGTCGCTGGGGGACGCCGAGGCGGGCGCCGTCGCCGCCCTCACGTCGGCCCCGATCTCGGTCGTGTCGGGCGGGATCGCCTGCATGGCGGGGGTGGCTCTCATCGCCCGCCTCATCCCCGAACTGGCCGCCTACGACGCCGCCCAGGCCGAAGAGCCCGCCAACGGTGGCTCGTATACTCGGCCGGCGGGCCCCTGCGGCTCCGACCGGACCCCGGGCCCCGCCGGGCCGTGACCCGACTTCGGACAAGGGGGTGGTCAGATGGCTGACGGCGCAAAGGTGCGCACGGTCGCCGACCTCATGTCGGCCGACGTGCTCACCGCCCGCCCCTCCGACACCGTCGCCGTCGCCTGCGCCCGGATGCTGGAGCGGGGCGTCGGCTCGGTCGTGGTGGTCGAGGGCGGCCGCCCGGTTGGCATCCTGACCGAGCGCGACCTGGTGCGCCTGGCCACCGACGGCGCCGACCCCGCCACCGCCCCGGTGTCGAACTGGATGACGGCCGACCCCGACTCGGTGGCGCCCACCGTCGACATCAACGCCGCCTACGTCAACCTGCGGGTCCACGGCTACCGCCACTTCCCGGTGGTGGACGACGGGCGCCTGGTCGGCATCGTGTCCCTGCGGGACCTCCTGCGCCTGGCGCCCATCCTGCGGGTGGAGGACCCCGCCCTTCCCGAGTCCAAGCGGGGCCTCGAAGGCGTGGTGGTGGCGGAGACGGCCGTGGGCGACGTCCGGGGCCAGGAGGGCTTCTACCACTACCGCCAGTACAGCGCCACCGAGCTGGCCGAGAAGCGGTCGCTGGAAGACGTGTGGCACCTCCTCTACGAGGGCCACCTGCCAAACGCCGACGAGCGCCGGCGCTTCGCCGACGAGATCCGGCCGCTGCGGGAGGTCCCGCCGGCGGTGAAGGAGCTGCTGCCCGCCATCGCCACCGCCGGGGAGCACTTCGTGCCCCTGGACGCCCTGCGCAGCGCCTACTCGATCCTCGCCTACTCGCTCGACTTCCGCTCGTGGATGGACATCGACCGGGCCACCCTGCGAGCCGACGCCATGCGCACCAGCGCGGTGATGCCCACGCTCATCATGGCCCTGTACCGCCTCAGCCAGGGCCAGGAGCCGGTGGATCCCCACCCCGAGCTGTCCTACGCGGCCAACTACTTGTACATGCTCACCGGCGAGGTCCCCGACCCGGCCCACGCCCGGGCCATCGAGCAGTACCTGATCTCCACCACCGACCACGGGTTCAACGCGTCGACCTTCACCGCCCGGGTGATCACCTCCACCGGCGCCGACCTCGGCTCGGCTGTCGTCGGGGCCATCGGGGCCCTCTCCGGGCCCCTGCACGGAGGCGCCCCCAGCCGCGCCCTCGACATGCTCGACGCCATCGGCGCGCCCGACCGGGCCGAGTCGTGGATCCGGGAGCAGGTGCAGGCGGGCCAGAAGATCATGGGTTTCGGCCACCGCATCTACAAGACCGACGACCCCCGCTCGGTCATGCTGCGGGGGGTCGCCGAGCGCCTGGGCGGGCCGTTGGTGGACTTCGCCAAGCAGGTGGAGAAGACGGTGGTGGCCGTCCTGGCCGACCTGAAGCCGGGCCGCCAGCTCTACGCCAACGTGGAGTTCTACGCCGGCGTGGTGATGGACAACGTGGGCATTCCCCGCACCCTCTTCACGCCCACCTTCACCTCCAGCCGGGTCATCGGCTGGACGGCCCACGTCCTCGAGCAGGCGGGCGACAACCGCCTGATCCGCCCCAGCGCCAATTACGACGGGCCGCCGCCGCCCGAGCCGGTCCCCCCCGCCGACCCCTCATGACCGGGGCGGCCCCCGACGGCGCCGTCACCGTGGAGGAGGCCTCCGCCGTCACCGACGAGCTGGTGGCCGCCATGGCCCGTCTGACGCCCCAGCTCTCCCAATCCAGCCCGGCGCCCACCGTCGGGCAGCTGGCGGAGATCGTCGACTCGCCTGCCACCGTGCTGCTGATGGCGCGCGACGCCGCCGGCGCCCTCGTGGGGTCGCTCACCCTCGCCGTGTTCCGCATCCCCACCGGCGTGCGGGCCTGGGTGGAGGACGTGGTGGTTGACGAGGCGGCCCGGGGCCGCGGTGTGGGCGAGGCCCTGAACCGGGAAGCCCTGCGCCGGGCCACGGCGGCCGGAGCCCGCACCGTGGACCTCACGTCCCGCCCCAGCCGCCAGGCCGCCAACCGCCTCTACCGGCGCCTCGGCTTCGAGCAACGAGACACCAACGTGTACCGCTGGACCGGTACCGCTCCCTGACGAGCGGGCGGCCACCGCCCATCACTTCGACGAGGTCGTGGAGTACCGGGCGGCGTGCTGGGGGTGGGCCTGCTGGGTGCCCTGGTACTGGCCCGCCGCTCACGCCGCCTCGAGCGGTTCCTGCCCCTCGACGGGGTGCGGTTCTGCCCGACGGCTGACCATCCCCCGGCGCCCGCCGTTCTCCCATCTCTCGCCGACGACGGCTGGCGGAGGGCACGGCGACATGAGCTGGGGACACGACGACGAGCCCGGCGACAGCGATCCCGGCTCTCCACATCCGGGGGCGGCGCATGTAGCGGGCGGCTGGTGCCGGTGGGGCGGCCGAGGGAGTCCGCGGCCCCGGCGCCTCAGGCAGCTTGGATGCGGAAGAGGCCGTCTGTGGCCAGCAAATAGAGCTCGCCCAACGCGTCCTCGCCGAAGGACTGGATGCGGTGGCTGCCGCCCACGTTCAGCTGGCGGGAGCCGGCGACCTTGCCGCCCGTCTGCACAAGGCCCCACACGGTGCCCGAGCAGTAGTCGCCGTACAGGTAGACGCCCCGCAGGAGGGCGATGCGGGTGCCCCGGTAGACGTAGCCGCCGGTGACCGAGCAGTTGCCGCCGGTGTGGCGGTACTCGGTGAGGGGCAGCACCCCGCCGGGAGGGTTGCCCCCGTGGAAGGGGTGGCTGGCCTCCATCCCGCTCCAGCCGAAGTTGGCCCCCGCCGGGCTGCCGGCGGCCCGGAAGTCGATCTCCTCCCACGTGTTCTGGCCCACGTCGCCGATCCAGAGGTCCTTGGTGTCGCGGTCCCAGGTGAAGCGCCAGGGGTTGCGCAGCCCCCACTCGTAGGTCTCGGGGGCGAAGCCGGCGGTGCCGACGAGGGGGTTGTCGGCCGGGACGGTGTAGCCCTTCCCGGCCGACGGGGCGGGGTCGATGCGCAGGATCTTGGCCAGCAGGGTGGACCGGTTCTGGCCCACGTGGTCGGGGTCCTCCTCGCTGCCGCCGTCGCCCAGGCCGACGTACAGCTTGCCGTCGGGCCCGAAGGCCACCTCGCCGCCGTTGTGATTGGTGTAGGGCTGGTGCAGGGTGAGCACCGTGCGGCGGCTGGCGGCGTCGGCCCGGGTGCCGGCCATCGGGTAGGCCACCACCTGGGTGTCGCCCGCCCGGTCCGTGTAGTCGGCGTACAGCGTGGCCCCGTCGGGCGAGAACGTCAGCCCCAGCAGACCCTGCTCGCTCCCGGTCGAGACCTGGCCGGTGAGGTCGAGCACCGGGTCGGCCTCCACCGATTCCGTCCCACCGCCCTGACCGTGGGCCACCCGGCGGACGGGGCCGCCCTTGAGGGCGACGTACAGGCCGTCGTCGCCGGGGCGGACGGCGAGGGCCAGGGGCTGGTCGAGGTTGCCCACCTCCGCCAGCGTGAGCTTCACCGCCGCCAGATCGGGCGACGCCAGGCCGGTGGCGGCAGTGGTGGCCGGGCCGGCGCTGCCGGCAGTGGTGGCCGGGCCGGCGCTGCCGGCGGTGGTGGCCGAGCCGGCCCCACGGCCCGACGACGACCCCGAGCACCCGGCCGCCACCAGGGCCGCGGCCAGGCCCATGGCCACCGCCGCCATCCACGCCGCCGCCCGGCGACGGCCGCCGGGGCGGCGGCGGGGAGCCGTCACCGGCGCACCGGGCGTACCTGGCGTACCACGCCCTCCTGGGCCACCGTCCGTCCGGCGGCCATCAGGGCCTGGCCCGCCACCTGCCCCCCGACCACGCGCTGGTGGTCGTCGTCGGGGCTCAGGCCCCGGAAGACGTTGACATAGATGGCCTCCAGGTCCACCAGCCCGATCAGCGCGTCCAGGGCCTTGGTCACCCGACCACTGTGGCAGGCACCCGGGCCGCTCCGGAACCGCTCGCTGATACCTCTTGACCTGGCCCTTGGGGCCGGGTCGAACCTTGGTCCACAAGCCGAGCATGTCCGAGGAGGACCGACCAATGGGTACCTACATCATGTTCCTGAAATGGACCGAGCGGGGCGCCGCCAACATCTCCGAGGCCAAGCACGGCCGGGAGGCGGGCAAGAAGGCGGCCGCCGCCGTCGGCGTCACATGGAAGCGCTCGTACCTGGTGATGGGCGAGTACGACGTGATCGTGGTGGTCGAGGCCCCCGACGACGCGACGATGGCCAAGTTCATCCTGCTGGGCGAGATGTCGGGCGCCGTCGACATCAAGACCGTCCGTGCGTTCACCGAGGCCGAGGCCGACGAGCTGGTGGACTCCCTCGGCGAGCTGGCCCAGCTCGTCGCCTGACCAGCGGCGCGGCGGCTGGCCGACCGCCGGATGGGTGGGTGCCTCCGGTCAGGGCCGGGCGGCGCCCGCCCGATCCGGCCGGTCGTGCCCGATGCCCACCGCCGCCGGCAGGCCGTCGCCCCGGAACAGGCCGGCGGCGGGGCCGGTGGCGGCCAGGGCGTCGGCGGCCAGCACCACGGCGGCCGCCGAGTAGGTGCTCCGCTCGCCACCCGGGAAGTGCGCCCGTTCGGGGTGGACCATGCCCGTGAAATAGCTCCCGTCGTCGTGGCGCAGGTGTCCGGTGGCGGCCAGGAGGGCACGCGCCCGATCGTCGTCGCCGGCGGCCAGGTGGGCGAGGGCGCACTCGGCCGTCTCGGCGGCGGTCACCCAGGGGCGGTCGGCCACGCACCGGGTGCCCAGGCCGCCCAGCAGGAACCGGGGACGGCCGGCGGCCAGGCGGTCGGCAGCCGCCTGGCCGCCGACCGCCCCCACCAGCACCGGGTAGTACCAGTCCATGGCCCAGCGATCCTTGGGCAGGAAGGCCCCGGGACGCGGGGCCGCCACCGCGTCCCCGAGGGCGGTGGCGGCCAACTCCCACTCGGGGCGCTCGTGGCCCAGGCGGCGGGCGGCGGCCAGGGCGCAGCGGAGGCTGAGGTAGGTGGACGACGAGGCGGTGAGGAGGGCGAACGGCCAGGGGGTGCCGTCGGCGTGGCGGGCCCACACGACCTCCCCGCCCGGCGCCTGGAGGGCGAGCACGAACCCCACCGCCCGCTCCACCACCGGCCACAGGTCGGCCAGGAAGCCGGCGTCCCGGGTCGCCAGGAAGTGATGCCACGTGCCGGTGGCCACGTAGGCCGACACGTTGGCGTCCAGGGTGGCCTCCTTCACGCGGGCGCCGGCCAGGTAGTACTGGTGCCAGGCGCCGTCGGGGCGCTGGGTGGCGGCCAGCCACCGGTAGGCGGCCTCGGCCGAAGCCCGCCGACCGCCGGCGTCGAGGGCCATGGCCGCCTCCACGTGGTTCCACGGGTCGGCGTGGCCCCCAGGGAACCACGGCACCATGCCGTCGGCCAGTTGCACGGCGGCGATGCTGTCGACGGTGGCCGCCACCTCGGCGGCCTCCAGCACCCCGGGCACCGCCAGCCCGGCTGGCGACCGTGCCCCGCGCGACGGCCCGGCGGGCGGCGGTTCTGGCCCGGCGGGCGACGGTTCGGCGGGCGACGACCGGCCGGGGGTCGGGATCGTCACCGGGCTGCTCCCACGTGTCGCCGTGGGATGGAACCGCGGCCTTCGGCCGCCGGTGGCCCGGAGGCGCCGAGCTGCGGCCGGCGCCGGGCCCGCGGCCCGAGCGGCGAGCGGGCGCGGCCGGGAGTGGCCGAGGCGGCTCCGTCACACTTCTGCAGGTAGAGCACCAGGCTCTTGCCCAGCATCGGGTCGAGGGCCCGCTCCAGGCGGCGGACGGCCGGCGGTCGCCGGGTGATGTCCCACACCAGGAACCGGTGGTAGGCCCGCACCGCCAGGGCGTCGTCGCGGTGGACGCCCACCAGGCAGCGCAGCCACCAGTAGGGGACGTGAAGGGCGTGGGCGTGGTCCTTCCCCTGCAACACCAGGCCGGCGTCGTGCAGGCGGCCGGCCAGCTGGCCGGCCCGGTACACCCGCACGTGGCCGCCGGCCACCGCCGGCGCGTGGTAGTCGTCGGCCAGGGCCCAGCAGACCTGCTCGGGCAGCCAGCGGGGGACGGTGACGGCCATGGTGCCGCCCGGGCGCAGCACCCGGGCCAGCTCGGCCATGGCCGCCTGGTCGTCGACCACGTGCTCGAGGACCTCGGCCGCCACCACCCGGTCGAAGGCGCAGTCGGGGAACGGCAGGGCCAGTGCGTCGCCCGCCACCGCGGTGCCCAGAGCGGCGGCCGGCGCCTGGCCCTCGGCCCGCATGGCGGCCAGCATGCCGGCCACGCCGGCCGTCTCCGCCTGCGACCGGTCGACGGCCACCACCGCCGCCCCCAAGCGGTGGGCCTCGAAGGCATGGCGCCCCCCGCCGCAGCCGAGGTCGAGCAGGCGGTCGCCGGCGGCCAGGCCGAGGCGGGCGAAGTCGACGCTCAGCACGGGCGCCCGGCTGCCGCCCCGACCGTGGCCCCGGCCAGGGCGATGGTGCCCCGGTACTCGTCGACGGTGGCCCGGGCGGTGGCCTGCCACGTGAAGCGCTTCAGCACCCGGGCCCGCCCGGCGGCGCCGATGCGGTCCCGCAGCGCCTCGTCGTCGAGCAGGCGACCGACGGCCGCGGCGAGGGCCCCGGGGTCGCCGGGGGGGACGAGCAGGGCGGTGTCGCCGTCGGCGCCCACCACCTCGGGAAGGGCACCACCGGTGGTGGCCACCAGCGGCACGCCGCAGGCCATGGCCTCCACCGCCGGCAGCGAGAAGCCCTCGTACAGCGACGGCACCACCGCCACCTCGGCCTCGGCGTACAGCTCGATCATGCGGCGGTCGTCGACCGCCCCGACCAGGCGGACCGCACCCTCCAGGCCGAGGCGCGAGATGGTGGCGGGCACCGCGCTGCCCTCCCGGGGCGTACCCACCACCACCAGCTCGGCCGGGCGCTCGGTGCGCACCTTGGCCACCGCCTCGATGAGCGGCACCAGGCCCTTGAGAGGAACGTCGGCGCTGGCCGTGGTCATGATGCGCCCCGGCACCCGGGCCACGCCCGGCAGGGGACGGAAGTGGGTGGTGTCCACCCCCACCGGCACCACCGCCAGCTGGGACGGCCGGGCGCCCATCTGGCGGCACACGTCGCGGGCCGACGACGACGACACCGTGAGAAGCCGGGGCAGGCGCCGCACCACCCGCTTCTGCATGCGCACGAAGCCGTACCAGCGGCGCAGGCTCATGCGCCGCCTCCAACCGTCGGCGTGGGCCAACTCGAGGTCCCGGTCCACGGTGATGGGGTGGTGGAGGGTGGCCAGCACCGGGAACCCGTCACGGGCGATGCCCAGGATGCCGTAGCCCAGGCACTGGTTGTCGTGGACGAGGTCGAACTCGTGACGACGGCCGGCCAGGACGCGCCGGGCCCGCAGGCTGAAGGTGAGGGGCTCGGGGAAGCCGGCGGTGCACATGAGGGCGAACTCGGCCACGTCCACCAGGTCGCGGAACTCGGAGCGGGCCGGAGTCCGGAAGGGATCGGGAGCGCGGTACAGGTCGAGGCTGGGCACCCGGGTCAGGGGGATCCCGGGCTCGAGCGTCGGGTAGGGCGGCCCGCTCAGCACCTCCACCGAGTGGCCCAGGGCGGCCAGCTCTCGGCTCAGGTGGCGCACGTACACCCCCTGGCCTCCGGAGAAGGGATTCCCCCGGTAGGCCAGGAGGGCGACGCGCAGCGGGTCGTCGGGACCGGGACCGGGCACGGAGGGGGAGCCTGGCCGCGCCCGGCCGACCGGTCAAGGCGTCACGGGTTGCAACGGGCGGGCGACGTGGACGTGTCGGCGTTCAGGCACAGGGGCCCGAGGCCGGTGGCCGGGGTGTCGTTCGACTACGGGGTGGTGAACTTGTCCTACCGCTACGACGTGGTGTCGCCGTTCCCCTGCCCGCCGGGGGCGATCGGGGCCGTCATCCACACCAACGTGCGCCAGAGGGTCACCGACAGCCTGGCGGGGACCACCACCGACTACTGCTACGACGGCGGGGCCGCCTGACCAGCGCCACCACCAGCGGCGGGGGGCCGGCCTACACCTACGCCTACGACGCCGACGGCGACCGCACCTCTGGCCCGAGGGCACCCATCCCCCCTACAACACCGCCAAGCAGGCCACCGACGCCGGGTCAGCTACGACGCCGACGGCAACCTGGGAGCGGGAGGCGGCCAGACCCTCACCTACAACAGCATCGACCAGACCACGGCGGTGACAGGATTGGCAATGACCCACGCGGGGTCGACCCAGGGCGAGCGCCTCAGCGTGGGCGCCACCACCGCCCACAATGGGATCCCGGGGGTGCAGGCCGAGGTCACGGCCGGGGCGACCATGGTCTACGAGCGGGACGACCAGGGGACCATCGTGGCCGAGCGCACGCCGGCGGCCGGCGACTTCTACGAGATCACCGACGGCCTGGGCTCGGTAGTGGCCCTGGTCGACCCCGCCGGGACCCAGCGGGCGGCCTATGGCTACGACCCCTACGGCGGCCACGCCACCGCCACGGCCATCAACGGCACCCTGTTCCCCAACGCCTGGCGCTACGCCGGCGGTGAGCTGGACCCCACCGGGCTGTACCACTTCGGGTCCAGATACTACGACCGGGCCACCGGGCGCTGGACCCAGCAGGACTCGGTGGTCCCTCGGCGACCCGGCCACGCAAACCGGTATGCGTATGCGGGGGACGATCCTGCGAACTTCGTCGATCCTTCAGGACGTGACGATATTTTCGGTCCGGTTCTCGATGCCGTAAACCTATACAAGGTGGCCAAGAAGGCCCTCAAAGGAAAGCACCAACAAGGCAAAGACCACCTGGGCGATGTTGTTGGCACGGGGACTGGAATTATTGTAACGACGGGTTGTGAGGCGGCTTCAGCGGCCGCTACTGCTGAACTCGCAGGTACGGGAGGCGTCGCGGCTGCGGGTGCCTGCGCCACATTCGGAGGTCGCGCAGGCGCTCGCGCGCGCGACGCCATCGATGAGGCAAACAAGTGAGCGCGTTCGTGGTGCTCGGAGACATCTCGGGCGAGGCACTACTCATACTTTTGTCATCGGATTACTGTCGGTTGTCTGGGCCGTAGCCATCTACCTGTTCGCTAGGGACAAATAGAGAGTGTAGATGGGATGAACACCATCTTCGCATCCGTGCTCATTCTCCTCTCGGTTTCTTTCGGAGCGGCGACGAGTGTTATTGGGTACCGCATTTCGCACAATCCCGACGCCAGTGACCGTCGGCTGATGTCCGAACGGTCGCTACGAGTTGGGAAGTGGCTGGTTCCAGTCCTGTGTTTCACCTTGGGCGCTTTGTTCCCACTCTTCTCTTTCGCGGCGCTAGGGATAAGCCGAAAGCGTTACCGCCTTGGTTTATAGCGTCCGGGCGAGTAAGGGCACCCCGCAAGACTGACTATGCGCTTGGAGAGGCGGCGAGCGTGTAGTTCCAGTCGCCGTGTCAGTCGTGTCGAGTGAGAAAAGGGGGAAACTCATCCACACGTCGGCGTAGGTACCGACACCCAAGCGCACCACTCGAGTCCGTGGAAATGTCTGAGACAGACCCGCGCAGAACCGTGGGACTATCTGGTCGAGTCAACTCAAAGGGATCGGACACGAGGATAGGAATGATCACCTGGACACCCTGCTATGGGCTCAGCGTCTCTACCTCCGTAATCTCTACAATCACGGGCAGGTCACGAAAGTATTCATATGCGCCTCCTGGCTGTCCGTTGTCCGCGCCTACCTTCCTACCGCCAATTGGGCCAGAACTCTTGATTGAGAAGTGGACGCGGTATTCTGGCATCGCCGAAAGAGCTAGACGCCGTTGAGCTGCTGATGCTGTCTGGTAGCGGGACTTAGTGAAGTAGGTCCGTCCGGGGCGGCCACCCCTGAGGACGCCAGTCGAAGTGATCGCCGCTAGCTCAGCCGCAGAGACATGCGCATCGCCGAGGTGTTCAACGTCTCCGCCGACCACGTGCTGTTCGACGACGTTGCCCGCCGACCCCTGCATGCCGCCGAGGACGTCCTGGGCGACCGCCTGGCGGTGATCGGCGAACTATCGCCCGACGACCTGGCGTCACTGCTCAACGTGGTGGATGGCCTGGTGGCCAAGAGCCGGATGCGGGCCATGGCCGGTGATTGGGGTGACGCAGGCGTTGTGGCCGATGCTGCGAAAACCGGCTATTGCGAAGTCGGCAGTTCTGCCTTCTTAACATCGATGAGTAGCTGGAGCCGACAGCACAACCTCGATCTCATAAGATGCGGGTTTTCCAGCAGGAGCCTGGAAGGACTGGGCCGAACGAAGTTGTCGGATAACCGCCGTGGCAGTCCATGATCCGAACGGACGTGTCAGAGAGATGGACCTTGCGAGGCTTCCTTCTTGAAGGGATTGGTCTCCCTCAATAGACCAGTTGTCTGAACGGAGCGATGTCAAGAGAGAATCCACTGCGATACTCGAGTCCGCATTCGTGTGGAAGTCCCGGATCAACTGTGCAGAGGGCTCGGAGTCCGTACACGGGGGTCGTTCCATCGAGGCAACCTCAACCGTAGCTGGTGGCAGAACTGACGCAGCCTTCGAGAGTTTCAGTTGCCGAAGCCGCTGGGAGGCTACACCATCGCTGGTTGGTCGACCACAGCCATGAGTGACAAGGATCGCAACTGCTAGCAGGGTCATCGAGCGCAGACGCATCGCCCTAACCGCCCGTGTAATCGAGGCTGGAATTGCCACTACAGGACCGAAGTATCTCCGCTCTAGAATGCGAATTCTGACCAATCGAGACCCCAACATCATTGTTGTGCAAATCCGCAAAGTGGTCGTGACTTACGTCCCCGGGTTCCTCATGTCGGCCGAGGAAGCCACGAGCATCATGCTCACCAAGGTCCATCGTCATGGAGGCAGACCAAGCGCAATGACGAACTGCATTCTGGATTCCCTCGCGCCTGAACTGCGCAAAGCGAGGATTCCTTACGAGAATGAACGACTCGTCATAGGCCGCATTTCCGGCCCACTTGGCGTCGCGGCGCGCTATACGGCACTGGTTCCAACGAGACGGGTGTCGGTAGGAGGTACACCACGCGGAGTTCCTCTTGTCAGTCCCGGACTCGCCGTTCAAGTCCTGCCCGTTCACCGGGTCCCACTGGTGTAGTCGTAGTCGTTCGCTGATCCGCCCTCCACGGGGTCGACCCCGAGGAAGCGGCCGAGGGTCGGCACATACGGCCTGGCCCCCATCTCGATGGTGGGAAGGAGGCCGGGGGTGTGGTCGGTGCCCCGCTCGTGGGTGCCCTCCCAGCCGAAGTCGAAGTTGGCGGCCGAGGAGGTGTCGGGCACGGCGGTGGTGGGGACGCCGAAGGGGTCGTAGGTGAGCGTGGAGCCGGACTTGGTGCCCAAGCCGTCGGTGGTGGCCACCACGTCGCCGTGGACGTTGGGGTAGCTCCACACGTCGGTGAGGTTGGCCAGCCCGGGGAAGCGGCGGTCGACGCTAACCCCACCCACCAGGGGGACGAAGCGCTCGCCCACCACCACGCCGGTGGTGACGTCGGTGGTGAAGCTGGGGCTGTCGCCGGGGCCGGTGTAGTCGTAGCGGATGGCGGCCGGGCCCTCGCTGCGGGCGATGATGCGGTCGGTGGCGTCGCGGGTGTAGCTGACCGCCGAGGGGCCGCCGTCGGTGGTGGCGTGGCGGTCGGAGGCGTCGTAGCCGAAGGTGGTGGCGCCCAGGGTGACGGTGTTGGCGTGGGGGTCGTAGGTGGGGGTGGCGGGGGCCGAGCCGGTGGCGGAGACGAGGCGGTCGTCGTTGCCGTAGCAGTAGGTGGTGGCCGTGCCCGCCACGCTATCGGCGACCGACGTGCGGTCGGTGTTGCGCCCCGCCTGGGCCAGCGGCCCGCACCCCCCCGAGGGGGCGAAGCCGTAGGTCAGGGCGTGGCCCGGGACCGCCGCTGACACCAGCCGTCCCACCCCGTCGTAGGCGTAGGCCCCGGTGGGGGCGGGGGCCCCGTCCACCGCCTCGGTGACCACCCGGCCGGCCTGGGAGCGCACCACCGCATCCGAGGTCAGGAGGCTGGGACCGCCGCCCGCCGGCCCCCCGAAGCTGAGCCCGGTGGTGCGCCCGGCCCCGTCCCTGGCGAGCGCCGACAGGGAGGTGGTGTTGGCGTAGGCCACGCTGGCCAACTGGCCGGCCCCGTCGTAGGCGGCGGTGGCCAGGACCCCGCCGTCGAGGGACTGGGTGTGCACGCTGCCGTCGGCCAAGTAGTCCTGACGCCAAGGCCCGGCCGGGCCGTCGGTGGCCACCAGGCGCCCGACGTGGTCGTAGCCCGAAGTGGTGCGCTGCCCCCAGGCGTCGACGTAGGCTACCGTCTGGCCCACGGCGTTGACGAACCAGAAGCCCAGGGGGAACGTGTTGTGGGGGCGAGGGCGGCGTCGGGGTCGAAGCCGAAGATCTGGTCCACCACGATGGTCTTCAGCGACACGCTGCTGTTGGCCTTCACGTCGGACTGGTACAGGCCATCCCGAAGCCCGGGAGGCCGGCCACCGGCGAGCCGTCCGCCTGCTGGTTGCTGGGTGGCGCCCTCGGCCAGACTGCGGTCGCCGAGCACCCGGGACGCCACCGCGAACACCAGGCCGCCGTAGGCCCGGAAGACCGCTCGCACCGCCTCCGGCTCGCCGGCCCGGCGCCGGCCGGCCTCAGGAGGCGGCGGAGGCGCCGGTGGTGATGGGGGTGGAGCCGCTCCCCTGGCCGCCGATCTCGACCCGCCGGGGCTTGGCCGCCTCGGCTACCGGGATCGTCACGGTGAGGACGCCGGCGTCGTAGGAGGCCTCCACCCTGTCGGTGTCGAGGGTCTCGGCCAGGAACAGCTGGCGGGTGAACGCGCCCTGGGGCCGCTCGGCCACGACCAGTTCGGCGTCGGGCCCCCAGGTGGCCTGGCGCTCGGCCCGTACGGTGAGCACGTTCTTCTCCACCGTCAGCTCCACGCTGGACGGGTCCACGCCGGGCAGGTCGAAGTGGACGAGGAAGCGGTCACCCGAGCGATAGGCGTCGATCGGCATGACGGTGGCCGTGGTCGTGGACCGCCGGTTCTGGGGCCACAGGTCCTGGGTGAGGCGGTCGAGCTCGCGGAAGGGGTCGAAGCGCATGACCATGTCGGTTACCTCCGGTCAGGATGCGATCTGTTCGGCCCGATCTTACCCATCCTCCGGATTCTCTACAACTAGTCTGCGTCCTGGACGCTCAACTTTTCTGCGCCAAGGGCGGGAGAGGGCAAGCGTAACCACGGCGGCGGCCACCAGCGGGCCGTCGCCCAGGCGGGTGGCCACGGTCTGGCCCCGCCGGCGGGCCACCGTGGCCTCCACCACCGCCGCCGGGCCGAGGTGGCTGCGGCGGTGGACGGCGCCCGACGGGTCGACGACGGCGGTGAAGCCGGTGGGCGCCGCCTGCACCACGTCCCGGCCCGTCTCCAGGGCTCGCAGGCGGGCGGCGGCCAGCTCCTGGGCCGGCACCTGCGACGTCGTGTAGGAGGAGGCGTTGGTGGGCACCAGCAGCACCTCGCCGCCGGCCCGCACCGCGGCCCGGGCCCGGTCGGCGAAGAACACCTCGTAGGAGATGACCACCCCCAGGGGGCCGGCCGGGGTCCGAAGGAGGCCGGGCCCGGTGCCCGCCACCGCGTCACGGGGCACGGCGGACACGTCGGCCAGCCGGCTGACGACTCCCCGCAGGGGGACGTACTCGCCGAACGGCACCCGGTGCACCTTGTCGTAGCGGCCGAGGATGCGGCCGTCGGGCCCCCAGGCCACCGCCGCGTTGCGGAACCGGTTGCCGGGGGCGTCCTCCACCACGCCGGCCACGGTCGTGGCCCCGAGGGACCGGGCCACGCCTGCCACCGTGGCCTCCTCGGCCGACCCTGCAAGGGGGCCGTCCACGCTGACCACGTCCTCGGGCCACACCACCAGGTCCACCGGCCGCCTTACCCGGGCGCTGGCCGCCACCGAGGCGTCGAGGGCCACCGACGGGTCGGTGAACACCGCCCGCAGGCCCCGGGCCCCCCCGCCCTGGACGGCCGCCACCCGCAACGTGCCGACCTGGCGGCCGGGCCGGGCCAGGTGGCCGGCCAGGGCGACGGCGCCCACCGCCGCCAGCCCGGCGACGGAACCGGCGATCCGCCGGCGGCCCGGGGCTCGGCGACAGGCCGGGCCCCCGGGGGCGGGCCTGTGCGCCCCGGCCACGGCCTTGCCGAGGACGGCCACGGCCACCCCGGCGACGCCGACCATCCCCACGAGGAGGAGGTGGCCACCCAGGCGGGCGGCGGGCGCCAGCGGGCCGCCGGCCTGGCCCAGGGCCACGCCGGCCAGGGGGAGGCCGCCGAACGGCCAGTGGCCGGAGACGGCGTCGGCCAGCACCAGGGCGGCGGGAAAGGCCAGGAAGCGCCCTCGCCGGGGCGGCACCGCCACCATGGCCACGCCCAGGATCCCCGCCTCCAGCAGTGTGGTCAGCACGTACCCCGGGGCCGAGAAACCCGTCATCCACCACAGTCCCGGGCCGTAGAGCCCGAGCCCGGCGGCGGCCCCCACCAGGAGGCGCCGCGACCAGGCCCGGTCGGCCAGGTCAGCGGCCAGGGCGGCGGCGCCGGCGGGCCCCAGCGGCCACCACCCCCAGGGCGGCAGGCTGGCGGCCAGGAGGGCGCCCGCCCCCAGGCCGGCGGCGGCCAGGGCGCCACGCCCCCGGCCCGCGCTCACCAGGGCCGACGGCGGCCGGGCGGGCGGGCGGCGCTCACCGCACCACTCAAGCCGCCGCCGCCCGGCACCCGCCATTCCCCGCCCCGGCCTGCGCCCGCCTCATCCCGTCAAGCCGGTTCGGCCGGGGGCGGCGGGCGCGTTGCCGATAGCACGGCTAGCTCTGGTAGTTCTGGTCGGGTGACGGAGACGACGGAAACCGTGGCGGGCACCGCGCCGGCGGCCACCCT
Source organism: Acidimicrobiales bacterium (assembly GCA_046263055.1). Taxonomy (GTDB): domain Bacteria; phylum Actinomycetota; class Acidimicrobiia; order Acidimicrobiales; family AC-14; genus DATAQC01. The sequence goes on along the minus strand of JBHELO010000033.1, from coordinate 5,696 downwards.
GGGGAAGCTGGGCGACCCGTTCCCCGCCGAGTACCGGGCCGACCCCTACCCGCTGTACGACTGGATCCGGGAGAACGACCCCGTCCACCGGGCGCCCGACGGCAACTGGGTGCTGGTGCGCTACGCCGACGCCGCCGCCGTGCTCCGCGACGCGCGGTTCTCCAACAACCCCGAGTGGCTGGGGCCCGACGCGGTGAACGCCTCCACCGTGCGGGTCGTGGGCTCCCGGGTGATGATGTTCCTGGACCCGCCCGACCACACCCGGCTGCGGTCGCTGGTGACCAAGGCGTTCACGCCCAAGGTGGTGGAGGGCCTGCGCTCCCGCGTGCAGGCGATCGTCGACGAGTCCCTCGACGCGGTGGCCGACCGGGGCGAGATGGACGTGCTGGCCGACCTCGCCTACCCGCTGCCCACCACCGTCATCTGCGAGCTGCTCGGCATCCCCCTGTCCGACCGCGAGCTGTTCCGGGATTGGTCGGCCGACGCCTCCCGCCTGCTCGACGGCTACGTCGACCCCGACGCCCAGGTGCGGGGCATGGCCGCCACCATGCACCTGGCCCAGTACTTCACCGACGTCATCGAGCAGCGGCGTGCCGAGCCCGGCCACGACCTCATCACCGCCCTGGTCACCGCCGAGGAGGAGGGCCGCACCCTGACCCACGAGGAGCTGCTGACCACCGCCACCCTCCTGCTCCTGGCCGGGTTCGAGACCACCATGAACCTGGTGGGCAACGGGATGTTCATGCTCCTGCGCCACCCCGACGAGCTGGCCCGCCTGCGCGACGACCCGTCCCTCGACCGCACCGCCGTCGAGGAGCTGTTGCGCTACGAGGGACCGGTGCACATCACCGCCCGCATCGCCACCACCGACGTGGAGGTGGGCGGCCAGGCCATCGCCAAGGGCGAGCAGCTGGCGGTGTCCCTCGCCGCCGCCAACCGTGACCCGGCCCAGTTCGCCGACCCCAACCGCCTGGACGTCGGCCGCACCGAGAACCGCCACCTGGCCTTCGGCGGGGGCGCCCACTTCTGCCTGGGAGCGTCGCTGGCCCGCCTGGAGTCGCGCGCCGCCGTCACCACCCTTTTGCGGCGCTTCCCCGACCTTCACCTGCTCGAGGAGCCCGAGTGGCGCGACCACTTCGTGGTGCGGGGCCTCAAGCAGCTCCGGGTCGGGTTCACGCCCTCACCGCCCGGGTGAGCGGCCCCCGCCGGCGGGGCGTAACCTCGGGGCCGGTGGACGACCGGCCCCTGCTGCTGCTGCTCTCCCCGGCCTGGCTGGGAACCGGCATCTTCCAGACCTTTGGCCACCGCATGCCGCCCATGTCGCTCATGACGCTGGCGGCCCACGCCCGGCGCTGCGGCTGGCGCACCCGCATCGTCGACCTGCAGTTCGACGAGGTGCCCACCGACGTCACGCCCGACCTGGTGGGCATCACGGTGTGGACCATGAGCTCGCCCCAGTGCTACCGGGTGGCTGACGCCTTCCGGGCCCGGGGCGTGCCCGTGGTGCTGGGCGGCGTGCACCCGTCGCTCCTGCCCGAGGAGGCCCTGCGCCACGCCGACGCGGTGGTGTGCGGCGAGGCCGACAGCATCATCGACCGGGTCCTGGCCGACGCCGCCGCCAAGCGCCTCCAGCCGCTGTACAAGGGCGAGTGGCTGGGCATGGAGACGGTCCCCACCGCCGACACCTGGGCCGGGGAGCTGAAGAAGTTCCCGTTGACCCGCTACGCCCCGCTCAACACCCTCCAGACCACGAGAGGGTGCCGGTTCAACTGCGACTTCTGCTCGGTGATCCGCATCAACGGCCGGGGCTCGCGCCACAGCGACCCCGACCGGGTGGTGGACGAGATCAACGTGATCAAGAAGGCGGGCCAGCACCTCGGCAGCTTCGCCTACGTGTTCTTCCTGGACGACGACCTGGCCGCCGACCTGGAGTACACCGAGCTGCTGTGCGAGACGATCGTGCGCCGCAAGTGCAAGGTGACGTGGGGGGCCCAGGCGTCGATCGGCCTGGCCCGCAACCCCAGGCTGCTGGACCTGGCGGCCCGGGCGGGCTGCCGGGTGGTGTTCACCGGCTTCGAGAGCGTCTCGCGCGACAGCCTGGTGGAGGCCAACAAGAAGAACCGCCCGGGCGAGTACGGCGAGCTCATCGAGGCCCTCCACAAGCGGGGGATCGGGGTGGAGGGCGGCTTCATCTTCGGTTTCGACACCGACGGGCCCGGCGTGTTCGACGAGACGGTGGAGGTGGTTGACCGGATCGGGGTGGACGTCGCCCACTTCGCAGTGCTCACCCCGTATCCGGGCACCCACACCTTCGCCCGCATGGCCCACGACGGCCGCATCACCAGCTATGACTGGAAGCGCTACAACCTCTATACACCGGTGTTCGAGCCGGCCCGCATGACTGCCGCCCAGCTCTCCGACGGCCTGCGCCGGGCCTACCGCAACTTCTACGCGGTCCGCCCCCGGGCCCGCCGCTTCCTCCGGGAGGCCCGCCGGCGCGACCCGCGCTTCCACCTGGCCCTCACCGCCGCCAACCAGAACTACGCCACCCGGTTCCGCAACCCCCACCTGTCGCCCGAGGCCGGCTACGAGGCCGACCCCGACCACATCGCCCGGCTCATCACCGCATCCGAGGCGCCGGCCCAGGAGGCCCTCAACGTGGCCTTCGCCAACGTCCGCCTCGGCCCCAAGCCGACCATCCCCGCCTCCGCCCCGGCCCCGGCCGGATAGGGCCAGGCGGGCCATGGCCCCAACCCCGGCCGCCGATGCCCTCGGGGCCGCCGGGGCCTCCGCCGGAGCCGCCAGCGCGGCCTCGCCCGCCGGCGTCGCCAGGACGGCCGGGCCCCGACGGCCGGCGGCCCGGGCGGCGGCACCACTGGTGGCGGCCGTCGCCCTGGTGGTCGCCGCCTGCGGGTCGGGGTCCTCGGCCGGCGGCCGGCGGTCGACCACCGCCGCCCCCACGACCACCGCCAGGCCGTCGCTGGGCGCCCCCTCGTCCCCGACGACCACCGCCGCCCGGTCCACCGCGGTGGTGTCTGCCGGCGCGCCGTGCGCCGGGCGGACGGCACCGGCCACGTACGACCACGTGGTCATCGTGGTGCTCGAGAACCACGACTACAGCCAGGTGGCGGGCCACAGCCCGTACCTCAACGGCCTGGCCGCCAAGTGCGGGCTGGCCACCGACGCCCACGCCGTCTCCCACCCGTCGCTGCCCAACTACATTGCCCTGACCAGCGGCGGCACCCAGGGCATCACCACCGACTGCACCGACTGCCCGACGGGCGCCGACAGCATCTTCAACCAGGTCGGCGCCGCCGGTTGGAAGTCCTACGAGGAGGACCTGCCGACGGTCGGGTTCACGGGGGCGTCGTCCGGCAAGTACGCCAAGAAGCACAACCCGGCGGCCTACTTCACCACCGGGGCCGCCGCCTACCGCACCGACTCGGTGCCGATGGGGACGCCCGACGGCGGCGAACTGGCGTCCGACCTGGCCGGCTCCACGCTGCCCCGCTTCGCCTTCCTGACGCCGAACCTGTGCGACGACGAGCACGACTGCCCGGTGGCCACGGGTGACGCCTGGCTCTCGCGATGGCTGCCGAAGGTCTTCGACTCACCCCTCTACCGGGCCGGGAGCACGGCCCTGTTCGTGACCTACGACGAGAGCGACAACGGTGCCGGCAACCACGTGTACACGGTGGCGGCCGCGCCGTCGGTCCCACCGGGCACGACGGCCGCCGCCCGCTTCGACCACTACTCCCTGCTCGCCACCATGGAGGATGCCCTGCACCTGCCCCGCCTGGCCAACGCCGGCGCGGCCGCGTCCATGCGGTCCGCCCTCCACGTCTGAACGTGGGTGGGGGACGCCGTCACCCCGCCGCCAGCCCGGCCGGCCGTCGGCGACGCGGGCGGCGGCCCGCTAGCCGGGGACGGCGAGGTCTCCGCACCGACCGGAGGCCCCTGCCGCCCTACCATGGCAGGGATGGGCGTCGCGGCGCAGCCGGCACAGCCTCGACCGACGGGTCTCGTGCGGCGCCTCCTGGGCGCCACCGTGGCCGCCGGCCTGGCCTTCGGGTTCCGCGACGCCTTGCAGCCCGAGCCCGACGCCCCGGTGGTGGTGGTCGACGAGGCCACCGACCCGCCGCCGCTCGGTGCCGTCACCCTGTTCTTCCACCCCGACGTGCCCGAGGCCACCCTCGTCGTCGTGCGCTGACGCCGTCCCCCTCCGCCCGGCGCCGATCTCAGGCCGGGAACCGGGGCAGTACCTGTTCGAGCTCGGCCACCGGCTGGAAGAGGTCCCCGTCGGCCGCCACCCGGGCCAGGACGGCGTCGGCGTCCAGGGTGACGGGGCCGGCGTCACCCGTCTGCGCCACCCGCTCCACCTCGTCCCAGGTGAGGGGGGCCGACACCGTCGGCCGCTCCCGGGCCCGCAGGGAGTACACGCACACCGTGGTCTTCACCGGGTCGTTCTGGCTCCAGTCGATGAAGACCTTGCCGCCCCGCAGCTCCTTGGCCATCTGCGACACCACGAGGTCGGGGTGGCGGGACTCCAGCAGGCGGGCCAGGGCGTGGGCGAAGGGCTTCGTGTCGTCGTAGCCGGCCGGGGTGTTCAGGGGGGCGTACAGCTGCAGCCCCTTGGACCCCGACGTCTTCGGGAAGCAGGCCAGGCCCAGCTGGTCGAGGACCTCGCGTACCAGGAGGCCGACCCGGGCGCACTCGGGCATGGCCGCCGGGGCCCCGGGGTCTAGGTCGAAGACCAGCATGGTCGGGCGGCCCACGTCGTCGGCGTGGGCCAGCGACGTGTGCAGCTCCAATGACGCCAGGTTGGCCACCCAGACCAGGGTGGCCAGGTCGTTGGCCAGGCAGTAGTTGACGTCGGCCTTGTTGCGGCCGCTCCAGACGGCCACCGTCTCCACCCAGGGCGGGCGGTGCGACGGGCAGTTCTTCTCGTAGAAGAACTGGCCGTCCACGCCGTTTGGGTAGCGCTTCAGGGTGAGCGCCCGGTGCCGGAGGTGGGGCAACAGTACGGGCGCGATGCGGTTGTAGTAGTCGATGACCTGGCCCTTGGTGAACCCGACCGCCGGGTACAGCACCTTGTCCATGTTGGACAGCTTGAGCTGGCGGCCGTCGACGGTGACCTCGAGCGTCGACGACGGGCTCACCCGCCCGCCTTCTCCTTTTTGACCGCGGCCAGGCTGGCCTCCAGGGCGGCCATGAGGTCCACCACCTTGGTGGGCTCCTCGGTGGGCTCCTCCACCACGATCTCCTGGCCCGACGCCTTCTGCTCGATGAGCTCCAGCACCCGCTCCCGGTACTCGTCGCGGTACTTGGACGGCTCGAAGTCGGTGGAGAGTGAGTCGATGAGCTGGCGGGCCATCTTCTCCTCCCGTTCGGACACCTCCACGTCGTCGCGGGGGAGGTCGAGCTCGTCGTCGGGCACCACCTCGTCGGCGAAGAGCATGGTCTCCATCACGAGGGCGTCGCCCTTGGGCCGAATGGCGGCCAGGTACTGCTTGGTGCGCAGCACGACCCGGGCGATGCCCACCTTGTTGGTCTCTTGCATGGCCTGGCGCAGCAGGGCGTAGGCCTTGGTGCCGCCCTTGTCGGGGACGAGGTAGTAGGGCCGCTCGTAGTAGACGGGATCGATGGTGTCGAGGTCCACGAAGTCCTCGATGTCGATGGTCTTGGTGGCCTTGGGG
>JBHELO010000032.1:0-14720 GCA_046263055.1 Acidimicrobiales bacterium | reverse complement strand
CGGTGGGACCTTCTACGGGGGCGACGGGAACGACACTGTGGTCACCCTCTCTGGCGGAACGTTCTACGGCGAGGCCGGCGACGATTACGTCAGCGGCGTGAACGGGACAGGCGTCTTCCTCGGTGGTGAGGGCAACGAGATTGTCAGCAACGTCTACGAACAGGGGCTCTTCTGCGGTGGCCCTGGCGTCGATGATGTCGACATGCTGAGCCTCTTTCAGAGCCCGCCGGGGACACCCAACCCGCTCGCAGGCGGGACATTCTATGGCGAGGAGGGAGACGACTTCGTGAACTTCTTGTTGCCGGGCGGCACGTTCATCCAGGACGGTACGTGCCCAGTTGCGTACGTCCCTCCGCCGGTTTCACCATGAGCTGATCTCCTTGAGCGGGGCGGCCTTTGTGGCCGCCCCGCTCCTCCTTGGACGGGTGGGGGTCGCGCCTCACGTTGAGGCGGCGTTCTGTCGAGATCCGACCCGGAGGTGGAGGGGCGGCTGACGCCTGCTCGGTTGGCGCTCCTCAGTGCGTCGCCAAGGAGCCGACGGCCCCGGTCGAGCCATTATCAGTGGCCCGAATGCCGCCGGCCACCGCGCCGCAGGCGGGCCATTGGCGTCGCCGACGCTGGACAGCGTCGTCGGCGGCGTCTCCCGGCATCCCCGCGGCCCGGCACGGCCCGGGCCGTGCGGTAGCGTCGGTAGCGTGAGCACGCTTCGGCGGAACCTGTACCGGGCGGCCAGGATCATGGGCGACGTCCAGGCCGCCGCCAAGGGGCCGGGGCCGCTCGGCAAGCGACTCGCCCGCAAGGCGGTCTACCGGCGGACCGGCCGGGGGACTCGGCGCATCCTGCGGATCTTCGGCTTGTAACCCGATCCCCTGGGCTCGCGGGGCCCGCCGCCGCCGGTGCTGTCCACCGCCAAACCGGTCACGCCGCTGTCGTTGGCCGGCGAACCGGTCTTGGCCCGGTTGTCGTCGACCAGGGTCGTCTTCCAGTGGGCGCCCAGGTCGGTGGTGCGCCCAGCACGATGCTGTGCTTGCTCCACGCCCCCGCCACCAGCAACCCCACGAGGGCAGCCCCGAGGCCCAGCGCCACCAGGCCGGCCACCCGGCGAACCCGGCGGAGGGGGGCCGGGCCTCAGCGCGGTCGGCGGCGACGACTGGGGGCCGACGGGCCCTGGCGGCCCTGCCGAGGCCGCCCGGGCTGGTCGCCGCACCCACGGGCACGCGTCGGGCGCCGCCGGCCGGCTCCCGGCTCGCCCATGCGCCGGGGCGCCACCGGGGCGGCGGCTGCCGGGCGACGGTTCGGCTCGGCCCGGGCGGCCGGCGAGCGTTCAATGGCACCGTCCCTCGCGCCCCGAGGGTCCGTGCCCTGAGGCAGCCCGAGCGCCCGTTGGATGGCCCGCACCGCACTGCGGTGCTCGGGACCCACCAAGGAGACCACCGTGCCCCCGGCGCCGGCCCGGCCGGTGCGGCCCGAGCGGTGGACGTAGTCCTTGTGGTCGCCGGGCGGGTCGAAGTGGACGACGCACGGGACGCTGTCCACGTGGATGCCCCGGGCGGCCACGTCGGTGGCCACCAAGGTGGTGGCCCGGCCGTCGGTGAACGCGGCCAGGGCCCGGTCCCGCTGGCCCTGGGTGCGGCTGCCGTGGATGACGACCGCCTTGACCCCGGCCTTGGACAGTTGGCCGGTGAGGCGGTCGGCGCCGTGGCGGGTGCGGCAGAACACGATGGCGCGCCGGTGGTGCTCGACCAGCTCCACCGTCAGGGCCACCCGCTGGGCCCGCTCCGCGTCCCAGAACAGGTGCTCCACGTCCACCGCCGTCGGCTCCGGGGCCACGTCGTGGCGGCGGGGATCGCGCTGGTAGCGGCGCACGAGGACGTCCACGTCGCCGTCGAGGGTGGCCGAGAAGAGCAGGGTCTGGCGGTCCGGTCGGGTGGCGTCGAGCAGGCGGCGGACGGCGGGCAGGAACCCCATGTCGGCCATGCGGTCGGCCTCGTCCACCACCACCACGTCGACGGCGTCGAGGCGGGCGTCGCCCCTCGCCACCAGGTCCTCGAGGCGCCCGGGAGTGGCCACCAGGACGTCGACCGCCTGGCGCAGGGCCCGGCGCTGGGCCTCGTAGCCGGTGCCGCCGTAGACGGCGGCCACCGTGCGACCTCGGGCCCCGGCCAGCGGGCGTACCTCCAGGGACACCTGGGCGCACAGCTCCCGGGTCGGCACGAGGACGAGCGCTCGGGGGCGGCGGGGCTGGGCCTTGCCGGTGCGGAGGGCGAGGGCCAGCCCGAAGGCCAGGGTCTTGCCCGACCCGGTGGGGGCGCAGCCGCACACGTCGCGCCCCGCCAGGGCGTCGGGCAGGGTGGCGGCCTGCACGGGGAAGGGCTGGGTCACGCCCCGGCGGGAGAGGAGGCCGACCAGGTCGGCGGGGACGCCGACGTCGGCGAAGGTGGGCGGCACGGGAAGCTCCGTTCGAGGGCACGTGGGCCCGGTCGAGGAGGTTCTCGGGGCCCCGCCGGCGTGGCCGGCGAGCGGCCGGCGGGTGGCCGGCGGCACCGAAGGATAGCCGATGGCCGTCGCCGCCCGGGACCGGCGGCCCTCGGGGCCCCGGACCGTCGTCGAGGCCGGGGACGGCCCGGCTGGCCGTCGTCGGCCCCGACCGGGCCGGTCGCGCTATTCCACGGTCAGGCGGCCCAGCAGCTCGGCCTTTTGCTCCTCGAAGTCGTCCAGGGACATGCCCCCGGCGTCGAAGCGCTCGTGCAGGGCGGCCAGGGACTCGAGCAGCCGGGCCGTGGCCGCCTCCCCGCCGCCGCCCGGGGCGGCGCCGGCCACCGGGTTCTCGGCCGCCTCCGCCGCCTCGGTGGCCCGGGTCTGGCGGGCGTCCCGCTTGGCGGCCGCCTTCTCCTTCTTCGCCCGCTCCCGATCCCGCTTGCCGAAGCTGGCCCGGCGGCCGCTCAGCGGGCGCTCCCGTCGGCCACCCCACCGGTCGGTCCCCAGGGCGCGACCATCGCGCTCGGGCGGTGAGGGGGAACCGGTCGGGGGGGGATCAGCACGGTGCGGTCTCCTGCCGTGTCGCGGACAGCCGGGTTGCGTCCTGCCCGCCCATGCTACCGGCCGCTTCCCGGGTACCCGTTCCCGGTCTCAAGCGGGCCAGGATGGCGTGGGGACGGCCACGTCGGGGGAGGGCCTCGGCCCGCACCCACGGGTAGCGGGGTCGACGAGGAACCGGAGGCTCCCGCAACCGGCCCAGGCCGAGGTCAGGCGGTGGCGGCGGCCCGGTCGGCGGTGCGGGCTCGAAGCGCCCGCTCCAGGCCGTCCTTTCCTTCCACCAGGATCCGGCGGAGGGGGCCGGGCAGGCCGTCGTCGGCCAGTGCGGCGTCCACCGCCGCCACCACGTCGTCGTCCACCAGGACACCGGGGAACAGCCCACCGGCCAGGCTGAGTGCCTCCTCCCGGGGGCGCTCCTCCCACAGCCGGCGGAGGCCGGCGACGTACGGCTGCACGTAGGGCCGCACCAGGTCCTCCTGACCGAAGTCGGCGAAGCCGCCGGCGATGGCCCGCATGGTGGCCAGGCTGATGTCGCCGCCGTGGAGGCGGTCCCACGCCGCCTGCTTGGCCTCCGGCGAGGGGCGCAGGGCCCGGCGGGTGGCGGCCCGGCGTTCGCCGATGTCGGTGGGGTCGCGCTCGAGCTCCGCCTCCACCAGGGCGCCGTCGTCGTCGACACCGTGGGCGGCGAGGGTGCCGAGGACCTCCCAGCGCAGGTCCGTGTCCACCACCAGGCCGGCCACTTCGGTGGTGCCGTCCAGCAGCCCGCGGGCCCGGGCCAGGGACGAGGCGTCGTCGATGGCACCGAGCCAGTGGCGGCCCCAGACCAGCTGGCGGTCGCTGCCCCGGTCGGCCGCCGACAGGCCGTCCCAGGCGGCGGCGGCCAGCTGGGCGCGGGAGGCGGCCCGGTTGGTGGGGTCGCCGAAGGCGTTCACCGCGGCACTGGCCTGGCCCAGCAGGCGGCCGAGGACGCTGTCGTCCTCCTCGTCGGCGGCGTGGGCCAGCACGAGCTCGACGAATCGCCGGGTCGGCAGCTCGGCGTCGCGCACCATGTCCCAGGTGGACGCCCAGCACAGGGTGCGAGCCAGGGGGTCGACGATGGCGCTCAGGTGCTGCTGGAGCGTGGCCAGCGACCGTTCGTCCAGCCGCACCTTGGCGTACGTCAGGTCGTCGTCGTTGAGGAGCACCAGGTCGGGCCGGGGCCGGCCGACCAGCTCCACGACCTCGGTGCGGGCCCCGGTGACGTCGAGGGCCACCTGGTGGGTGCGCACCAGGCCTTCGTCGGCCAGCGAGTACAGGCCGATGGCCACCCGGTGGGACCGCAGGGTCGGCTGGGTGGCGACGGCGTCCTGGACCACGTGGAACCGGGTGTAGGCGCCCTCGGCGTCCACGTCGGCATCGGCCTTGAGGGTGTTGACGCCCGCCGTTTCCAGCCACTCCTTGGACCACGCGCCGAGGTCGCGGTCACTCGTGCGCTCCAGGGCGTCAAGCAGGTCGGCCAGGGTCGCGTTGTCCCATTCGTGGTCGGGGAAGTAGCCCTGGAGGGCGGTGCGGAAGGCGTCGGGGCCGACCCACGCCACGAGCTGCTTGAGCACCGACGCGCCCTTGGCGTAGGTGATGCCGTCGAAGTGGAGGCGGACGGCGTCGGTGTCCACGATGTCGGCCGAGATCGGGTGGGTGGACGGCAGCTGGTCCTGGCTGGCGGCGGCGTTCTTCATGCCCGAGGCGAAGCGCACCCAGGCCCGGCGGAACCGGGTGGCCTGGGCCGACGCCAGGTAGGCCATGTAGGTGGCGAAGCTCTCGTTGAGCCACAGGTCGTCCCACCACCGCATGGTGACGAGGTCCCCGAACCACATGTGGGCCATCTCGTGGAGGATGGTGTTGGCCCTGCCCTCGCGAGCCGCCTCGGTGACCCGGGACCGGTACACCATGCTCTCGTTGAAGGTGATGCACCCGGGGTTCTCCATCGCCCCGAAGTTGAACTCGGGGACGAAGAGCTGGTCGTACTTCTCGAACGGGAACGGGTAGTCGAACTCCGACGAGAAGAAGTCGAGGCCCTGGCGGGTGATCGTGAAGATCTCCTCGGGATCCAGGTGGGGAGCCAGGGACTCCCGGCAGAACAGCCCCAGCGCCAGGGCGCCGTGAGAGTCGTGCACCGAGTGGTACGGCCCGGCCACGACGGCGGCCAGGTAGCTGGAGATCTCGGGGGTGGGACCGAAGCGCCAGACGTTGCCGTCGGAGGAGAGGACGGGCGAGTTGGAGATCACCGTCCACCCCTCGGGGGCGGTCACCGTGAGGGCGAACGTCCCCTTGACGTCGGGCTGGTCGAAGCAGGCGAACACCCGGTGGGCGTCGAAGGGCTCGAACTGGGTGTGCAGGTAGGTCTTGCCGTCCACGGGGTCGACCACCCGGTGCAGGCCCACACCGGTGTGCTGGTAGGCGCAGTCGGCCACGATGCGCAGTTCGTTGTTGGCCAGTAGGCCACGCACCGCCACCCGGGCCCGGCCCTTGTCCCACGCGCTGGTCGGGAAGGGCTTGCCGTTGAAAGTGATGTCGCGGACCGCCTCGGCGTCCAGGTCGACGAAGGTGGCCAGCCCGACCAGGGGAGCGGTGAACCTGATGGTGGTATCGGACGTGAACGTGGCGTCGCCGGAGGTCAGGTCGAGGGACACCTCGTAGGCGACGGACGCCACTTTGGTGGCCCGCTCCTGGGCCTCCGCCCTGGTCAGGTTGTCGTCGGTCATCGGGCCAGTATTGCGCCCCTGTCGGCCGCCGGCGGCCGGCCGGTACGCTCCGCCTGTGCGCGTCGGCGTCGTGTGCCCGTACAGCCTCTCGCTTCCCGGGGGCGTGCAGGGCCAGGCGCTGGGGCTGGCCCGCAGCCTGCGCGCCCTCGGCCACCACGCTCGCGTCCTCGGACCCTGCGACGGGCCTCCGCCGGAGGTGGGCGTCGTCCCCCTGGGCAACACCATGGGCGCCCTGGCCAACGGGTCGGTGGCGCCCATCGCGCCCGACTTCCCGTGCGCCCTGCGCACCATCCGGGCCGTGCGCGACGAGGGCTTCGACGTGCTCCACCTGCACGAGCCGCTGGTGCCGGGGCCGTGCCTCACGGCGGTGACGGTGTCGTCAACCGCCCTGGTGGGCACGTTCCACGCCGCCGGCGGCAGCGCCGCCTACACCTGGCTGCGTCCGCTCACCCGCCACCTCGGGCGCCGGCTCCACTTGCGCTGCGCGGTGTCCGACGACGCCCGGGACATGGCATCCAGGGCCCTCGGCGGCGAGTACGAAGTGGTCGGCAACGGGATCGACCTGGATCGCTTCGCCAAGGCCACGCCGTGGCCGACCGACCGCCCGACGGTGGTGTTCGTCAGCCGCCACGAGGCCCGCAAGGGCCTCGAGGTCCTGCTCGCCGCCCTCGCCCACGTGCCCCAGGACGTCCGCGTGTGGGTGGCCAGCGACGGCCCCGAGACCCACCGCCTCCGGGCCGAGGCGGCCGGTGACTCCCGGGTGGAGTGGCTGGGCCGCCTCACCGAGGAGGAGAAGGCCCAGCGGCTGCGGGGGGCCGATGTGCTGTGCGCGCCGTCGCTACACGGCGAGTCGTTCGGCATGGTGCTGCTGGAAGGGATGGCGGCCGGCACCGCCATCGTGGCCAGCGACCTTCCCGGCTACCGCAACGTGGCCCGCCACGACCGGGAGGCCCTGCTGGTGCCGCCGGCCGACGCCCGGGCCCTCGGCGAGGCGCTCACCCGGGTGCTGCGGGAACCGCCCCTCGCCGCCCGCCTGGTGGCGGGCGGCGACACCCGGGCGGCCACCTTCGCCATTGACCGCCTGGCCGAGCGCTACCTGGGGATCTACGAGTCCGCCCTGCGGCGGGCGGGCCGGGAGGTCAGGAGGCCGTGAGGTCGACCACCAGGCGGGGCGGGCCTTCCAGCGTCGACACCGTGAACCGGCCCCGGCCCGATGCGCCGGCTACCCAGCGCAGGACGCCCTCGGCGTCGCCCGCCGAGACCACCTCTCTCACCACCGTGGTGTCGGGAGGCGTGATGCGGGACGAGCCGGCGTAGGTGGTCCGGGCACCGGCGGGCGAGAGGTCGACGCCGCTGGCCGCCGCCATGCGCACTTCGAGCACCGCCGGGCCGGCCACCGCCACCTCGGTACCGGAGCCCTCCTGCCGGACCGGGCGTTCCACCCACCCCACCGAGTAGCCGGGGACGGCGTTGGCGAACTCGAACACCACCCGGTCGAAACCCGGCTGGTGGGCGGCCCGAACGGCGGTGAGCAGTGAGGTGGTGGCGGTGGCCGGGACCGACGTGCGGGTGGTGGCCGTCACCGACGTGGAGGGCGCGATGGCGTCGGCCACGGGCATGGACGTGGAGCTGGCGGTGGAGGCCCGGGTGGGCGCCGCGCCGGTGCCCACCGTGCCCGCGCCCGACCCGCAGGCAGCCGCCGTGCAGGCCACCGACACGAGGGCGGTGACCCCCGTTGCCACCCGACGACGTCCCACGGGGTCACCCTACCCAGGGGTGGGGCCCGCCCTATGATGGCGACGGTCGTCCTCGGAGGTCCGATGGTCCTGGCAATCGTGGTGGTGGTGGCGGTGGTCCTGCTGCTGCTCTACGTGGTCGCGTCCTACAACGGCCTCGTCAGGCTCCGCAACCGCATCGACAACGCCTGGGCCCAGATCGACGTGCAGCTCAAGCGCCGCTACGACCTGATCCCCAACCTGGTGAACACCGTGAAGGGCTACGCGGCCCACGAGAAGGGCACGTTCGAGGCCATCACCTCGGCCCGGGCCAACGCCATCAACGCCAGCGGCGTGGCCGGCCAGGCCCAGGCCGAGAACCAGATCACCGGCGCCCTGAAGTCGCTGTTCGCGGTGGCCGAGGCCTACCCGGACCTGAAGGCCAACCAGAACTTCCTGGAGCTGCAGGAGGAGCTGTCGGGCACGGAAGGCCGCATCGCCTACGCCCGCCAGTTCTACAACGACTCGGTGCTGAAGCTGAACACCAAGATCCAGAGCTTCCCGTCCAACATCCTGGCCGGCGCCTTCGGGTTCACGGCGCGCGAGTACTTCGAGGCCGACGACACGTCCCGGGGGCCCGTCACCGTCCAGTTCTGATGGGGTCGGGCGGCCAGGGCGCCGCCTGACCCGGGGAGCCGATCCACCTGTACGACCAGATCTCGGCCAACAAGCGACGTTCGGTGCTGCTCGTGCTGGTCTTCGTGGTGCTCGTGGCCCTGGTGGCCGAGGCCGTCGACCGCCTCCTCGGCCTCGGCCTCATCTTCCTCGTCGTGGCCCTGGTGGTGACGGTCATCGGATCGGTGGCCGGGTACTGGAAGTCCGACGCGGTGGCCCTGGCCATGAGCCACGCCCGCCCAGCCCCGCCCGAGGAGTACGCCCGGCTGCACAACCTGGTGGAGGGGCTGTGCATCGCCGCCGGGTTGCCCAAGCCCCGGATCTACATCATCGACGACCCCGCGCCCATCGCGTTCGCCACCGGGCGGGACCCCAAGCACGCGGCGGTGGCCGTTACCAGCGGGCTGCTGGGCAAGATGAACCGCATCGAGCTGGAGGGCGTGCTGGCCCACGAGCTGAGCCACGTCAAGAACTACGACATCCTCGTCTCCACGCTGGCCGTCACCTTCGTGGGGATCATCACTCTCATGGCCGACTTCGCCCTGCGCTTCATGTGGTGGGGCGGCCCCCGCCAGCGCGACCACGACAGCGACGGCGGCGGGGGAGCGGGCGTCGTCATCGCGGTGCTCGGTTTCGTGCTCCTGCTCCTGGCGCCGCTGGTGGCCCGCCTGATGCAGTTCGCGGTGAGCCGCCGCCGGGAGGCGCTGGCCGACTTCAGCGGGGTGCAGCTCACCCGGTACCCGCCCGGCCTCCTGTCGGCCCTGGAGAAGCTCCGCGACGACACCACGGTCGTCCACTCGGGGTCGCGGGCCACCGCCCACCTGTGGATCGAGTCGCCCCTGGCCCGCGAACCCGAGCAGGGTCGCCTGGCACGGCTCAACCGCCTGTTCGACACCCACCCACCCCTGGAGGAGCGGATCCAGGCACTGAAGGAGCTGTGATCGTGCGAGACCCCCACCGGCCCGTCGGCCTCCCTGGCACCGGAGGTCGCGTCGTCGTCCTCCTCCTCGCCGCCGCCCTGGTGGGGGCCGGGTGCTCGGGGTCGAAGAAGCACGCGGCCAGGCCGGCCGCCACCAGGACCACCACCACCGTCCCGCCCACCTTCCCGCTGACCGGCCTGGCGGCGGCCGACCCGTCGAGGGCGGCCCGCCCGGCGCTCGAGGTGAAGATCGACAACGTGCGGGAGGCCATGCCCCAGGTGGGGATCGACGCCGCCGACGTCATCTACGAGGAGGTGGTGGAAGGTGGGCTCACCCGGCTGATGGCGGTGTTCCAGTCCAACGACGCCGCCCAGCTGGGCCCCGTCCGCTCGGTGCGCCCGACCGACCCCAACATCGCCTCGGCCTTCGGGGGGGTCTTCGCCTATTCGGGGGGCTCGGCCCGCTTCGACCAGCTCATCCGCAGCACCGCCGGCATCGTCGCCGTGAGCCCCAACGACGATGGCGCCGCCTTCCCCCGCCGGTCGCTGCACGCCGCCCCTCACAACCAGTACACGAGCACGCCGGCGCTCTACAAGCACGCCCCGGCGGGGGCCAAGCCGCCCCCGGCCTTCAGTCCCTTCCTGACCGCCGGCCAGCCGTTCGCGCCGCCCGGAGGCGGCCCCGCCACCCACCTTGCAGTCACCGTGGGCTCGGTTTCCGTGGCCTTCGACTGGGACCCCGCCGGCCATGACTGGAAGCGGTCGATGAACGGGACGGCGGACACGCTCGAGGGCGGCAAGCCGGTCACCGCCACCACCGTCATCGTCCAGTTCGTGCCCTACACGCCGGTGGCAGGGGCCACCGACCCCACCGGCGCCCAGGTGGACGAGGCCCAGGTGATCGGTTCCGGCGACGCCTGGGTCCTCGCCAACGGCACGCTCCTCAAGGGCCGGTGGTCGAAGCCCACCCAGTCGTCCATGACGTCCTACACCGACGCCGGCGGGGCACCGATCGCCCTGCCCGCGGGCCAGACGTGGGTGGAGCTCCCGCGGGCGGGGGCCACCGCCACCACGTCCTGACCCACCTCCCGAAACCAGCCGCCGGGCTCCGGGCCGGGCGGTAGTCTGACGACATGGACGCAGGGCGCACGACCGGCACCGATCGGGTCAAGCGGGGCCTGGCGGAGATGCTCAAGGGCGGCGTGATCATGGACGTCGTCACCCCCGAGCAGGCCGCACTGGCCGAGGCTGCGGGGGCGGTGGCGGTCATGGCCCTGGAGCGGGTCCCCGCCGACATCCGCCGTGACGGCGGCGTGGCCCGCATGAGCGACCCGTCGATGATCGAGGGCATCAAGGCCGCCGTCACCATCCCGGTGATGGCCAAAGCTCGCATCGGCCACTTCGCCGAGGCCCAGGTCCTGGAGGCGCTCGGGGTGGACTACGTGGACGAGAGCGAGGTGCTCACCCCGGCCGACGAGGCCCACCACATCGACAAGTGGGCCTTCACCGTCCCGTTCGTGTGCGGGGCCACCACCCTGGGCGAGGCCCTGCGCCGCATCTCCGAGGGCGCGGCCATGATCCGCTCCAAGGGCGAGGCCGGCACCGGCGACGTCAAGGAGGCGGTCCGCCACCTCCGCTCCATCCTGGGCGACATCCGCCGCCTCACCACCGCCGACTCGGCCGAGGTCTACGGCTGGGCCAAGCAGCTCCAGGCGCCGGTCGGGCTGGTCCGGGAGGTGGCGGATGCCGGGCGGCTCCCGGTGCCGCTGTTCTGCGCCGGGGGCATCGCCACGCCGGCCGACGCCTCCCTCGTGATGCAGCTCGGTGCCGAGGCCGTGTTCGTGGGTTCGGGCATCTTCAAGAGCGCCGACCCCGAGGGACGGGCCAAGGCGGTGGTGGAGGCCACCGCCCACTTCGGCGACCCTCACATCGTGGCCAAGGTGAGCCGGGGCCTGGGTGAGGCCATGCGGGGCGAGGAGTCCACCTCGGTGGACGTCCGCCTGGCCGACCGGGGCTGGTAGCACCCGCCGCCCCTTCCCTCACCGGACCGGGGACACGTTCCCGCCTGTGGTCGCAACCCGTTTACCCGTCCCACGGGGGCGGGGGCACCTACACTGGAGGCGTGACCAGGATGCCCCCAGGTGTCGCGGCCGGCCGGTACCAAGGTCGGGATCCTCGCCCTGCAGGGCGCGTCCGCTCTCCACGCTGAGGCGGTCGCCGCCCTCGGGGCCCACCCCGTGGAGGTGCGCCGGCCCGAGGACCTGGCTGGCCTCGAGGCCCTGATCCTCCCCGGTGGCGAGTCCACGACCCTGTCCCGCCTGCTGGCCACCTCCGGGCTGTTCGAGGCGCTGGCCGGCGCCCTGGCCGACGGGCTCCCCGCCTTCGGCACGTGTGCGGGCATGATCCTGCTGGCCGCCGAGGTGGTGGACGGCAGGCCCGACCAGCGGTCGTTCTCGGCGGTGGACGTGACCGTGCGCCGCAACGCCTTCGGCCGCCAGGTGGACTCCTTCGAGGCGCCGGTGGCAGTGGCCGGCCTGGCCGGCGGCGACTTCCCGGCCACCTTCATCCGGGCCCCGGTGGTCGAGCGGGTGGGGGACGGCGTGGAGGTTCTGGCCACCGTGGCCGGAACCGACGGCACCGAACGGCCGGTGCTGTGCCGCCAGGGCCCGGTGCTGGTGGCCGCGTTCCACCCCGAGCTCTCCGACGACCTGCGCCTGCACCAGGCCTTCCTGACATCCGCCTAGCAACCCGAGAGAGAGACGTCGCACCGGAGGAGACGCCGCACCGAGGAGACGCCGCACCCCGAGGAGACGTCGCACCCGAGGAGACGTCGCACCGACAAGGAGACCCGATGTCCGGCCATTCCAAGTGGGCCACCATCAAGCACAAGAAGGGGGCGGCCGACGCCGCCCGGGGCAAGCTGTTCGCCAAGCTGATCCGCCAGGTGGAGGTGGCGGCCCGGGAGGGCGGCAGCGACCTGGAGTCCAACGCCACCCTGCGCACCATGTACGCGAAGGCCCGCTCCGCCTCGGTGCCCACCGACACCATCGACCGGGCCGTCAAGCGGGGCACCGGGGAGCTCGAGGGGGTGCGCTACGAACCCGTCACCTACGAGGGTTACGCCCCGTGCGGGGTGGCAGTGTTCGTGGAGTGCCTCACCGACAACCGCAACCGCACCGGCGCCGAGGTGCGGGCCATCTTCTCCAAGAACGGCGGGTCGAGCGCCGAGCCAGGGGCGGTGGCGTGGCAGTTCGCCCGCAAGGGCGTGGTCGTGGCCGCCAAGACCGACGACGACGACGAACTGATGTTGGCCGCCCTGGAGGCGGGGGCCGAGGACATGGACGACCAGGGCGACACCTGGCAGGTGACCACGCCGCCGTCCGACCTCGCCCGGGTGCGCGCCGCCCTGGAGGACGCGGGGGTGCGGGTGGAGTCGGCCGACCTCACCATGCTCCCGACCACCACCGTCGACCTGGAGTCGGAGGCCGACGCCCGCAAGGTCCTCCGGGTGGTGGACGCCCTCGAGGACCACGACGACGTCCAGGCCGTCTACGCCAACTTCGACATCCCCGACTCGGTCCTCCAGGTGGTGGAGGCGTAGGAGGATCGGCATCCACCACTGGCACGGGACCACCCGCTAGGATTGCGAACGCGTGTTCGTGCTCGGCATCGACCCCGGCGTGTCGAGATGCGGCTACGGGTGCGTGGCCCGCATGGGCGGCGCCAACCGGGCCTTGGCCGCCGGAGTGCTCACGACCTCGCCGTCGGAGCCGCTGCCCCAGCGCCTGGCCGCCCTGGACACCGAGCTGCGGGCCCTGCTGGCCAACCTGGCGCCGGCCGCCGGGGCCGACCACGACGGGCCGCCGGTGGTGGCGGTGGAGCGCCTGTTCTTCCAGGTGAACGCCCGCACCGCCATGGCCGTGGGCCAGGCCAGCGGCCTGGTGCTGGCGTCCGCCGTCCAGGCCGGCTGGGAGGTGGTGCAGTACACCCCCAACGAGGTCAAGCAGGCGGTGGCCGGCTACGGCTCGGCCCCCAAGGAACAGGTCACCCGCATGGTCACCGCCCTGCTGGGGCTGGCCGAGCCTCCCCGTCCGGCCGACGCCGCCGACGCCCTGGCCCTCGCCCTGTGCCACTTGGCGGTGGCCCCCCTGGCGGCGCGGGTGGCCGCCGGACCCGCCGGACCCGCCGGACCCGCCGGCACACCCTCCGCCCTCGGCGCCGGCGGGCGCCGCCAGCCGCTGGGAGCGGGGCGGTGATCGGCCTCCTCCGGGGCACGGTGGCGGCCCGTTCGGCCCGCGGCGAGGTCGTCTTGGAGGTCGGTGGCGTCGGCTACCGCTGCCTGGTGGCGCCGGCCACCCTCGCCGGCCTGGGCCAGCCGGGGTCGAGCGTCGTCCTCCACACCCACCTCCATGTCCGCGAGGAGGCCCTCACCCTGTACGGCTTCCCCACCGCGGAGGAGCGGGATTGCTTCGAGGCCCTCATCGGCGCCCACGGGGTCGGGCCGGCGTTGGCCCTGGCCATCCTCTCGGTGCACGGTCCCCCCGACCTGCGGCGGTCCCTCGCCGAGGGAGACCTCGACGCCCTCACCCTGGTCCCCGGGGTGGGCCGCAAGACGGCCGCCCGCCTCCTCATCGAGCTGAAGTCCCGGCTCGACCTGCCCGACCTCGCCCCCGAGGCGGCGGCGGCAATGGTCAACGGCAACGGTGACCGGTCGGCCCGGGCCGACCTCCGCGACGCGCTGTCCGGCCTCGGCTACCAGCCCGACGAGGTGGGCGCCGTCCTGCGCGAGCTGCCGGCCGAGGGTGAGGTGGAGGAGCTGCTCCGCCAGGCCCTGCGGCTGCTGGCCGCCGCCCGCTGAGCGGGCCGGGGAGCCCACCGGTGGCCGTGCGCAACGAGCTGCTGGCGGCGACGCCCACCGAGGCCGACGCGCCGGTGGAGGCCAGCCTGCGACCCCGTCGCCTGGCCGACTTCGTGGGCCAGGCCCGCCTCCGCCAGCACCTGGAGATCCTCCTGGAGGCGGCCCGCCGCCGGGGCGAGGCCGTCGACCACCTGCTCCTGGCCGGCCCCCCCGGCCTGGGCAAGACCACCCTGGCCGCCATCGTGGCCGCCGAGGGCGGGGTCAGCCTGCGCGTCACCTCCGGCCCCGCCTTGGAGCGGGCGGGGGACCTGGCATCGGTCCTCACCAACCTCGACGAGGGCGACGTGCTGTTCATCGACGAGATCCACCGCCTGCCCCGCGTGGTGGAGGAGGTCCTCTACCCCGCCATGGAGGACTTCCAGCTCGACATCGTGCTCGGCAAGGGGCCCTCGGCCCGCTCCATCCGCCTCGACCTGCCCCGCTTCACCCTCGTCGGGGCCACCACCCGCACCGGCCTCATCACCGGCCCCCTGCGCGACCGCTTCGGCTTCGTCGCCCGCCTCGACTACTACGACGTGGACGAGCTGGAGTCCATCGTGGCCCGGGCCGCCGGCATCCTCGGCGTGCCCCTCGAGCCGGGTGGCGGCCGGGAGGTGGCCCGCCGGGCCCGGGGTACCCCCCGTATCGCCAACCGCCTGCTGCGCCGGGTGCGCGACGTGGCCGAGGTGCGGGGCACCGGGATCGTCACCGCCGCCGCCGCGGCCGAGGGCCTGGCC
>JBHELO010000031.1:0-49716 GCA_046263055.1 Acidimicrobiales bacterium | reverse complement strand
TGGCCGCCATCGTGAGGGTCCCGATCGGCGTCGGCGCGGTGAAGCTGTCGGTGAGTCGCCCGCGGGTCTCGACGTAGGCGTCCTTGCCCGTGATCCCCCACCCCGGCGCGATGTACGGCGCCGGGCTCGGCAGCGGTGCCTGCTTCCACGCTTGGAACGCATAGACCACCGGCGGAGTAGGCGGCATCGCGCTGTCTCCGGGGCATAGCGGGTACTGGGCAAGGAACTTCGCCCATTCCCGATCCGCCTCGGCCTGCACCTCGGGGGGAGCCGGCGGGGGTTGGAATGGCAATTCCTCCGCGACCAAGCAGGGCGAACCATCCGGCGCGGCACCCACCGAGGGAAACGCGACATAGGCCACGGTCGGTGGGACCGTCGGTCCTGACGGGCCGCCTCCTGGGCTCGTTGAGGTAGAAGCGGGTTCACCGTCCACGACCACCCTTCCATTGATCAAACAGACCCGCACTCCATTGATCACTCGACAAGGGTCGTCCGCAGCCGAGGCCCTGACCGCGGTCGCCGCGATCGAGCCCAGCGCTACGACAAGGACGATCAGGACTCGGCGCACGGCGCGACCGGAGGGGTGTGGTTAGGGCCGAAGCCTTCGTATGAGTAGATCCATGGCGTGGGGTTCACGCTGCTCGGATCGCGAGCGGGATCCGCTGGAACCAGGCCGACCCACTGGGATGCCGCTTCCGAATCGGGAGACTGGCTGAGGGGTGACAGGTCGCGATTCACCTGAGCGAAGATGCAACCCCGCTCAGCGGTGATGAGGCGGGCCACCGTTGTCCTCTGGTCGCCAGGCGGATCTTTGAAGCTTCGGAACCCGTTGCCGGCTTCGGCCTCTAGCGTGATCACGGTCAGCGCTTGCATTTTGTTCGTGTAGAGGGCAGTCAGCTGGTCGTCGACGGCTCGGTTTATGGCACGGTCCTTCACCACCTGGCGGAGGATGTCGCCGAAGGCGGCGTCGAGGCCGGCGAGGACACGGTTCACGTAGGCGACGTCGATGGTCGGCGGTACCGCGTAGGGGTTGGTCGTGGTCGTCTGCTCGGGGGCGGTGGCGATGGAGGGCGGTACGTACGCCTGGCCCCCTTTGGCGCTCGAACAGGCGGCGACCGCCGCCGTGAGCGCCACTATCGCCACCACCCGCCTTCCCGCCCTGGGAACCACCCCGCTGGTATATCAAGTCCTTCCACGCCGCGCAAGGGTCGACCTGGCGTCAGCCGCGGGGCACTCCCAGGATGGCGGCCAAGGGGCCCGGAGTGAGGCGGAGGAGGGCCAGGCGGGCGTTTTCGTCGGCTTGGCGGATGGCGTCGGCGGCGGCCTGGGCACGGGCCGCCTCGGCGGCCCAGTCGATGCCGCCGGCCAGGCGGCCGGCCGACAGCTCGGCCAGCCGCAGAGCGCTACCCGCCGGATTGACCGACGACGCCCACAGCAACGGCTCCACCGGGGCCTGGGCCCGGCGGTCCAGGTCGTGCATGTCGAACCGGCGGGTGAGGCCGGTGGCCTGGAGCACGGCCGGTTGGTCCTGCACGACGCCGCCGATCAGGCTCGGGACGGCGGCCAGGGCCTCGGCCAGCCACTGGTTGAGGAGCGGCGCGGGGTCCACCGCCGCCCCGCCCTTGGGGTGGACCTCGAAATGGGCGTGGGGGGCGCCGCCCTGGGCGTCGCCGGTGTCGCCCACCAGGCCGATCACCCGGCCCTGGGCCACGGTGCTGCCGCTGGTGACGTCGGGGGCATAGGCGTTGAGATGACAGATGTAGAAGTAGGTTCCGTCGGGCTCGGTGAGGTAGACGGCCAGGCCGCCCAGGGGGTCGCTGCCGTAGCGCACCACGCCGTCGAAGGGCGCCCGCACCGGCGTGTTGAAGGCCGCGAACACGTCGTTGCCCTCGTGGGTGTGGACCGGCGGTCCGGCCCGGAAGTCGCCGAAGTCGTCACGGAAGGAGGCGTAGCCGCCCACCGGGAAGTGGCCGAACCCCTGGCGGATGGCGTCGTCGGGGGAGAAGCCGAGCGCCTCCAGGGCCTTGAGGGCGTCGAGCAGGGCGCCGGTGTTGTTGGCGCCGCTCCGGGCCAGGCTGCCCGGATAGGCGGCGGCGGTGGCGGGGTCCACGTGGGGCGGCAACGTGGTGGTGGTCGTGGTGGACGGGGCTGTGGTGGAGGGCGGTGCCGGGCCGCCGGCGGCCGGCGCGGCGGTGGTGGTGGTCGGGGCCACCGGCCGGGTGGTGGCCGGGGCCGCCACGGTGGTGGTCGTACCGGCGGCGGCCACGGTCGTGGTGGTGGTAGGTGCGATGGTGGTGGTGGTGGCCGTCGCGCCGATGGCGCCGGCCACCGACGCACCCGGCGTACCCGGCCAGCCGCCCGCCGTGGCCAACGCCACCAGGGCGGCGAAGGCCGGCACCAGCCGCTTCACGACGAGCGTCCGCCGCGCCATGGCTGGTGACCCTACCGCCTCATCCTCACGGCTCCGTGACGGCCCCCCGCTCCGCACCGGTCACGAGGCGGGCGAACTTGGCTAGCACGCCGCTGGAATAGCGGGGCGGCGGCAGCTTCCAGTCGGCCCGGCGGGCGGCCAGGGTGGCATCGTCCACGTCCACGTCGATGGTGCGGGCCTCGGCGTCGATCACGATGTGGTCGCCGTCGGCCACGAAGGCGATGGGCCCACCGTCCACCGCCTCGGGGGCCACATGGGCCACGCACAGGCCGTGGGTGCCGCCCGAGAAGCGCCCGTCGGTGACCAGGGCGGCGTCCGCGCCCCGCCCGGCGCCCTTCATGGCCCCGGTGACGGCCAGCATCTCCTTCATGCCCGGGCCGCCCTTGGGGCCCTCGTAGCGGATGACCACCACGTCGCCGGCGACGATGCGCCCGGCGAGGATGGCCTCCATGGCCTTCTCCTCGGAGTCGAAGACCCGGGCCGTGCCCTCGAAGCGCAGCTGGTCGACGCCGGCGATCTTGATGACCGCGCCCTTGGGGGCCAGCGAGCCCCGCAGCACGGCGATGCCGCCTTCGGCGTGGATGGGGTCGTCGAGGCGGTGGACCACCTGGCCGTCGGGCGCCGGCGGGTCGAGGTCGGCCAGGTTCTCGGCCAGCGTCAGGCCGGTGACGGTGAGGCAGTCGCCGTGGAGCAGGCCGGCTTCCAGCAACTGGCGCATGACGACGGGCACGCCGCCCACCCGGTGGAGGTCCACCATGTGGTAGCGGCCGTGGGGCCGCATGTCGGCCACGTGGGCCACCCGGCGGCCCACCCGGTTGAAGTCCTCGATGTCGAGCTCCACCCGGGCCTCGTTGGCGATGGCCAGCAGGTGCAGCACGGCGTTGGTGGACCCGCCCAGGGCGTTGACCACGGCGATGGCGTTCTCGAACGCCTCCTTGGTGAGGATCTGCCGGGGCCGGATGCCGGCCTCGACCAGCTCCATAACCGTGCGCCCGCTGGCCACCGCCAGGTCGTCGGCCCGGGAGTCCACGGCCGGGACCGACGACGAGCCGGGCAGGCTCATGCCCAGGGCCTCGGCCGCCGCGCCCATGGTGTTGGCCGTGAACATGCCGGCGCACGACCCGATGGTGGGGCAGGCGCTGCGCTCGATGAGGGCCAGCTCCTCGGCCGTGAGCTGGCCGGCGGCGTGGGCACCCACCGCCTCGAAGACGGACACGATGTCGAGAGCCTCGCCCGCCGGCCCCCTCCCGGGGAGGATCGACCCGCCGTAGAGGAACACGGCCGGCAGGTTGACCCGGGCGGCGGCCATGAGCATCCCCGGGAGCGACTTGTCGCAGCCGGCGAAGGTCACCAGGGCGTCGAAGCGCTCGGCGTGCATCATGATCTCCACCGAGTCGGCGATGACCTCGCGGCTGACGAGGGACGCCCGCATGCCCTCATGGCCCATGGAGATCCCGTCCGACACGGCGATGGTGACGAACTCGATGGGGAACCCGCCGGCCGCCCGCACGCCCTCCTTGGCCCGCTTGGCCAGCCGGTCGAGGGACATGTTGCAGGGCGTGACCTCGTTCCAGCTGCTGGCCACCGCCACCTGGGGCTTGTCCCAGTCGTCGTCGGTCATCCCGACGGCGCGCAACATGGCCCGGGCCGGCGCCCGGGCGTACCCCTCGGTGACGTCTTTGGACTGTCGTTCCATGGCCGGCGAGCTTACGGCCGCCCCGGCGGCGACCGCGATGGGATTCCGGGCGACATCGCGCCGTCGACCCCGTGGGCCGGGATGATGACGCCAGGTGGAAGGGCGAAGGGGCGGCACCGGCACCGGCGACGGGCCTGCCTAGACTCGACCCCCGGCGGCACCAACCACAACGCTCGGGGCCCGTCGCGGCCCCGGAGAAGGAGGGAGACGGTGATCGTGCTCGAGCTCTGGCTCGCACCCGTGCGCAACCTCGATTGGGTCTCGGCCCGATTCGCCCACCGCTAGGCCCGCAAAGGTGCCCAGCCCCCACCGCCTGCTGTCCGTCGGCGATGTCGCCTCCGCCATCGGGGGCCGCTGCTTCCACCCCGGGTCCCCGTGCCTGGTGGGCGTGGAGCTCGAGTGGCTCACCGTGGCCGACGCTGACCCCACCGCCCCCGTGGACCCCGCCACGCTGCGGTCCGCCCTCGCCGCCGCCGGCCCCCTGCCCGGCGCCAGCGCCATCACCTTCGAGCCCGGTGGCCAGCTGGAGCTGAGCACCCCGCCGCTCCGGTCGGCGGGACGGGCCTGCGAAGCGGCCGCCGCCGACCTGGCCGTGGTCGGGAGGGTGGCGGCCGGCGCCCCCGGCGGCCCTATCCGCCTCGTCGGCCTCGGCGCCGACCCCGACCGTCCTCCCCGGCGGGTGGTGCGCTCCCCGCGCTACGACGCCATGGAGGCCCATTTCGACGCCGCCGGCCCCGCCGGGCGGCGGATGATGTGCAGCACCGCCGCCGTCCAGCCCAACGTGGGCCTCGGGCCCACGGAGGCCGACGCCGCCCGCCAGTGGCGGCTGGCCCACCGCCTGGGGCCCACCCTGGCCGCCGCCTGCGCCAACTCGCCTCTCCTGGCCGGGCAGCCCACCGGCTTCAGCTCCGCCCGGCTGGCCACATGGGAGGTTGTGGGCCCGTCCCGCACCGCCCCGGTGGCGGTCGACGGGGAGGGCGACGGGGCCGACACCTGGGCCCGCTACGCGGTGGGCGCCGACGTCCTCCTGGTCCGCGACGAGCGCACGGGGTCGCCCGTCCCCCTCGGTCGGCAGCTGGGGTTGGCCCAGTGGATCGAGCAGGGCCACGAGGGGCGCTGGCCCACCTGGGACGACGTCGATTACCACCTCACGACGCTGTTCCCGCCCATCCGCCCCCGCTGCCCGGCCCTCGCCGCCGGAAGGTGCTCGGGCGGCGGCTGGCTGGAGCTGCGCATGTTCGACGAGCTGCCCGACCCGTGGTGGCGCGTGCCGGTGGCGGTGGCCGCCGCCCTCCTGTCCGACCCAGAGGCGGGGCGGGCCGCCGACCGGGCCGCCACCGCCGCCGGGGCGGTGGGCCGCTGGGCCGAGGCCGCCCGCACCGGCCTGGCGTCGCCCGCCCTGGGCGCCGCCGCCCGGGCCTGCTTCGCCATCGCCTCCGACGTCTTGGAGGCCAATCCCCACGCCGCCGACCGCGCCCTGGCCGTGCTCGTGTCCGCCTACGCCGAGCGCTGGGTGGACCGGGGGCGCTGCCCGGCCGACGACGTGCTCGACGCCTGGGCCGCCGCCCACCGCCGGGCCACCCCGGCAACCGTACGGGCCGGCGCCGCCGAGGTGGGATCGTGGACCTGAGGGCGGTGGTGGCCACCGAGCTCGACCGGGCCCGACGCCGCTCCCTGGACCTCCTCGAGCCCCTGCCCGACGTCGACCTCCTGCGCCAGCACTCGCCGATCATGTCCCCCCTGGTGTGGGACCTGGCCCACGTCGGCAACTTCGAGGAGCTGTGGCTGGTGCGGGCGGTGGGCGGCGGGGCGCCCATCGACCCCGCCCTGGACGACGTGTACGACGCCTTCCGCCACCCCCGGCCCGACCGGCCGTCGCTTCCCCTCCTCGGGCCGGCCGCCGCCCGGCGGTACGTGGGCGACGTGCGGGGGCGGGCCCTCGACGTGCTCGAGCGGGTGCCACTGGACGGGCCCGACCCCGACCTCCCCCTCCTCGGCGACGCCTTCGTCTACGGCATGGTCGTCCAGCACGAGCACCAGCACGACGAGACGATGCTGGCCACCCTCCAGCTCATGGACGGCGACGGGTACCGTCCCCTGGGCGCGGCGCTTCCGCCCGGGCCGACCGGATCGGCGGCCGACGCCGTCGCCGGCGAGGTGCTGGTGGCGGCCGGTCCGTTCGTCATGGGCACCGACGACGAGGCGTGGGCCTACGACAACGAGCGCCCGGCCCACGTCGTCGACCTCGACGCCTTCTGGATCGACACCGCGCCCGTCACCAACCGCCGGTACCTGGCGTTCATGAAGGACGGCGGCTACGCCGACTCACGCCATTGGACGGCCGAGGGCTGGCGCTGGCGTCAGGACACCGGCGCCGTCGCCCCCCAGTTCTGGCACCGCGACGCCACCGGCTCGTGGGGCCGGACCCGCTTCGGCTGGAAGGAGCCCGTCCCCCTCGACGAGCCCGTGCAGCACGTGTGCTTCCACGAGGCCGAGGCCTTCGCCCGCTGGGCCGGCCGCCGCCTGCCCACCGAGGCGGAGTGGGAGAAGGCCGCCTCGTGGGGCCCGGACGGCGGCAAGCGCCGGTTCCCGTGGGGCGACGCCGACCCCGGCCCCACCACCGCCAACCTGGACGCCGCCGCCTTCCGCCCCGCCCCCGCCGGAGCGTACCCGGCGGGCGCCAGCCCATGGGGATGCTCCCAGCTGGTGGGCGACGTGTGGGAGTGGACGGCCACCGACTTCGGGCCCTACCCGGGATTCCGCTCCTTCCCGTACCCGGAGTACTCGGAGGTGTTCTTCGACTCGGGCTACAAGGTGCTGCGGGGTGGGTCGTGGGCCACGTCGTCGCGGGCGGTGCGCACCACGTTCCGCAACTGGGACCATCCCGTCCGCCGCCAGATCTTCGCCGGCTTCCGCACCGCCCGCGAGGCCGCCGCACCGGGCGCCGCCGCCCGCTCCCGCCAGGAGGTCGCCCGGCCGTGAACCCCCGCGTCGACGTCCACCTCACGCCCGCCCACCTCCGGCGGTCCCTGCGGGCCGACGTGGCCGCCGGGCTGGCGGCGGTGCCCAAGGAGCTGCCCCCCAAGTGGTTCTACGACGATCGGGGGTCGCAGCTCTTCGACGAGATCACCCGCCTGCCCGAGTACTACCCGACCCGCTGCGAGCGGGCCATCCTCGCCCGCCGGGCGGGCGACGTGGCCCGCCTCACGGGCGCCGACACCCTCGTGGAACTGGGATCGGGCACGTCGGAGAAGACGCGCCTGGTCCTCGACGCCCTGTCGGCCGCCGGCACCCTGCGCCGGGTGATCCCCTTCGACGTCAGCGAGGCCACCCTGCGCCAGGCGGCCGCCACCCTGGCCGGCGCCTACCCGGAGGTGGGCGTGCACGCCGTGGTCGGTGACTTCGAGCACCACCTGGGCGCGGTACCGGCTGGCGGCCGGCGCCTGGTGGCGTTCCTGGGCGGCACCATCGGCAACCTCGTGCCCAAGGCCCGGGCCCACTTCCTGGCCACCCTGTCGTCCGTCCTGGCCCCCGGCGACGCCCTCCTGCTGGGCACCGACCTGGTGAAGGACGAGGCCCGGCTGGTGGCCGCCTACGACGACGACGCCGGCGTCACCGCCGACTTCAACCGCAACCTCCTGCGGGTCCTCAACCGGGAGCTGGGCGCCGACTTCGTCCCCGAGAGCTTCGCCCACGTGGCCCGCTACGACCCCGACGAGGAGTGGGTCGAGATGTGGCTGCGCTCCGACACCGACCAGGTGGTGGTGCTGAGCGGGCTCGAGGACCCCCACGAGGTGGCGTTCGCCGCGGGCGAGCAGATGCGCACCGAGATCAGCGCCAAGTTCCGCCGCCGGGGGGTGGAGGCCGAGCTGGGCGACGCCGACCTGGCCGTCGAGCACTGGTGGACCGACCCCGACGGGGACTTCGCCCTCTCGCTCTCGTTCAAGGAGTAGCACCCGGGTGATCGACGTGGAGGCGGCCCGGGCCGACACCCCGGGCTGCGCGTTGGTGGCCCACCTCAACAACGCCGGCGCCGCCCTCCCCCCGACGCCCGTGGTGGAGGCGGTGGTGGCCCATCTGCGGCGGGAGGCGGCCATCGGCGGCTACGAGGCGGCGGCCGAGGCGGCCGACGCCCTCGAGCGGCCCTACCCGGCGGCCGCCGCCCTCCTGGGCTGCCGGCCCGACGAGGTGGCAGTGGTGGAGAGCGCCACCCGGGCGTGGCAGGCCGCGTTCCTGTCGGTGCCGCTGGCGCCCGGCGACCGGGTCCTCACCTCGGCCGCCGAGTACGGCAGCAACGTCGTTCAGCTCCTGCACTCGGCCCGCGGCCGGGGCGTGAGCGTGGACGTCGTGCCCGACGACGCCTTCGGCCAGGTGGACGTGGACGCCCTGGCCGCCGCCGTCGACGAGCGGGTGAAGCTCGTGGCCCTGACCCACGTGCCCACCGGCAACGGCCTGGTCAACCCGGCCGCCGAGGTGGGACGGGTGGCCCGGGTCGCGGGGGTGACGTTCCTGCTCGACGCCTGCCAGTCCCTGGGCCAGCTCCCGGTGGACGTGGGCGCCATCGGCTGCGACCTGGCGGTGGGCACCAGCCGCAAGTTCCTCCGCGGCCCCCGCGGCGTGGGCCTGCTGTACGCCCGGGCGTCCACCGTCGACCGCCTGCGGCCCGCCCTGGTGGACCTGCGCTCCGCCAGCTGGGACGCCGCCGACCGCTACCACCTCCGCGACGACGCCCGCCGCTTCGAGGCCTGGGAGATCTCGGCCGCCGCCAAGGTCGGCTTCGGGGTGGCGCTCGACTACGCCCGGGCTCGGGGCGTGGACGCCATCTGGGCGCGGGTGGCGGCCCTGGCCGCCGACCTGCGGGCCGCCCTGGGTGACGTGCCGGGCGTGCAGGTCCACGACCGTGGCGCGGTGCGGGGCGCCATCGTGACCTTCTCGGTGGCCGGCCACGAGCCGGCGGCGGTGCGCGACGCCCTCCACCGGTCGGGCATCAACGTGTGGGTGACGGACGCCGGCCAGGCTCGCTTCGACCTCGACCGCCGGGGCATCAGCGCCCTCGTACGGGCCTCGGTCCACTACTACAACACCGCCCACGAGGTGGACCGCTGCGTGGCCGCGGTGGCCGCCCTCCCCCGTCCCTGACCCCCGAGCGTCACCCCACCTCGCGCTGCTCCACGGCATAGCTCCACAGCTCGCTGCCGGTGGCCACCGGGCCCCCGGGCGGGCGACCCTCGCCTCCGGGCGGGCGACCCTCGCCCTCGACACCCCGGCCGCCCCGGCCCGGGCCGCCCTCGCCGCCGCCGGCGTGGCCGGCGGTGAACGCCCGGGAGTCCATCCACGCCGTGAACGCACCCTCGTCGCGCCAGCGGGTGTAGACGAGCCAGGTCTCCCGGTCGTCGGTGGGCCGCAGGAGCTGGAACTCCTCGAACCCGTCGGCCTTACCCACCTCCCCGGCGCGGGCGGCGAAGCGGGCGGCCAACTCGTCGGCTCGCTCGGCGGGGACGGTGATGGCGTTGATGCGCACGACGGACATGGCCAGATGATCCTCCTCGGCGTGGCCGCCCACCAATCGGGCGGCCGGGGCTCGAGCCCGGTGGCGTCAGGAGGCGACGGTGGTGGGCGCCGGCCCCGATCCCGGTGGGCCGGACATCAGCCGGCGGCGGTGCACCAGGGCCTCCACGCTCTCCGCCGGCATGGGGCGGGCGAACCAGAACCCCTGGCCGAGGTCGCACTTCATGTCGGCCAGGCGCTCGGCCTGCTCGAGATGCTCGATGCCCTCGGCCACCGTCTGCAGCCCCATGGTACGAGCCAGCTTGACGATTGCCTGGGCCACCGCCGAGTCCTCGGCGCCCTTGGTGACGCCGTCCACGAACGCCTTGTCGATCTTGAGGATGTCGATGGGCATGTGCTTGAGGCGGCTGAACGACGACCAGCCGGTGCCGAAGTCGTCGATGGCGACCTTGACGCCGAGGGCACGGAGGCGGCGCAGCCGTTCGACCTTGGTGGCGAAGTCGCGCATGAACACGCTCTCGGTGATCTCCAGGGTGAGCGACGCCGGGGATGCCCCGGTGGATTCCAAGGTGGCCGCCACCTCCTCGACGAAGGCGGGCCCGTCCACCTGGAGGGGCGACACGTTGACGGCGATGGTGAGGGGCGGCTGGCCTGGTTCCCACCCCGCCCACAGCTGCTGCTGGCGGCACGCCTCGGCCAGGACCCAGCGCCCCATGGGCCGGATCAGGCCGCTGTCCTCGGCCACCTCGATGAAGGCGCCGGGCGCCAGCAGGGCGCCCGCGCCCCGCTGCCAACGGACCAGGACCTCCAGGCCCACCACCTCGTAGGAAGTCAGGTCGACGATGGGCTGGTAGTGCAGCACCAGCTCCTGGCAGTCGATGGCCCGGCGGAGGTCGGCCTCCAGGTCCAGGCGGCGGGACACCGCCTCCTGCATCTCCCGGCGGAAGACCTGGTGGCGGTTCTTGCCCTCGCTTTTGGCCCGGTACATGGCCACGTCGGCGTTGCGCATCAGGTCCTCGGCATCCTGGCCGGCCTCGCTCAGGGCGATGCCCACGCTGCCGGTGATGACCACGTTCTTGTTGGCCACCGACACCGGGTCGGACAGGGCGTCCAGGATGCGCCCGGCCACCACCGCGGCGTCCTCCTCGGAGCTGTTCTCCAGGAGCACGCCGAACTCGTCGCCCCCCAGGCGGGCGGCGGTGTCGCCGGGGCGGACCCGGGTGCGCAGACGGTCGGCCAGCTCTACCAGCACCCGGTCGCCGGTGGCGTGGCCCAGGCTGTCGTTGATGGTCTTGAACCCGTCGAGGTCGACGATGAGCACCGCATGGGGGCGGACCGCGGTGCGCAGGTCCTGGTTGAGGGCCAGCTCCACGTTGTCGGTGAAGACGGTGCGGTTGGCCAGTCGGGTCAGCGGGTCGTGGAGGGCCATGTGGCGCAGCTCCTCCTCCTCGGCTCGGCGCTCGAACAGGTCCCGGGCGTGGAGGACGACGCCGGCCACCATCGGGTCGTCGAGCAGGTCGGAGGCCGCCACCTCCACCGCCACCCACCGACCGTGGACGTGGGACAACCGGATCTCGGCCGCCACCTGGGTACGGACCTCGGGGGCGGACGGCGAGCGCAGGATCTCGACGAGCTTATCCCGGTCCTCGGGGTGGACGATGGCCGCCACCGGGTTGCCCGCCAGCCACTGCGACGGCCGCCCCAGCATGGTGTCGGCCGCAGGGTTGGCGTAACGGATGACCCAACGGGTCCCGTCGCCGTCGTCCACCGGCTCCACCACCATCACCAGGTCGGGCGAGTGCTCCACCACCGCCGCCGCGAACAACGTGGGCCGGCTGGAGTCCAGGCGCGCGGCCATGGCGTTCATGGCCGACGCCAGGTCCCCCAGCTCGCCGTCGGCCGAGGGGTCGAGGCGCACTCCGGTCTCCCCGGCGTCCACCCGCCGGGCCGCCCGCTGGGCGGTGCGGACGGGCCGCACCAGGCGACGGTTGAGTTGCACGGCGGCGGCGAGGGCCAGCCCCAGGGCGCCCAGCAGGCCGCCGGCGATGGCCAGCCGGGCCCGGCGTGACTGCGTCAGGGCCTGGTCCAGGTGGCCGGCGGCGGCTGCCGGCCCCGCGCCCGGCCCGCCCGGGGCGGCGATGACGGCCCGGCGGGCGTCGCGCACCTGGGACTCGGCCCGCTGGTAGGAGAGGACGGCCACCACGCTGAGGGCCACCAGGGCCACCAGGGGCGGCGCCAGCACCAGCGCCAGGCCGGCCCGCAGCGACCGCCGGGCGCCCGGGCCCGGCTCCTCCGGCCCTCGGGCGGCGGACGCCCAGGTCGAGGTGGCGGGCGGCCTGGGCGCACGCCCATCCGGGGCCAGGCTGGATCCGGCCTCCTCCCCTGGCCTCACCGTCCCCACGATAGGGGGCGCAGCCACCAACCGCGCCGGTTCCACCCGCCTCGCGGGGCCGAATCGGGGGCGGAGGCGGTGGCCTGCCGGGGCGGCCGGGCTTCCGAGGCGGTGGCCTCCGGGCGGCGGGGCCCTACGGGAGGCGCGACCGCAGGGCGGCGGTGACGGCCCGCCCGTCGGCCTTGCCGCCGGTGGCGGCCATGACCTTGCCGACGAAGAACCCGGTCAGCTTCTGCTCCCCGGCGACGTAGCGCTCCCACTCGGCGGGGTGGGCGGCCACCGCGGCGGCCACCGCCGCCTCCAGGGCATCGTCGGCCAGGGCCTCGAAGCCGTGGGCGGCGGCGATGGCGGCCGGGTCGCCCCGACCGCCGGCGGCCAGCAACGCGGCCAGCACCGTCTTGGCCTGGGTCGGGGTGAGGCGACGATCAGCCTCCATGCGCAGCACCGTGGTGAAGGCCGCCGGGTCCAGGGCCAGGCCGGCGTCGAGGTCGGCGGCGACCTCGTTGGCCGCCCGGGCCAGGGCCAGCCGGGGGTCGGCGCCGGCGTCCACCGCCGCCTCCACCAGCCGGTCGAGGCCGCGATCCACCACCAGGGCGACGTCGGCCGGAGCCACCCCGCAGCGTGCGGCCAGGGTGGCCCGTCGGGCGGCCGGCAGCACCGGCAGGGCGGCGGCCACCGCCGACGTCCAGTCGGCCTCGGGGGCCAACGGCACGAGGTCGGGCTCGGGAAAGTAGCGGTAGTCGAAGGCCTCCTCCTTGGAGCGCATGGACGACGTGCGGCCCTCGTCCTCGTTCCAATGGCGGGTCTCCTGCACGACCCGTTCCCCGGCCTCCAGCAGAGCGGCCTGGCGGGCGGCTTCGTGCTCGACGGCGCGCTTGAGCGAGCGCACCGAGTTGAGGTTCTTGATCTCCGCCCTGGTGCCGAAGGCGTCGGCGCCCAGTGGCCGCACGGACACGTTGGCGTCGATGCGCAACGAGCCCTCCTCCATGCGGGCGTCGGAGGCACCCGTGGCCACCAGGATGGCCCGCAGCTCGTTGACGTAGGCGGCGGCCTGGTCGGCGGAGCGGATGTCGGGCTCGCTGACGATCTCCACGAGGGGGACGCCGGCCCGGTTGTAGTCGACGAGGGAGTGGTCAGCCCCGTGGATCCGGCCGCTCTCGCCCCTGCTGAGTGCGGAGACGCCGTGGACGTGGGTGGTCTTGCCGGTGTCCTCCTCCATGTGGGCGCGGGTCACGCCCACCCGGCTGCCGTCGGGCAGGTCCAGCCACCCACCCACGTTGATCGGCTCGTCGTACTGGCTGACCTGGTAGTCCTTGGGCATGTCGGGATAGAAGTAGTTCTTGCGGGCGAAGGTGGAGGCCCGCACCTGGCAGTGCAGGGCCACGCCCACCCGCATGGCCAGCTCGACGGCGTGGCGGTTGAGCACCGGCAACGAGCCGGGCAGGCCCAGGCACACCGGGCACACGTTGGTGTTGGGCTCGTCGCCGAAGGCGTTGCGGCACCCGCAGAACAGCTTGGTGGCGGTGGCCAGCTCGCAGTGCACCTCCAGGCCCACCACCGTCTCCCAGCCGGTGGCCGGCGACCTCGTGGCGGCACCCGCGGCGGTCATGGCGCGCTCCGCTCGAGGGCGGCCGCCGCCCGCAGCATGGTGGCCTCGCCCAGGGCGGGGGCCAGCACCTGCACGCCCACCGGCAGGCCGTCGTCGCCGGTGCCGAAAGGCACCGACACCGCCGGGTGGCCGGCCAGGTTGGACGGGATCGTGCACACGTCGGACAGGTACATCGTGAGGGGGTCGGCGGTCTTGGCGCCCAGCGGGAAGGCAGTAGTGGGCGTGGTGGGCGCAAGCAGGAGGTCGTGGCTGGCGTAGGCCGCCTCGAAGTCCCGCAGGATCAGGGTTCGCACCCGCTGGGCCCGGCCGTAGTAGGCGTCGTAGTAGCCGGCCGACAGCGCGTAGGTGCCGAGCATGATCCGCCGCTTGACCTCGGCCCCGAAGCCGGCGGCTCGGGTGGCGTCGTACATGGCGCCCACGTCGGGGGCGTCCACCCGCAGCCCGTAGCGGACGCCGTCGTAGCGGGCCAGGTTGGACGAGGCCTCGGCGGGAGCGATGAGGTAGTAGGCCGACAGCCCGTAGGCGGCGGCCGGCACCCGGGCCTCGTCCACCTTGGCGCCGTCGGCCTCCAAGACGGCAGCCGCCGCCTCCAGGCGGGCCACCACGTCGGGGCTGGCGCCCTCGGTGAGCTCGGCCAGCACCCCCACCCGCAGGCCGTCCACGCCCTCGCCGAGCGACGCCGACAGGGCGGGGGCGGGCGACGGGATGGACGTGGAGTCGGCCGGGTCGTGGCCGGCCACCGCCTCGAGGAGGAGGGCGGCATCGGCCACGGTGGCGGCCAAGGGGCCGATCTGGTCGAGCGACGAGGCGAAGGCCACCAGCCCGTAGCGCGAGACCAGCCCGTACGTGGGCTTGATGCCGACCACGCCGCACAGGGCGGCCGGCTGGCGGATGGAGCCCCCGGTGTCCGAACCGAGGGCCAGCGGCGCCATGCCGGCGGCCACCGCCGCCGCGCTGCCCCCGCTGGACCCGCCCGGCACCCTGGTGGGGTCGTGGGGGTTGCGGGTGGGGCCGAACGCCGAGTTCTCGGTGGACGAGCCCATGGCGAACTCATCCAGGTTGGTCTTGCCCACCACCACCGCCCCGGCGGCGGTCAGGCGGGTGACCACGGTGGCGTCGTAGGGCGGGCACCAGCCGTCGAGGATGCGCGAGGAACAGGTGGTGGGCACGCCCCGGGTGCACAGGTTGTCCTTGAGGGCCACCGGCACGCCGGCCAGGGGGCCGGGGTCCCGTCCGGCGACCACCGCCTCGTCCACCGCCGCCGCCGACGCCCGGGCCAAGTCGGCGGTCACCAGGTTGAAGGCGTGCAGCTCCGGGTCCCGTTCGCCGATGCGGGCCAGGTGCTCCTCCACCACGTCGGTTGCCCGCCGCTCCCCGGCCCGCACCGCCCGAGCCAGCTCCGTGGCCGTCATCCGGCCGCCCTCCGGGCGGCGCGCCCGCGCAACGGGTCCCCATAGGGGGCAATTGCGCGATGGCGGGCGGTGGGGGCGGCGGCGCGCCCGCGCAACGGGTCCCCATGGGGGCCAATTGCGCGATGGCGGGGCATCAGGGGGCCTCGCCGAGTATGCGGGGGACCCGGAAGCGGTGGTCCTCGGTGGCCGGCGCCGAGGCCAGCACCTCGTCACGGTCGAGGCCGGGCACCGGGGTGTCGTCGCGCAGCACGTTGGCCAGGGGGAGCGGGTGGGACGTCGGCGGGACGTCGGCGGTGTCGAGGGCGGCCAGGTCGGCGGCGTGCTCGAGCACCGCGCCGAGCTGTCCCGTGAAGCGGTCGAGCTCCTCGTCGGTGAGGGCCAGGCGGGCCAGGGCGGCCACGTGGGCCACGTCGTCTCTGGAGATCGGTGCGGCCACGACGACGATGGTAGGCGGGCCACCGGGGGCCGGCGCCGCCCGTCCCTCCGCTGGTTCGCGGGGCCGTCCTCAGGTGCCGGTGGCGGCTCGGGCGAAGTCGACGGCCCGACGCTCGATCTCGGGGCCGTCGCGGTCGAGGGTCGCGGTGTGGAAGCTGTGCTCCAGCCACACCCGCTCGACGGGTCCGGAGACCCGCTCGGCCAGGACGTCGCTCGAGACGGGGGGCACCACGTGGTCGACCCGGCTGGTCATGACCAGCACCGGGCAGGCCACCGCCCCGAGGCGGGGCGCCAAGCGGTCGAGGGCCTGGCAGAGCGACAAGAGGGGGGCGAGCGGCGTGCCCGGGTACCCGACCTCCCGGGTCTCGGGCTCGGCGATGTCGCTGGCGATGCCGGGAGCCCAGGCCTCGCCGGCGTCGAGCACCCCCCGCAGCAGATCCTGGAAGGACGGCGCCGGCGGGTCGATGTAGGGGTTGACGACGGCGATGCCCGCCACCTCGGGGTGCTCGGCGGCCAGCGCCGCCGCCAGCGTGCCGCCCATGGACAGCCCGAAGACCACGGTGCGGTGGCAGCGGGCGGCCAGGTCGGCCCAGGCGGCGTCGGCCGCCGCCCACCAGTCCTCCCAGCCGGTGGCCAGCATGTCGTCGGGGCGGGTGCCGTGGCCCGGCAGCACGGGCGCCTCAACGGCCAGGCCGGCCTCCCCCAGGGCGCGGGCCACGCCCCGCACCGAATATGGGGTCCCCGTGAACCCGTGCAGGACGAGGGCCCCGCCCGGACCGCCGGGCGTGGACACCGGCTTGGCGCCCGCCATGAGGGCGGGAGAGGCCGAGGTGGTCACCGGGGACGCTCGTCGCCCGTGGTCGTCGACGGTGCCCCGCAGATGCCCGGTCGGCCGCCAATGGCCGGCGCCGCCCGGACCGGGGAGTCGGACGCCGGGGCCGGGCAGGCCGGGAGATCGGTTGGTGGGCCGGGAAGCGGGCGGGGGCGGGCGGTGGTGGCGGCCATGGCCTGGTTGGCGAGGATGGCGGCCGACACCCCGGCCACCGCCTCGGCCAACGGCATGGTCCCCACGGGCACGCCGTACGTCCCCAGGGCGGCGACGGTGGCGTCGAGGCCGGCGGGCGGCACTAGGTCGGCCACCACCCACAGGTCCACAGGGGCGGCCACCTCCGCCCGCCAGCCCGATACGTCGTCGAGCACGGTGCCCCACAACGCCACCCGACCGACCACCACCGCCTCGGGCGCCAGGCACAGGCCGTGCTCGCGCAGGCTGGCAAGGTCGCGGGCACCGTAGATCCCGCAATCGCACCCCTCGTCGGGCGCCGGGTGGCCGGCCCCCAGGCAACGGGCCAGCATGACCGTGCCCGGCCGCCACTCGATGCGCCGCTGGGTCACCGACCGCAGGCGCCCGGCCCCACTGAGTTGCCAGTAGCGCCACCCGACGACCGCCTCGGCGCGCGAGCGCCGGAGCCGGCCGTTGAGTGTGGTCACCCCGCTCGCCTCCCGGCGGTCAGGCCGAGGGGTCCTCCGGGAGCGTCCACTGGCCGGTCTCGGGGAACAGGGGGTCGGTCGTGCAGTACGAGTCGGGGTCGGGCTGCCACAGCACCGACGCCTGCTCGTAGCAGCCAGGGTGGAAGGTCATCGGCGACGGGCACATCGCCCCGCTCACCGTCAGCTCCGCCTTGACCGCCTCCTCGGGGGCGACCACCCGGCCGCACACGTCGCACAGCTCGCCGAGCTTGACCTCCCCGGCTCCGGCGCGCCCCTCGACGCTGCCGGTGGGCCCGGTCGTCCGGGATTCCGTGGTCGTGTCCATACCCCCAGTGTAGGACCCCGGTGTAGGTCCGATGATCCGCCACCGGGACGGTCCCGGCCACCCGCTACCCTCGCCCGGATGGCCACCTTCCCATTCCTCTCCGACGAGTGGATCGCCGAGGCCCGCCGCATCCGCGAGGAGGTCGGGGGCGACGCCCCGGCCGTCGCCAACCCGGTGCGCATGAACCAGGTGATCACCGGCGTGCCGTTCGGCGAGGGCACCGTCAGCTCCCACATCGACACCAGCTCGGGCGGGTTGGAGATCGAGCTGGGCCACCTGGAGGCGGCCGACGTCACCGTCACCCTGGACTACGAGACGGCCAAGGCGGTGTTCGTGGACGGCACCAAGGAGGCGGCCATGCAGGCGTTCATGGCCGGCAAGGTCCGGGTGCAGGGCGACCTGACCAAGCTCATCATCGCCCTCCAGGAGCAGTCGTCCCCGCTCACGCCGGGCGCCGGGGAGATCGCCAAGCGGGTCAAGGAGATCACCGCCTGACGCCCTGGGCGCCGCCCCCCGGCGGGGCGAGGGCAGCGGCCAGGGCGGCCACCGTCCACCGCTCGGGTGACGTGACGGTGGCCACTGGCGACCAGCCCGCCAGCCGCTCCACCCGCCGGCCGCCGGCCACGAAGACCTGGCCCGTCAGGGGGCACGCCTCGCTGGCCAGCCAGGCGACGAGGGGCGAGACGTTGGCGGGGTCCCAGTCGTCCACCGCCGACGGGTCCTCGGGCGCCTCCACCCGCTCCGCCAGCCCCGGGATGGACTCGGTGAGCCGGGTGCGGGCCAGGGGCGCCACCGCGTTGACTCGCACGCCGTGGCGCCCGAGCTCCTCGGCGGCGGTGAGGGCGACGGCGACGACGCCCGCCTTGGCCGCCCCGTAGGCGGCCTGGCCGGGGCGGCCGAACAGGCCGGAAGTCGAGGTGGTGAGGACGACGGAGGCGGCCACCGCCGCCCCACTGTGCGCCCTCGCCCGCCAGTGGGCGGCGGCCCAGCGCAAGGGGGCCACAGCGCCCTTCAGGTGGGTGCGGACGACGTCGTCCAGCTCGTCTTCGGCCAGGTTCACGATGGAGCGGTCCCGCAGGTTCCCGGCGTTCGCCACCAGCACGTGCAGCTCGCCGAAGCGGTCGACCACCGAGGCCACGAGGCGGGCGGCCGAGTCCCAGTGGCCCACGTCGGAGGCGTCGGCCACCGCCTGCCCGCCGGCGGACCGGATCTCCGCCGCCACCGCCTCCGCCACTGCCGGGTCCCGGCCCGACCCGTCGACCGCCGCGCCCAGGTCGTTGACCACCACCCGGGCTCCCTCGGCGGCCAGCAGCAGGGCGTGGGACCGACCCAGCCCTCGCCCCCCGCCGGTCACCAGCGCCACCCGCCCGGCCAGGGCCCCACCCATCAGATGATGAACAGGCTGACGCTGCTCCCGGTCTTCACCTTGGTGCCCGACCCGGGCGTGCTCAGGAACACCCGGCCTCCCGGCGGGCCGTAGACGTTGCCCACCTTGAGCCCCGCGGCCTGGAGCTTGGCGCTGGCGTCGCCCACCGACAGCCCGCCCACGCTGGGGACCGTCGGCTGGCCCTTGGACACCGCCACCGAGACGGTGGAGCCCCGGTCCACGCTGGCGCCCGCTCCCGGGGTGCTGCCCGTGACCGTCCCCACGGCCACGGTGTCGCTGTAGTCGTCGGTCCGGGCCGCCTTCAGGCCGAGCTGGGCCAGGGCGGCGACCGCATCGTCGTAGCTGCGGCCGGCGAGGTCGGGGACGCTGCGGGGGGCAGGGCCGGCCGACACCGTGAGGTCCACCTTGGACCCGGTGGGGGCGGTGCCGCCGGCCGGCGAGGCGCTGAGTACCCGGCCCTCGGGGGCGACCTCGTCGTTGCGGCTGGTGACCGCGCCTACCGTGAGGCCGGCGGCGCGGATGGCGCTCTGCGCCGCGTCCTGGTCGAGGCCGGCCACCATCGGCACCGGCACGGGCACGGGCCCGGCCGACACCGTGAGGGTGACCGTGCTGCCCTCCTTGAGGCGGGCGCCGGGCCGGGGGTCGGGGGTCTGGCCGGTGACCAGCCCGGCGGTGGTCCCGTTCACGAACGGCCGGCGGAACGCCACCCTGAAGCGCAGCGCCCGCATCGCCCCCACCGCGTCGGCCTCCGACCGGTTGACCACGTCGGGCACCGGGTGACTGGGCACCGCGGCCCGCACCAGGGCCCAGGCCCCGGCGCCACCACCGGCGAGGGCGACGGCAAGGACCAGGAGCACGAGCGGCCACCGGCGGCGGCGGCCGGCGGCCGGGGAGAGGACGGCGGCGCCGGCTGCGTCCCAACCGGGAGGTGGCGAGAGGGTGGGCGGCGGCGGGGGCGGCGCAGCCACCGTGATCACCCCGGTGTCGTCGACCCCGGCCCGGCCCGGCGGACCGGACGCCCAACCGCCGGCCCCCGCCGGCCCTGCGCCGTTCGGCGGCCCGCCGGCCGGAGCGGCGGCGGCCGGCGGGACGGCGACGAGGGTGGCGTCGGTCGGCTGGCCGTTGGCGGTCGGCGCGGGCGACGCGGTCGGGGCGGTCGGGGTGGGCGGCGGGGCCGAGGCGGGCGGCGGGGCCGGGGCGGCGTAGCCCAGCTCGGTGGGGTCCGGGTCCACGTGGACGAGGCTCTCGTCGAGGGCGGCCACGCCCGCCAGAGGGAGGCGGGCGGGAGTCGGCAGGTCGGTGGCGGCGGCCTGGAGGGCGGCGCCGAACGCCACCGCGTCCAGGCGCTCGGCGGCGTCGGGCCGGCCCGCCCGGGCCACGATGGGCCCGAGGGGGCCCAGCTCGGGGGCGGCGGGGATCGGCCGCTCCAGGCGGCCCATCAGCGTGCCCACCGTGGTCTCCGCCGCGAACGGAACCCGGCCGCTGACCGCCTCGTAGAGCACGACGGCCAGGGAGTAGACGTCGGACTTGCCGTCGAGCCGGGTACCCCGAACCTGCTCCGGCGAGGCGTAGCGGGCGGTGCCGAGCACGGTGCCGGTGGGCTCCGTCCACGCCGCCTCGGCCAGCGCCCGGGCCAGCCCGAAGTCGGCGATGCGCAACCGGCCGTCGTCGTCGAAGAGGAGGTTGGCGGGCTTGATGTCGCAGTGGACCAGGCCCCGGCGGCTGGCGTAGTCGAGGGCCCGGGCTGCCTCCAGGCCGACGAGCAGGGCCTGGGACGGGGTGAGGCGGGTGCCCCGGTCGAGGATGGCCCGCAGGCTGCCGCCGCCGAGGAACTCGCAGACCAGGAAGGGCCCGTCCGCCTCCTCGCCCCAGTCGAACACGGCCATGACGTTGGGGTGGTTGAGGGCCGCCGCCGCCCGGGCCTCGGCCCGGAACCGGCGCAGGAAGCCCTCGTCGTCGGCCAGGGCGGGGTGGAGGATCTTCACCGCCACCCGCCGGCGGAGCTTCACGTCGTCGGCCAGGTAGACGTGGGCCGAAGCACCGGTGCCGATGGGGGCCAGGAGGCGGTAGCGCCCCCCGAGGACCCGTCCGATGTGCTCCGCGATCCGCGTCGAGGCCAAACCTGTCCCTTCCCCGGGTCGGGGCCCTCGCCCCGCCCACGCCGAGAATGGCTCCCCCCACCCACGCGGCGTCGTCGCCAGAGGGTACCGTGCCCGCCGCTCCGAACCGGGGCACTCCCGCGGAGGGCGTCGGACGGTGGCCGACCGACGCCGCCGGCGCAGGCGACAATGGGAGCGTGCCGCCCCAACCCGCTCCGCCGTCCCGCTCACCGCTGGCCCGCCGGGTGGTCATGAGCCTGCTGGCGGCGGCCGCCCTGGGGGGGCTCGTGTACGTGGCCGTCGCCCCCACCGGCACGCGGGGACCGGCCCTGCCGTCGGCGGTGGAGAGCGTGTCGCCCCAGGGAGGGGACCTCGACCTACGGCAGGTCACCATCGCCGCCGACCTGGCGCCCGGCTACACCGGCTACCTGTTGTTCGACGGCAACGAGATCCCCGAGGACGACCTCCAGCACGTGGACG
Source organism: Acidimicrobiales bacterium (assembly GCA_046263055.1). Classification (GTDB taxonomy): domain Bacteria; phylum Actinomycetota; class Acidimicrobiia; order Acidimicrobiales; family AC-14; genus DATAQC01. The sequence continues at coordinate 28,451 of JBHELO010000031.1, read as the reverse complement.
CCCTCAACTCGGTGACCCTGCGGCCGGGGCCGGACAGCGACTACCGCACTCTCTCCCCCGGTCCCCATTGCGCCACCGTCGTGTACCGCCACTTCGACGAGCCGCGCGACGCCTCGAACGAGTTCCGCTGGTGCTTCACCCTGCACTGACGCTTCGGCGGCGGGCACCGCGGTGCTTCGCACCGCGCCCGGCGCGTGCCGGCGGAGGCCCCTGCCCCTCCCTCGGGCGGTGACGGCGGCCGAGGCGGGTGCCGGGTGCGTGTTCTGCCGGGTGGTGAGCGGGGAGGAGCCGGCTTACGTGGTGCTCGACGAGGCGGACGCGGTGGCCTTCCTGGACGTCCGCCCCCTCTTCCCGGGCCACTGCCTGCTGGTCCCCCGGGCCCACTTGGAGACGCTGGCCGACCTCCCGGCCGCCCTCGTCGGGCCGCTGTTCAGCACCGCCCGTCGCCTGGCCGTGGCCGTGGAGGCGGCCATGGAGGCCGACGGCACGTTCGTCGCCCTCAACAACCGGGTCAGCCAGAGCGTGCCCCACCTCCACGTCCACGTGGTGCCCCGCCGCCGCAAGGACGGCCTCCGGGGCTTCTTCTGGCCCCGCCACCGCTACGCCGACGACGCCGAGGCGGCGGCGGTGGCCGCCCAGGTGAGGGCGGCGCTGGCCGGCACCACCCCAACTGGGTTCGGTTAGCAGGCCCGGGGGCCTGCTAACCGAACCCAGAAGCGGAGAGGCGCGACGCCAGGCCCAGCTTCCACTCCGTCGACAGCTCGGGGAGGGACGCAAGGGCGGCCACGACGTCGTCGGGGACGCCGCCCGACGGGCTGCGGGCGTCGTGGGCCAGGCGCACCGAGGCCTCGGCCGGGTGGCGCTCGACCACGGTGACGGGCCCGGCCACCGGCACCCGTCCCGGCTCCAGCACCCGCAGGTACCAGCCCGTGCGGCCGCTCTCCCGGAACCGGCGCTGGATGTCGCCCCGGCCCCGATGGATGGCCAGCTTGTAGCAGGGCCACCGGGGCTGGGTGACCTGGAGCACGGCGTCGCCCCACGCCCAGGTGTCGCCGATGCGCACGTCGTCCTCGGTCCAGCCGGCGGTGGACAGGTTCTCGCCGAACGCCGCCGCCCCCGCCACCAACGGGACACCCAACTCGGTCGACCACAGCGGCAGGTGCTCGCTGGGATAGGCGTACACCGCCTTGTCCCGGCCGCCGTGGCTCTCGGGGTCGGCCTGGCCGTCGCCCTCCAGGTTGACCCAGTCGAGCCACATCTCGTCCGCCTCCACGCGGTGCTTGACGATGCCGCTGGTCACCGGCTGGCCCCGGTGCTGGCCCAGGAGGGCGGGGCGGCCGACGTTGACCGCCATCAGCCTCACGACGTCGTCAGTCACGGCTCCCCCGTCTCGACCAGCCGGAGGAACGCGGCCTCGTCCACGATGGGCACGCCGTACTCCTCGGCCTTGGCCACCTTGGCCGCCCCCGGCTCCGTCCCTGCCACCAGGTACGACGTCTTGCGGGACACGCTCCCGGGCGACGACCCACCCCGGGCCTTGACCGCCGCCTCGGCCGCATCCCGCGACATCGATCCGAGCGTGCCGGTGACCACCACGGACCGACCGGCCAGGGTCTGGGGCAGGTCCGGTTCGCCGCCCGCCGGGCCCTCGAAGTTCACACCGGCCGCCCGCAGCTTGTCCACCACCACCCGGTTGCGGTCCAGGGCGAAGAACTCGCACACGCTGTGGGCGATGATCCGGCCCAGCCCCTCCACCGCCGCCAGCTCCTCCTCGGTGGCAGCCAGGATGCGGTCCAGGTGGCCCAGGGTCCCGGCCAGGACCTCGGCCCCCCGGCCGCCCAGGTGGCGGATGCTGAGGCCGGCGAGGAGGTTGGCCAGGGGCCGGGACTTGGACGCCTCGATGGCGGCCAGCAGGTTGCGCACCGACAGGTCGGCGAAGCCCTCCTGGGCCATCAGGGCGTCATAGGTGAGCGAGTAGATGTCGCCCGGGTCGGCCAGGAGGCCAGCCGATGTGAGCTGGATGACCCGCTTCTCGCCCAGCCCCTCGATGTCCATGGCCCCCCGGCTGGCGAAGTGGCCGATGCGGCCGTAGCGCTGGGCCGGGCAGTCGACGTTGGTGCAGAACGTGTCGCTCTCGCCCTCCGTCCGCACCAGTGGGGTCCCGCACACCGGGCAGGCGTCGGGGAACCGCCATTCCGGCAGGCCGTCGGGACGCCGGGACAGGACGGGCCCGACCACCTCCGGGATGACGTCGCCCGCCTTGCGCACGAAGACGGCGTCGCCCGGGCGCACGTCCTTGACCTTCACCTGGTCCTCGTTGTGCAGGGTGGCCAGCTGCACGGTGGACCCGCTCACCCGCACCGGCTCCAGCATGGCGAACGGCGTGGCCTTCCCGGTGCGGCCGATGGACACCATGATGTCGGTGAGGAGGGTGGTGGCCTGCTCGGGCGGGTACTTGTAGGCGATGGCCCACCGGGGCGACTTGGACGTGGCCCCCAACTCCTGGCGCTGCGCCAGGTCGTCCACCTTGACGACCGCCCCGTCGATCTCGTAGGTGAGATCGTGGCGGTGGTCGAGCCAGTGGCGGCAGAAGTCGTCGACCTCCTCCAGGGTGGTCACCCGGCGGATCTCGGGGTTGACCGCCAGGCCCGCCTCGCGGAGGAAGGCCAACGTCTCGGAGTGGCGGCGGAACGAGACGCCCTCCACCTGCCCGAGCTGGTAACCGAAGAACGACAGGTCCCGGCTGGCGGTGACGGCGGGGTCCTTCTGGCGCAAGGACCCCGCCGCCGCGTTGCGGGGGTTGGCGAACAGCCGGTCGCCGGCCGCCCCCTGGCGCTCGTTGAGGTCCTCGAAGGCGGGCAGCGGCATGTAGACCTCGCCCCGGATCTCGATGACCGACGGCGTGCGGTCGGGCGGCACCGACAGCTGATGAGGGACGGCCCCGATGGTGCGCACGTTCTCGGTGACGTCCTCACCGGTGACCCCGTTGCCCCGGGTGGCGGCCCGCACCAGGGCGCCCCCCTCGTAGAGCAGCGAGAGGGCGATGCCGTCGATCTTCAGCTCGCACACGAAGTCCACGTCGCCGCCCACGTAGCGCTCCATGCGCTTGCCCCACGCCACCAGCTCCTCGAACGAGAAGGCGTTGTCGAGCGACATCATGGGGACCCGGTGGCGGACCTCGGAGAAGGTGGCCGACACCGTGCCGCCCACCTTCTGGGTGGGCGAGTCGGGCGTCACCAGCTCGGGGTGGGCCTCCTCCAGCGCCCGCAGCTCGCGGACGATGGCGTCGTACTCGGCGTCGGAGATCTCGGGGTCGTCGAGGTCGTAGTAGCGGCGGCCGTGGTGCTCGATGACGCCCCGCAGCTCGGCGGCGCGGGCCGCGAAGTCGGACGCCTCGGGCACGCCGGGAGGTTACCGCCGCCCTCCCGCCTACCCCGGGGGCTTCCGTCGGCCCGGCGGGAGGCGGGCCGTAGCATGCCCGGCCGTGACCGAGGAGGCCAGGGGCGACGGGCGGCTGGCCGCCGCCCGCCTCGTGCCGTGGCTGGTGGGTGCGCTGTGGGCCGCCCTCCCGTTCACCGCCGGCCCGGCCCTGGCCGACGCCCTCTCGGGTGCCAGCCGGCCCGTCCAGCTGGTGGCCTCGGCCGGCCTGTGGCTCGGGTGGGCGGCGGGGATGCTGGCCGCCGCCGTGCCCCACCCGGTGGCCCTCACCGCCCTGCGGGTGCTGTCGCCCGGGGTGGTGGCGGCGGTGGTGGCCGGTGCCGCCGGCGGCCACCCGTCGGCCCTGGCCGCGGGATGGTCGGTGGTGGTGACGGCGTGGGCCTACTCGCCGGTGGTCGGGGCCCGCTGCGTCAACGGCCCTGCCTATCCCAACGAGCGCCGCTTCCTGCTGCGGGTGCCGGGGCCGCTGCTCTTCGGTCCTTTGGCCCTGGCGTGGATGCTGGCCGTGGCCGGCGCCGGCGCCGGCCCCCTCCTACTGGCCGCCCGCCGGTGGGTGGCGGGCGGGGTGGCCACCGCCGTCGGGGTGCCGGTGGCGGTCGTGCTGGTCCGGTCCATCCACAACCTGTCCCGGCGGTGGGCGGTGTTCGTCCCCGCCGGCGTGGTGCTGCACGACCCCCTCGCCCTGGTGGACCCCGTGCTCTTCCGCCGCCGCTCGGTGGCAGCTCTCCAGCCCGCCACCCTCAGCCCCAAGGGTGTCGACCTCAGCCAGGGCGCCCCCGGGCTGGCCCTCGAGCTGCTCCTGACCGAGGCGGTGGAGCTGAGCCTCATGAAGCCCGGACGGCGGGAGGGGCGACCGGAGACGGCCACCCGGGTGGTGTTCACACCCACCCGGCCGGGGGCGGTGCTGGCCGAGGCCCGCACCCGCCGCCTGCGCGTCGGGTGACGGCGGGGCCGGCGCTGGCGCGCGCCACCTGCGTTGCACCGGGCGACGTGCCGGCGGCGGCCCCCTGGAAGGACGCCGGGGGGCCGCCTGGGGGCTCAGCCGGGGAGGTCCACCCGGCGGCCGATGGTGCGGGGGTTGCGGTGGAACTCGGCGGCCACCGGCTTCGCCCCCACCGGGATGTCGTAGACGAGGACGCCCTCGAGGGAGATGCCGGGGTTGAGCTGGTGGTCCTGCAGGAGGGTGGCGTTCCCGGGCGCCGGGTAGGCGGCGGTGGCCCGGGAGTCGGAGCCGTACCGCTTGTTCTGGCCGTCCACCACGTACTGGAACGCCCCCGGGAACTGGTCGGGGGCGGAGCCGTCGTTGCGCACGGTGAAGGACAGGAAGCAGAACTGGCCCAGGGCGGTGGCGGCCGGCGGCGACCCCACCGACGTGGCCCCGCACTGCCAGGCGGTGACCGAGAACGTCAGGCTGCCCTCGGTGGCGCCGCCCGCGGGGTCGGCCCCGACCGGCGCCAGGACGGTCGTGGCCGGGGCGGAGACGGGGAGCATCGTGGCCCGCCCGGCATGGCCGGACGACGAGCCGACGAGCGCCACCAGCGCAGCTGCGCCCGCCGCCAGCACGGCCAGGACGATCAGCGGGACCGCCCACCGGGGAGCACGCCGGGCGGGACCGGCGGCCCCCGCGCATCCCGCGCACTTCAGGCCGACGGGCGTGCGCACCAGGCAGCGCGGGCAGATCGGCGTCTCGCACGCCGCGCACGTCAGGGACGTGGCCGTGCCGTCCCGCCCGCATGTGAGCCCCTCCATCGCCACCGCCCGCACCACCTCTCCACCGGGGAGTTCCAGTCTCGCCCGCCCGGCCCGGATGGGGAAAGTGAATTCTGCCGCCCCTGAGCGCCGACGGCCCGCCACGACCGCTGGCGGCCACCGGGCGACCTCAGGAAGAGGCCCCCGGCCCGGCCGGACGAGCCGGGATCAGGCGGCGATGGCGCCGCCCACCACTTCGTCGCCCCGGTAGAGCACCACGCTCTGGCCGGGCGCCACCCGCCGCTGGCGGTCGCCCACGAAGCGCACGGTGGTGCCCTCGACCACGACGTCCACCGGCCGGCCGTGGGCGCTGCACTGGGCCGCCACCAGGCCGTCCGGCGCCTGGCCGCCCTGCCACGTCAGGTCGGTCACCTCCACCCGGTCGGTGAGCAGCTCCGCCAGCGACCCGGCCACGACGGTGGCCGACGCCGGGTCCACGGACAGGGCGAAGCGGCGCTCGGTGCCGCCAGCGCCCATCCCCCGCCGCTGCCCGACGGTCACCAGCTCCACGGCGTCGACCAGGCCCACCTCCCGGCCGGCGGTGTCCACCACCCGGCCCGGTCGGGTGCCGATGCGGGGGCCCAGGAAGGCGGCCCGCCCGCCCCTGCCGGGGATGAAGCACACGTCCTGGCTGTCGGGCTTGTCGGCCGTGCGCAGGCCGAGGGCGGCGGCCCGCGCCCGAACGTCGGCCTTGACCAGGTGGCCGACCGGGAACCGGCAGCGGGCCAGCTCCGCCGGCCCGAGCACGTGCAGCACGTAGGACTGGTCCTTGGCCCGGTCGACGCCACGCAGCAGCCGGGGCCGCCCGTCGCCGCCCGGCGCGACGCGGGCGTGGTGGCCGGTGGCCAGGGCGTCGAACCCCAGCTGGGTGGCTCGGGCTAGCAGGCGCCCGAACTTGAGGTGGCGGTTGCACTCGATGCACGGGTTGGGCGTCCGGCCGGCGGCGTGGGCCGCCGCGTAGGGGGCCACCACCCGCTGGTCGAAGTCGTCGGTGAAGGAGAACACCCAGTGGTCGATGCCCAGCTGCTGGGCCACCCGCCGGGCGTCCTCCACGTCGGCCACCGAGCAGCACCCCGAGTCCGAGGCCCCGCCCCACAGCTTGAGGGTCACGCCCACCACCTGGTGGCCCTCCTCCTGCAGGAGGGCGGCGGCCACCGACGAGTCCACCCCGCCCGACATGGCCACCATGACGCGCACGGTCAGGCCGCCGCCCGCAGGCGGGCCACCGCCTCGGGCACCGCGGCCAGGGCCAGGTCCACGTCGGCCCCGGTGGTGGTGGTGCCCAGCGAGAGGCGCAGCGAGCCCAGGGCCCGGTCCCGCTCCAGGCCCATGGCGGCCAGCACGTGGGACGGCTCCATCGCCCCCGACGTGCACGCCGAGCCGGCCGACGCGCACACACCGGCCCCGTCGAGCAGGACCAGCAGCGCCTCGGATTCCACGCCGTCGAACGACAGGTGGCAGTTGCCGGCCACCTTGGCCGACCGGTCACCCGTCTCCCGGCTGCCGGGAACGGCGGCCAGCAGGCCGTCGGCCAGGCGGTCACGAAGGGCGCCGACCCGGGCCACCATGGCCTGCCGGGAGCCCACCGTCACCCGCATGGCGGCGGCCATGGCCACGATGCCGGCCACGTTGTGGGTGCCGCTGCGCCGGTCGCGCTCCTGGCCGCCGCCGTGCAGGATGGAAGCCACCGATACCCCGTCGCGCACGACCAGGGCACCCACGCCCTTGGGGCCGCCGAACTTGTGGGCGCTCACCGCCACCAGGTCGGCGGGGGCGGCCAGGCGGGCGACGTCGAGCCACGGGAAGGCCTGCACGGCGTCGGTGTGCAGCACCGCGCCCGGCGCCCGCTCCCGGACCACGGCGGCCACCTCCTCGAGGTGCTGGACGGTGCCCACCTCGTTGTTGGCCAGCATCACCGACACCACCGACACGTCGGGGTCGAGCATGCCGGCCAGCTCGGAGAGGTCCACCACTCCGGACGGCAGGACGGGCGCCAGCCGCCCGCCCAGGGCGGCGCAGGCATGGAGGACGGCGTGGTGCTCGACGGCCGAGCACACCACCGGCCCGGGACGCAGCGCGTGGCGCCCGGCGATGGCCAGGTTGTCGGCCTCGGTGCCACCGCCGGTCAACACCACTTCGCCGGGACGGGCACCGAGGCACTCGGCCACCACGTCGCGCGCCTCCTCCAAAGCCTTGCGGGCCTCCCGGGCCACCGCGTGGGACCCCGACGGGTTGCCGAAACGCTCGGCCAGGAACGGCAGCATCGCCTCCACCGCCTCCGGGTGCATGGGCGTGGTGGCGGCGTGGTCCAGGTAGGCGGTCATCGCCCCCCAGGCTACGCACCACCCACCCCAACCGGGTTCGCTCGGCAGGCGCCCGCACCCCCTGACCGAACCCGGTTCGTGAGGCGGTACCGTCGGCGGCTGTGAAGGGCGTGATCCTGGCCGGGGGCAGCGGCACCCGCCTGTACCCGCTGACCCGCATCACCAACAAGCACCTGCTGCCCATCTACGACCGACCGATGATCAGCTACGCCATCGAAGCCCTGGTGAAGGCCGGGGTCACCGAGCTGATGGTGGTGACCGGCGGCACCCACGCCGGTGAGTTCCTGCGCCTGCTGGGCAGCGGTCACGAGCACGGAGTGGACCTGTTGGTCTACGCCTACCAGGAGCGCCCGGGCGGCATCGCCGAGGCCCTCAACCTGGCCCGCCCGTTCGTCAAGGACGACCCCATGGTGGTGATGCTGGCCGACAACATCGTCGAGCGGTCGCTGGCGCCGGCGGTGGCCAACTTCCACGCCCAGGAGAAGGGGGCCCGCATCCTGCTGTCCCGGGTCGACGACGCCTCCCACCTCCGCAACCTCGGCGTCCCCCAGTTCGACGAGCGCAACCGGGTCACCCACATCGTGGAGAAGCCCGAGGATCCGCCCAGCCCCTACGCCGTCACCGGCATCTACTTCTACGACCCCCGCGTGTTCGAGGTCATCCCCACGCTTCGGCCCTCGGGCCGGGGGGAGCTGGAGATCACCGACGTCAACAACTGGTTCGTGGCCGAAGGCCTCATGGAATGGGAAGCCATCGAGGGCTTCTGGGGGGACGCCGGCGAGTCCATCGACGACTACTACGCGGTCAACGACTTCGTCCGCACATCCGGCGCCAACCGGGAGTAGGCGCGCGTAGGTGGACTACGACGAGGAGCGGGCCGAGGGCTACGACCGCCGCCACGCCTCCCGCTTCGCGGAGGCGGAGGCCACCGCCGACTTCCTGGCCGCCCTCGCCTTCGCCGTCGTTGGGGCGGGGGACGATGACGCCCCCGACGCCCCGCCCCGGGTGCTGGAGCTGGGGATCGGCACCGGCCGGCTCGCCCTCCCCCTGGCCACCCGGGGCCTGGACGTGTCCGGGATCGACGCCTCCAAGCCCATGGTCGACCGGCTGCGGGCCAAGCCCGGCGCCGACGCCATCCCTGTCGCCCTGGGCGACTTCGCCGACCCCGCCGTCCTCGTCGACGGGCCTTTCGCCCTGGTGGTGCTGGCCTTCAACTCCCTTTTCGAGCTGGCCGACCAGGATGCCCAATGCCGGTGCGTGGCCGGGGTGGCCTCGCTCCTCGCCCCGGGCGGGCGGTTCGTGGTGGAGGCGCTGGCCCCCGAGCTGACCCGCCTGGACCACACCCTGACGGTGGTGTCCCAGGCCGACGACGAGGTCGTGCTCCAGGCCACCAGCCACGACCCCCTGGCCCAGGTGGTGGTGGGCCACGACGTGGTGCTGTCGCCCGGGGAGGGGGGCGGCGTGCGCCTGCTGCCGTGGACCATCCGCTACGCGTCGGTGCCCGAGCTCGACCTCATGGCCCGCCTGGCCGGCCTGGTCCTCGCCGAGCGGTGGGGCGGCTGGCGGCGGGAGCCGTTCGGCGCCACCAGCGCCCGCCACGTGTCGGTCTACGGGCCGGCCACCTCATAGGCTCCGGCCATTCCCCACATCCGCGTCAGCACGTTCATCCGTGCTCCCCGCCTCGTGGTCTGGAGGTCCGTGCGCGACATCGGCTCCCACGTGCGGTGGATGCACGACGCCGAGAGCATCCGCATCACGTCGTCGCGCCGGACCGGCGTGGGCACCAGCTTCGACTGCGCCACCCGGGTCGGGCCCATCCGCTACACCGCGTCCATGGAGGTGGTGGAGTGGAAGGAGCGGCGGGCCCTGGGCATCCGCCACACCGGCGCGGTTCGGGGCTCGGGGCGCTTCACCCTCAAGCTGCGCCCCGGCGGCACCCAGTTCACGTGGGAGGAACGCCTGCGGTTCCCGTGGTGGATGGGCGGCCCGATCACGGGCGTGGTCTTCAAGCCCGTGCTGCGCCAGGTCTGGAAGCAGAACCTGGTCCGCCTGAAGGACATGGTGGAGGCCGGTTCTTCGGCGCGTTGACCGCGCCCGGCGCGGCCGGCGCGCCAGAGAGGGGGTCGTCAGTCGGCGGACGACAACCAGACCACCGACAGCGGCGCCACGTCGAGGGCCACCGACTGGTCGAGGCCGTGCCAGGCCACGGGATCGGCCCACCGGTCTCCGACCGCCTCGGGGTTCTCGCCCCCGAAGGCGGCCGAGGAGGTGTCGAGCACCTGCTTCCACCGCCCGGGCCGGGGCAGCCCGATCCGGTAGCCGCCGCGCGGTACCGCCGACAGGTTGGCCACGCACACCAGCGCCCGTGAGCCGTCGGCCGAGAAGCGGGCGAACGAGAGCACGTTCTGGTCGGCGTCGTTGGCGTCGATCCAGCGAAAGCCGGCGGGGTCGTACTCCCGCTCCCAGATGGCGGGCTCGGTGGTGGCCAACGCGTTCAGCTCCCGCACCAGGGCCTGTACGCCGGCGTGGCCGGGATCGTCCAGGAGGTGCCAGTCCAGGCTGCGGTCGTGGGACCACTCCTGCCACTGGGCCAGCTCGCCGCCCATGAACAGCAGCCGGCTGCCGGGGTGGGCCCACATCCAGCCGAACAAGGCGCGCAGGTTGGCCAGCTTGGACCACGTGTCCCCCGGCATCTTGTTGAGCAGGGAGCCTTTGCCGTGCACGACCTCGTCGTGGGACAGGGGCAGCACGAAGTTCTCGGAGAAGGCGTAGAGCAGCCCGAAGGTGAGCTGGCTGTGGTGGTGGCGCCGGTAGACGGGCTCCTTGGCGAAGTACTGGAGCGTGTCGTGCATCCAGCCCATGTTCCACTTGAAGCCGAAGCCCAGGCCGCCCAGGTAGATGGGCTTGGACACCGCCGGCCAGGCGGTGGACTCCTCGGCCACCGTCATCACGCCCGGGTGGGTGCCGTACACGACGGTGTTGACCTCCTTGAGGAAGTCGACCGCCTCCAGGTTCTCCCGCCCGCCGAAGCGGTTCGGGACCCACTCGCCCTCCTTGCGGGAGTAGTCCAGATAGAGCATGGACGCCACCGCGTCCACCCGCAGGCCGTCGATGTGGAACTCCTCGATCCAGTACAGGGCGTTGGCCACCAAGAAGTTGCGCACCTCGTTGCGGCCCAGGTTGAACACGAGGGTGCCCCAGTCCGGGTGCTCGCCCTGGCGCGGATCGGCGTGTTCGTACAGGGCGGTGCCGTCGAAGCGGGCGAGGGCGAAGGCGTCCTTGGGGAAGTGGGCGGGCACCCAGTCGACGACCACGCCGATGCCCCGGGCGTGGAGGGCGTCCACCAGGGCGCGAAAGTCGTCGGGCGAGCCGAAGCGGGCGGTGGGCGCGTAGTAGGCGCTCACCTGGTAGCCCCACGAGCCGGTGAAGGGATGCTCGGCGATGGGCATGAGCTCCACGTGGGTGAAGCCCATCCCCGCCGCGTACTCGGGGAGCTGGTCGGCCAGCTCGCGGTAGGTGAGGGGGCGGTCGCCGTCCTCGGGCACCCGCCGCCACGAACCGAGGTGGACCTCGTACACCGACATCGGGCGGCGCATGGGGTCGGTGGCGGCCCGGCTCTCGAGCCACGCCCCGTCGCCCCACTCGTAGGTGGACTCGGTGACCACGCTGGCCGTCTCCGGCGGGGCCTGGGTGGCAAAGGCGAAGGGGTCGGCCTTGAGGGCGACCGCGCCGGTATCGGTGAGGATCTCGAACTTGTAGCAGGCGCCCGCCCCGACGCCGGGGAGGAACAGCTCCCACACGCCGGAGCCGCCAAGGGCCCGCATCGGGTGCAGGCGGCCGTCCCAGGAGTTGAAGTCGCCGACCACCCGGACGCTGCGGGCGCTGGGGGCCCACACCGCGAAGGCGGTCCCGGCCACGCCCTGATGGACGCGAGGGTGGGCGCCCAGGTGGTGCCACAGCTCGTGGTGGCGGCCCTCGCCGAACAGGTGGAGGTCGAGGTCGCCGAGGGTCGGCCAGAACCGGTAGGGGTCGTCCACGGTGAACGAGTGACCGCCCGGGTACGCCACCTCGAAGCGGTAGGCGGGCACCTCGTCGCCCGGGGGGGCGGCCACGGACGCGGCGAACACACCGGCGTCGTTGACGCGCTCCATGGCCACCGGTTCGGAGCCGTCCACCTCCAGGGTCACGCCCTCGGCCTCCGGCCGCCAGGCCCGCACGACCAGGCGGGCGCCGTGACGGTGGGGACCGAGCACGTGGTGGGGGTCGCCGAGGTGGCCGGCCACCATGGCGGCCAGGGCGTCGGCCACGGGGTCGGCGGCGAGGCCGGGCGCGGTGGCGCCGGTGCGGCTGCTCATGGTCAGGTCCCTTCGGTGCGGGCGCCGGGGCCGGCGCCAGGGGCGCCGCGCCCGGCCCGCTGGTCGGTGAGACGGCGCAGGGCGGCACGGGGGATGCCCACCCAGTCGGGGCGGTGGGCCCGCTCGTAGCGGAGCTCGTACACCGCTTTCTCCAGCTCGAACGCCCGCAGCACGGCCTCGACCGACGCCGGGTCGGCGGGCAGGATGCCGCCCTTGGACGCCCGGTCCAGGTAGCCGTCCCGGAAGGCCTGGCGGTTGCGCTCCTCCCACGCCGCGGCCAGGCCCACCTCGCCCCGGTCCACCTGCTCGGGCTGCCCGCCGGCCGAGGCGGCCAGCACCGAGCACGAGGCGTAGTGGAACGAGCGCAGCATCCCGGCCACGTCGCGCAGGCCGGACGTGGGCCGCCGGCGTTCCTCCAGGCTGCGGGCCGGCTCCCCCTCGAAGTCGAGGATGAACCAGCCGGCGTCGGTGCGCATCACCTGGCCCAGGTGGTAGTCGCCGTGCACCCGGATGGTCACGCCCGGGTCGGACACGTTGCGCAGGGTGTCCAGCACCTCGGCGGTGGCCGCGGGGTCGAGGTCGTCGGCGGGCACGTCGGCCGCCTGGGCGGCGATGCCGTCGGCCCACGCCGACGGGTCAGCGGGCTGCTCGCCGAAGGCCTCGGCCATGGCCAGGTGGAGGTCGGCGGTGACCATCCCCAGGCGCTCGGCCTCGCCCGAGAAATCGCCCCCGGCCTCGGCCGGGTCGGGCTGGGGCGGGGGGGCGCTGAGGTCGATCACCGGCATCGGGTGGGTGTCGTGCACGCCGAACAGGTCGCGCAGGGAGGTGAGGGCCATGGCCCATCCCTCGGTGCCGCCCTGGAGGAAGGGCTGGAGGACGGCCAGATGGGTGCCGGCGAAGTCCCTGGTGGCGATCGGCGCGGCCACGTGCTCGAAGCCCACGGCGGCGAGGGCGGCGGTGACCTCCACCTCGGGGTTGGGACCGTCCTGGAGGCGGCGGAACAGCTTGAGGATCAGGCGGTCGTCGTAGACGAGGGACGTGTTGGACTGCTCCACCCCCACCGGGTGGACCCGCTCGGCCGACTCGGCGCCGCCCGTCACCTCGTCGAGGAGGGCCATGGCCAGCTCCGGGTCCAGGGCGGCCTCGTAGGCCAGGGCGGGGCCCGCCTCGGTGGGGATCTCCCCCAGCACCGCCGGGTCGTGGCCCCGGAGGAAGTCGGGCCGCTCCTCGGCCGGGCGCAGGCCCACCACCACCTGGTAGCGGCCGCCGTCGGCGTCCACCACCAGCTCGACCAGGGCCGGCCACGGCTGGCGGGTGACGGCCAGGTTCGCCACGTCGAGGTGGGCCGGGGCCTCCCGGCCCGCGTACCAACGCTGGCGGGGGAGGAACTCGGTGAGGCACGGAACGAGGGCGTCGGTGGCGATCACGGCTCCTCCTGTCGGACAAGGTCGAACCAGTAGAAGCCGTAGCTCCCGAGGGTGAGCAGGAACGGCAGCTCCCCGATGCGCGGGAACGGGACCCGCCCGGCGAGCTCCACCGGCACCCGGCCCTCGAACCGGGCCAGGTTGAGCTCGACCGGCTGGGCGAACCGGCTCAGGTTGTTGACGCACAGCAGGATGTCGTCGCCCACCTGGCGCAGGAAGGCCAGGACCGACGGGTTGTCGGCGGGGAGCACCTCGAACGTGCCGGTGCCGAAGATCTCGTTGCGGCTGCGCCGCACCTGGAGCATGCGCTGGATCCAGTGCAGGAACGAGCTGGGGTTGCGCAGCTGGGCCTCCACGTTCACCGCCTGGTAGCCGTACACCGGGTCCATGAGGGGCGGCAGGTAGAGCTGGGCGAAGTCGGCCCTGGAGAACCCGGCGTTGCGGTCCGGCGTCCACTGCATGGGGGTGCGCACGCCGTCGCGGTCGCCCAGGTAGATGTTGTCGCCCATACCGATCTCGTCGCCGTAGTAGAGGACGGGGCTCCCGGGGAGGCTGAACAGCAGGCCGTGGAGGAGCTCGGCCACCCGGCGGTCGCCGTCCACCAGGGTGGCCAACCGGCGGCCGATGCCGATGTTGCGCTTCATGCGCGGGTCCTTGGCGTACTCCGCGTACATGTAGTCGCGCTCCTCGTCGGTGACCATCTCCAGGGTCAGCTCGTCGTGGTTGCGCAGGAATATCCCCCACTGGGCGCCGTCGGGGATCTCGGGGGTCTGGGCCAGGATCTCGGTGACGGGGTGGCGCTGTTCCCGCCGGATGGCCATGAACATGCGGGGCATCAGCGGGAAGTGGAAGCACATGTGGCACTCGTCGCCGTCGCCGAAGTAGTCGACCACGTCGGCCGGCCACTGGTTGGCCTCGGCCAGCAGCACCCGCCCGGGGTGGGTGGCGTCCGTCTCCTTGCGCAGGCGGCGCAGGTACTCGTGGGTCTCGGGCAGGTTCTCGCCGTTGGTGCCGTCCCGCTCGTAGAGGTAGGGCACGGCGTCCAGGCGGAACCCGTCGAGGCCGATGTCGAGCCAGAAGCGGACCACGTCGATCATGGCCTGCTGCACTTCGGGGTTCTCGAAGTTGAGGTCGGGCTGGTGGGCGAAGAACCGGTGCCAGTAGTGCTGCTGGCGGACGGGGTCCCAGGACCAGTTGGACCGCTCGGTGTCGACGAAGATGACGCGGGCGTCGGGCCACTTCTGGTCGTCGTCGTTCCAGACGTACCATTCGGCCTTGGGGTTGGTGCGGTCCTGGCGCGACTCCTGGAACCACGGGTGCTGGTCACTGGTGTGGTTCATGACCAGGTCGGCGATGATGCGGATGTCCCGGCGGTGGGCCTGCTCGACCAGCTCCACGGCGTCGGCCAGGTCCCCGTAGTCGGGAAGGATCGTGAAGTAGTCGCTGATGTCGTAGCCGCCGTCGCGCAGGGGCGACTGGTAGAAGGGCAGCAGCCAGATGCAGTCGACCCCCAGCCACTGGAGGTAGTCGAGCTTCTCGATGATGCCGGCCAGGTCCCCGGTGCCGTCGTGGTTGGCGTCGTTGAACCCGCGCACGAGGACCTCGTAGAAGACCGACCGCTGGTACCAGCGGTCCCCGGCGGGCAGCGTCACGGGCTCCGCCCGGGCGCCTGCGGGGCCGAACGGGGTGCCGCCTGCGTGGCCGAACGGGGTGCCGTCTGCGGGGCCGAACGAAGTGACAGCACGTGGGCGGGCTGGAGGAGCGGGTCGAGGCGCACGTAGGGGTGGCCGCCCTGCCACGTGTAGGTGGTGCCGGTGAGCTCGTCGTGGGCCTCGTACGGCAGGTCCCAGGGCAGGCCGAGGGTGGCCAGGTCCAGGGTCAGGGTGTCGTCGTGGGCGGCGTAGGGGTCCAGGTTGACGACCACCAGCACGACGTCGGAGAGGTCGTCGGTGTGTTTGGACCAGGAAAGGATCTCGTCGTTGTAGGTGGGGTGGACCACCACGTTGCTCAACTCGGCCAGGGCCGGGTGGCGACGGCGGATCTCGTTGAGCCGGGTGACGAGGGGGGCGAGCGACGAGGGATGGTCCCAGTGGCGCGACTTGAGCTCGTACTTCTCGGAGTACAGGTACTCCTCGTTGGACTCCGACGCCGGCTCGTTCTCGCACAGCTCGTAGCCGCTGTAGATGCCGTAGGACGGCACCATGGTGGCGGCCAGTACCAGCCGTAGCCGGAAGGCGGCCGGGGGCCCGTTGCGCAGGGGCCCGGACAGGATGTCGGGCGTGTTGGGCCAGAAGTTCGGGCGCATGTAGTCGGCCGTGGGACCGACCGACACCTCCGTCAGGTACTCGGCCAGCTCCGCCTTGGCGGTCCGCCAGGTGAAGTAGGTGTAGCTCTGGCTGAACCCGACCTCGGCCAGCTTGGCCATGACCTTGGGCCGGGTGAAGGCCTCGGCGAGGAACACGATCTCGGGGTGGTCGGCCTGCACGCCGGGGATGAGCCACTCCCAGAACGCGATGGGCTTGGTGTGGGGGTTGTCGACCCGGAAGATGCGCACGCCGCGGCCGATCCAGAAGTCGACGATGTCCCGGCACGCGTCCCACAACTGGCGCCGGGACTCATCCTGCTCGGGCCAGAAGTTGATGGGGTAGATGTCCTGGTACTTCTTGGGCGGGTTCTCGGCGTAGCGGATCGAGCCGTCGGGGCGGTGATGGAACCACTCGGGGTGCTCGGTGACCCAGGGGTGGTCGGCCGAGCACTGGAGGGCGTAGTCGAGAGCCACCTCCATGCCCAGGGCCCGAGTGCGCTCCACGAAGTGGTCGAAGTCGGCGAGTGTGCCCAGCTCGGGGGCCACCGCGGTGTGGCCGCCCTCGGGCGACCCGATGGCCCACGGGCTGCCGGGGTCCCCGGCCCCGGCGTGCAGGGTGTTGTTGGGCCCTTTGCGGTGGCTGCGCCCGATGGGGTGGACGGGCGGCAGGTAGACGACGTCGAAGCCCATCTCGGCCACCGCCGGCAGGCGCCGGTCGGCCGCCTCCCGCAGACCCCCCTCGGAGCGGGGGAACAGCTCGTACCAGGCGCCCACCAGGGCTCGCTCGCGGTCCACCCACAGGCCGTGGGCCGGGCTGGTGGTGAGGTCGGTGGGGTCGGGGATGCCGGCCAGGGCGGCCGCCAGCCCCGGCTGGAGGGCGGCGTCCAGGCGGTCGTTCACCGGCCGGCGGGCGCTGCGCAGACCCCGGGCGGCGGCGGCCAGCGCCGGGCGGTCGGCCGCCGCCGCCTGGGGCGCCCGGGTGGTGAGGATGTGGGCCCCCTCCTCGAGCTCCAGGGCCAGGTCCTCGCCGGCGTCGCGCTTCTTCACCACGTCGCGGCCCCAGGTGGCGAACAGGTCGGTCCACGCCTCCACCACGAAGGTGTGCAGGCCGAGGGCCACCGGCTCGATCACCGCCTGCCACCGGTCGTTGCCGCGGTCCACCATGGGAGCGTGGGACCACTTGGCCTCTGCGTGGGGGCGCCAGCGCACCCGCGCCGCCAGGACGGAGTGCCCGTCCCGGAAGATATCGGCCGACACCCGCACCGCTCCCCCGATGACTGCCTTCGCCGGGTGCTCGGGGTGTGGGGTCCTCGGCCGTAGATCGTCGATCACGATCCGGCCGGTCATCTCCCACCACCGTACCCGCGAGGCCGGGTCCTCAGACATCCGCACCCGCCCGCTCCCAGCCGGCGGCCATCGGCGATGACCACCAAGGTGGCGTCCCGCCCCGCTGCTCGTGGCCGGCGACGCCGGTGTTGGACACCCGAAGCGCACCGGTGGCCGGTCACCGCCCGGGCGGCGGCGCCAGCCGGGGCGCTGCCGGGCTTCGGCTACCGTCTGCCGCCAGTGAAGGCCCGAGCCAGCTTCGTCGTCCGACCTCGGCTCCCGGCGGCGCTGGAGCCCCTGCGGGAGCTGGCCACCAACCTGCGGTGGTCCTGGGACGGCCCCACCCAGGCCCTGCTGGCCGGCATCGACCCGGTGGCGTGGGAGGCGTCGGGTCACGACCCCCTCGACCTCCTGGCCCGCGTCGAGCCCGCCCGCCTAGACGCCCTGGCCGCTGACCCCCGGTTCACCGCCGCGGTGGCCGCGGCCGTCGACGACCTCCGCCGCCACCTGACCGACGACTTGTGGTTCCAGCAGTCCGGCCACCGCCTGGCCGGCGTCGCCTACTTCTCACCCGAGTTCGGCATCGCCGAGGCCCTCCCCCAGTACTCGGGCGGCCTGGGAGTGCTGGCCGGTGACCATCTCAAGGCGGCCAGTGGCATGGGCGTGCCCCTGGTGGGAGTGGGGCTCTTCTACCGCCAGGGCTACTTCCGCCAGGAGCTGGCGCCCGACGGGTGGCAGGAGCAACGCTACGTCACCCTCGACCCCGCCGCCCTCCTCCTGCGGCCCTTCGACGGCGGGCGGGCGGCGGTCCGGGTGGAGCAGGCCGGCCGCACCCTGCATGCCCGCATCTGGCAGGCCCAGGTCGGGCGCGTCCCCCTGCTGCTGCTCGACACCGACGTCCCCGAGAACGACCACGAGGGCCGCAGCATCACCGACCGCCTGTACGGCGGTGACATCGAGCACCGCCTGCGCCAGGAGATTCTGCTCGGGGTGGGCGGGGTGCGGGCGCTGGAGGCCACCGGAGCCCGGCCCACGGTCTTCCACAGCAACGAGGGTCACGCCGGCTTCCTGGGCCTGGAGCGCATCCGTCGCCACATCCTCGACGACCACCTGAGCTTCGCCGAGGCGGTGGAGGCGGTACGGGCGGGCACCGTGTTCACGACCCACACACCGGTCCCTGACGGCATCGACCGGTTTCCTCGCCACCTCATGGAGCGCTACTTCCGGTCTTGGGCCGACGAGTGCGGCGTTCCATTCGACACCCTCATGGCCCTGGGCCAGGAGCCGGGCCAGGCGGGCGACGCCCCCTTCAACATGGCGATGATGGGGCTGCGCCTCGCCGGCTTCGCCAACGGCGTGTCCCGCCTGCACGGCCGGGTCAGCCGCCGGCTCTTCGCCGGGCTGTGGCCGGGCATCCCCGAGGAGGAGGTGCCCATCGACTCGGTGACCAACGGCGTGCACGCCCGGAGCTGGGTCAGCCCGGAGATGGCCGGCCTGTTCGATCGCCACCTGAGCGCCGAGTGGGCCGAAGCGGGGCCGGAGGCCTGGAACAAGGTGGACGCCATCGACGACGACGAGCTGTGGGCGGCCCGCACCGACGCCCGGACCCGCATGGTGGCCTCCGCCCGCGCCCGGCTGCGGGCGTCGGAGGCGGCCCGGGCGCCGGAGGCCGACCTGGAGTGGTGCGACACCGTCCTCGACCCCGATGCCCTCACCATCGGCTTCGCCCGGCGTTTCGCCACCTACAAGCGGGCCACCCTGCTCCTGTCCCAGCCCCAACGGCTGGCGAACCTGCTGCTCCATGCCGACCGGCCGGTGCAGATGGTCTTCGCCGGGAAGGCCCACCCGGCCGACGACCAGGGCAAGGACATGATCCGCCGGATCGTCCAGTACTCCCGGCAGCCCGACCTGCGCCACCGCATCGTGTTCCTGGAGGATTACGACATCGCCCTGGCCCGCACGCTGTACCAGGGGTGCGACCTGTGGCTCAATACCCCCCGCCGCCCCCTGGAGGCGTGCGGCACCAGCGGCGAGAAGGCGGCCCTCAACGGCGCCCTCAACTGCTCGGTCAGCGACGGCTGGTGGGACGAGTGCCACGACGGTGACAACGGCTGGGTCATCGCCTCGGCCGAGGACGACGGCGACCTGGAGCGCCGCGACCACCTGGAGGCGTCCAGCCTGTTCGAGCTCCTCGAACGCCGGATCGTGCCCACCTTCTACGACCGGGGGCCCGACGGCATGCCCGGCCGCTGGCTGGGCCACGTGCGGTGGTCGCTGCGCACGCTGGGCCCATTCGTGGCCGCCAGCCGCATGGTGCGGGACTACGTGAACGTGATGTACGAACCGGCCGCCACCCGCCGCCGGGCCCTGGAGGCCGACGGCCACGCCCGGGCCCGGGCCCTGGCCGCCTGGAAGTCACGGGTGCGGGCCGGGTGGGGCGGCGTGGCCGTGCGAGACCTGGCGGGCGACGACTCCGCCACGGACGTGGGCGAGGTGCGCACGGTCACCGCCATCGTCGCCCTGGGCGACCTGTCCCCCGCCGACGTGGAGGTACAGGTCCTCCACGGCCCGGTGACCCACACCGACGAGTTGCAGGAGGTCACGGTGGCGCCCATGGTCGTCGACGGTGACGGGGTCGTCGGTGACGGGCGGGGCGGCCACCGGTACCGGGCCGCGTTCCCGTGCGCCCGGGCCGGCCGCTACGGGTGGACCGTGCGGGTCGTGCCCACCCACCCCGACCTGCGCACGTGGGCCGAGGTGGGGTGCGTGGCGGTGGTGGACGCCGGCCGCTGACCCGGCGCTGCAACCTCCTCGGCAGCGGCCCCGAGCCTCGGCGTAGCGTGAGCCCCGGTGTTCGAGCGGTTCACCGATCGTGCCCGCCGGGTGGTGGTGCTGGCCCAGGAGGAGGCGCGCGTCCTGGATCACAACTACATCGGGACCGAGCACCTCCTCCTCGGCCTCATCCACGAAGGGGAGGGCGTGGCCGCCAGGGCCTTGAAGCAGCTCGGGATCTCCCTGGCCGCGGTTCGGACCGAGGTGGAGGGGGTCATCGACCACGGCGGTTCCACTCCGAGCGGCCACATCCCGTTCACGCCCCGGGCCAAGAAGGTGCTGGAACTGTCACTGCGGGAGTCGATCCAGCTGGGCCACGACTACATCGGCACCGAACACCTCCTGCTCGGCCTCATCCGTGAAGGCGAGGGGGTCGCCGCCTCGGTGCTCCTGAAGCTGGGCGCCGACCTGACCCGGGTGCGCCAGGAGGTCATCGGGCTCCTCTCGCTCGACCCTGGCCCCGGCCCGGCCCGCGAGCGACTGCACCCGAGAGTGGACCTTGGCGGCGCCGTCGCTCCGGGCGGCCCCGGCTCCGTGGGCGCCCTCACCGGCGCCTCGTGGTCGCCTGTCCCGCCCGCCGCCCGCCCCGCCTGCCCGGCCTGCCGATCACCGCTGGCCGACTCGGCCCGGGCCCGGGTGCTGGACGTGCCGGTGCCCGAGAGCACGACACCGGTGGAGGTGGAATCGGTGGAGGTGGAATCGGTGGAGGTGGCATCGGTGGAGGTGGCATCGGTGCAGGTGACGGTGGTCTACTGCGGCGCCTGCGGGATGGCGCTGGGCACCCTTCGCCCGTAGGACCAGGCGTCCGCCGCGCCGGGTGTCTCGGCCAGCGTGCGAGCCAGCGACAGCACCCGGAGGTGGCACAGCCGTGCCGCCCGGTCTCGGCGCGGTGAGGGACGGGGAACGGCGGCCGGCCCTCCCCTGACGCGCCACGCGGGCCGGCGAGCAGCCACCTGGCGGCGGCAGCCGATCGGGCACCGGCTGGCGGCCACGACGTCGGCCACCGCCTCGCCGGCGGGCGGCGGGTCGGGGCCGGGCGGACCGGCCTGGGGCGATGGGGGCGGGGCTAGAAGAGCGGGTCGACGCCCACCGCGTTGACGGCGGTGACGCCCTCCACCCGGTCCTTCAGGATGCGCTCGATACCGGCCTTCAGAGTCATGGTGGAGGCCGGGCAGCTCCCGCACGCGCCGACCAGCTCCACCTCCACCACGCCGGTGGCCTCGTCGAGGCCGACCACGGTGATGTCCCCCCCGTCGGCCTGCAGGGCCGGCCGGATGGCCTCGATGGCCTCCATGAGCTGCGCTTCCATGCCACTCCCGGGTACGGATGACGGTGCGATCGGACGGACCGGCACCGCAGTGGCCGATGCCGACCGGGTACCGGCGACGAAGCGTACCGGTTCCTCCACGAACGGAAGAACACCGGCGGGCCCGGATCCCTTCCCCGGGGCGGCGCCGTCGTAGGCTCCGGCGTGGCCCGACTCGTGACCCGGTTGACGGTCGACGAGGAGGCTCTGGCCGCCCTGCTGTGCCCCCGGGACGATCTGGTGCTGGAGCGGGCGTGCGGCGGTGGTCGGTTCGAGGCGGCCGAGGGCCCGGTCCGCCGGTACGCCCGGACGGTGGAGGTGGATTCGCCGGCGATGGGCGACGGGCCCGGGCACCGCGTGACCCAGACGGTGGAGTTCACCCTGGCCGTCCCCTACTTTTGGTGGCTGTTCTGGCTGCCGTTCCGGCGGGCGATGGTGCGCCCGGGACGGGCGGGAGCACCGTGGTGGGCGCCGCCCGCCCGCCTCGACGTCCGGGCGGCCACGGTGCTGGGGAGCCTGGCCATGCTGGCCGTGGTGTTCGGCTACCTGAACACGGTGTTCACCCAGACCATCACCTTCGCGGGCGACGAGTTCCACGCCGGCGACACCGCCCAGGGCGTGGCCGGCGCGGTGGTGCGGGTGGGAGGCCTGGTGGCCCTGGTGGTCGTGTCGGCCGCCGACCGCCGGGGGCGGCGCTCCGTGCTGCTGTCGTCGGCGGTGGCCGGGTGCGCGCTGGCCGCCACCGGGGCCGTGGTGCCGTCCCTGGCGTGGCTGACGGCCAGCCAGACGCTGGCCCGGGCCTTCGCCACCGCCCTGCTGGTGCTGGTGGCCATCGTGGCCGCCGAGGAGATGCCGGCCGGGTCCCGTGCCTACGCGGTGAGCCTGCTGGCCATGGCCGGAGGCCTGGGCGCCGGCATCTGCGTCCTCGCCCTACGCCTGGCCGACGTCGGGACGCACGCCTGGCGGCTCCTCTACGTGCTCCCCCTCGCCGCCCTGCCGGTGCTGGCGGGCGTCGGCCGCCACCTGCCCGAGAGCCGGCGCTTCCTGGGCCGGCCCTCGGCTGCCTCGGCCGGGGCCGAGGGCGACGGGGGCGGCAGGGGCGGGGCCGAGGGCGGCGGAAGCGGAAGCCGGCGGCGGGGGCGGTTGTGGCTGCTCGGTATCGCCGGGCTCCTGACCAACGTGTTCATCGCCCCGCAGTCGCAGTTCTCCAACCGGTTCCTTCGGGTGGAACGGGGGTTCACGGGCGGCGGCATCGGGCTCTTCTCGGTGGCCACCGGGACCCCGGCCGGCATCGGGATCGTGGTGGGCGGCCGGCTGGCCGACACCCGGGGGCGGCGGCGGGTGGGCGCGGCCTGCATCGCCATCGGCAGCCTGTGCACCGTCCTGTTCTTCTTCTCCTCGGGCTGGTGGCTCTGGGCGTGGGCCCTGGTGGGCACCACCATCTCCGGCGCGTCCATCCCGGCCCTCGGCGTGTACGGCCCCGAGCTGTTCCCCACCGGCGGTCGGGGCCGGGCCAACGGGATCGTGGCTGTGTGCGCCCTGGCCGGCAGCGCCCTGGGCCTGGTGGCGGCCGGCGTGCTGGCCGACGACTTCGGGCGGATCGGCCCGGCCATGGCGGTGCTCGGCGTCGCCCCTGCGGTGGTGGCCCTGCTGGTGCTGACCCGCTACCCGGAGACGGCGGGGCTGGAGCTGGAGGAGCTGAATCCCGAGGACCGCCCGCCCCCCGCACCCCGGCGACCAGAATGAGCCGGCCGGTGGCGGTGAGCCGGGCGGTGGCGGTGAGCCGGCCGGTGGCGGCGGTGACGGGAAGCCGGGCGGCCGTTGAGCTCCGCTCAGGGGGCGCGCCGGTGGGCGGTGGCGAGGAGGGCGTCGAGGGCGATGGCGATGGCGGCGCGAATGGTCGGGTTCCGCACGACGCCGTCGGGACCCACCGCCTCGGGGGGCACCGGCACGTCGACGCACGCGTCGTCCACCACCGCCCCGCCGGTGTAGCCGAGCACCGTGCGCAGGGCGCGCGAGGCCCCGGTCCCCCGGCCCTCGGCGGCCACGTTCACCCAGGCCACCGGCATGCCCTCGATCTCCACGCCGCCGACCGTCCAGTCCAGGAGGTTCTTGAACGAGCCGGGGAGGTCGCCGGCGTACTCGGGCGTGCAGCACAGCATGGCGTCGGCCGCCGCCAATCGGGCCCGCAGCTCGGCCACCGCCGGCGGGAGGGGCTCGCGGTCGTCGTCGGGGTTGAAGTGGGGCAGGTCGGCCATGCCACGGTAGAGCACGGCCCTGGCGCCGGCCTCCCCCACCAGCTCGGCCGCCGCCCGCATGGCAGCGGTGTTGGTGGACCCGTCCCGCAGGCTCCCGCTCACCAACAGCACCTCCACCACAGCCGGCGAACCTACCGCCCGATTGCCGGGTGTCCGCTCAGGCCAGGGCGAGCACCCACTCTCGCACGGCGGCAGCCACATCGGCGTGGCGGCGGCGGAGCCCGTGGTCGCCTCCCTCCAGCCACACGTGGGTCACGGGGCCGGGGATGGTGGCGGTGGCCGCCTCGAGCTCGGCCCGGGAGCCGAAGGCATCGCGGGTGCCGGACACGAACAGGCACGGCACGGCCAGGCTCGCCAGGTGCTCGGTTCGGGCCCGGTCGGGCCGGCCCGGCGGGTGGAGCGGGTAGCTGACCAGCACCAGCCCGAGAGCGGACAGGCCGTCGGCCACCGCCATCGAGCACATGCGCCCGCCCATGGACCGACCGCCCAGCACCAGGCGGCCGGGGGCCAGCCCGGTGCGGGCGGCGAGGGCGGCCGCCCCCTCGACCACCGCCGCCACCAGGACCGGTGCCCGGTCGGGGGCCCGCCGGCCGGCCCGGCGGTAGGGGAAGTCCATGCGCACCACGGGGACGCCGTCGGCGGCCAGCGCCTCGTCCACCGCAACCAAGGCGGGAGACGTGCGGTCGGCACCCGCTCCGGGCGTGAGCAGCACGGCCCGTTCGGAAGTCATGCCAGCAGGATCCGGCGGGCTTCGGTGAGCTCCAGGATGCGCTGGCCCGCCCCTTCGGCCCGCCCCCCGTGGTCGGGGTGGGACTCCCGGATCAGGTTGCGAAACCGGCGCATGACCTCGGCCCGCTCGGGGCTGCTGTCGGGGCCGAAGCCCAGCACCTGGAGGGCCCAGCGCTCGTCGGTGGGGAACAGCCGCCAGGACCGGGGCGACGCGCTGGTGACGTCGTTGAGGTGGGCGATGAGCGCCGAGCCCACCCCGCCGTCCCAGCGAACCGCCTTGCGGACGGCGGCGAAGACGGCCGGCCGGGTGGCGCTGTGGATCTGGCCGGCGGCGTAGACGGCACCGAGGAGCTGGGGCACCGACAGGCCGTGGCCGTCGAGCTCATAGTGCATGGCTTCACCGGTGCCCACCAGCTTGTGGCGGCTGCGGTCGAGGCCGACCACATCGGTCTGGAAGCGGTGACGGAGCCGGGGCTGGGGGATGCGGCGGTCGTGCTCCAGGTCGTCGAGGAGGTCGACGAACTCGTCGCGTAGCTCGGGTGACAGGTCGTCCACGTAGGCGGCCACGATGCCGCCGAGGAGGACGCCCCCGTAGCCGGGGGCCGGGTCGGTGGGGAGCCACTGGGTCCCGAGCGCGACTCGCCGGGTAGGGGCCACCGCTCGGGTGTGGCGGATCTCCAGCTCGGCGAGGAGCATCGTCGAACGGTATACGGGGCCATCCACCCCCTCGGTGGCCGGCCCTGTGACACGGGGGCCGGTCCGGTCAAGTTCGGGCAGGGGACGCAGTGCTCGCGCGCGCGGGCATGGCAGAGGCCCCGGCGGAGACGAGGAGGCGATAGGTGGGACGTCCGGGCGGTGCCACGACGATCCAGGCGATGAGCCACTACCAAGCCCGGGTGGTGCGGCCCCTTCGGGAGGCCCGGGGGCTGCTGCCCGCCGAGGCGGTGCCCTACCAGGTGAGCGGCGTCCATTTGCGCCTCCGGCCCAAGCTCATGGGCTACTGGATCCCCCTCATCGCCGGGCTGGGACTGATGGTGGCGGGCATGAAGACCGCCGGCTCGCCCTTCGTGAGCATCCCTCAACTGGTGATCGGCATCGCCCTGCTGGGTGTGGGCGCCTGGGACCTGGTGACCGACTTCGGCCTCCTCGACTTCGACCTCCGCCCCCGCCGCATGCTCGAGCTGCCGCCCGGCCCGCCCGCCCCGCCGGTCGTCGACGAGCCGGTGGCCGCCTCGGTCGTCGACCCCACGGGCTGAGGCTCCGCCGGCCGCCTGGTACGCGGCCGGCGGCAGGGCTCCGGGGGGCATGGGCGGCACCGGCGACGGGAGAAGTGGGGCACCGGCCAGGCACCCCGGTGGTCAGAAGCGGACCCGGACGACGCTGGCGGCCACCACCCGGCCGTCGGCCGCCGAGCGGCTGGCGAACACCACCGCCCCGCCCATCTCGGTGGGGGCCCGGTAGGCGAGGGTGGTGTCGAAGGGGCCGAGGACGCCGTCGCCCCGGCCGATGACCGTGCCGTCGCCCAGCGAGTCGCCCGCCAGCATGCCGTCCTGGCGCACCGAGACCGCCACCACTCCTTCGAAGGCGGTGGCCCGCCCGGCCAGGTGCACGGGCGACGCCACCCGGGCACCGGCCGCCGGCGCGTCCACCACGATGGTCGGGGCTCGGGTCCCCGTGACCGTCCAGGCCGCCGACGACCCCAGCTGGGCGACGCTGACCACGGTGGTCGCCACCGGGGCGGCCGGCGGTTGGCCACCGGCGGAGCCGGGGCCCACGCCCACCTCGGTGGCCCGAGGCCCGACGGCCCGGGCGTCGAAGGCCACGGCGTCGGACATGCCCAACCAGCGGGCGGCGAAGGCCACGGCGGTGGCGGGGGCGTCTCCCAGCGGCGTGCCCACCCCGGACGGCCCGGCCGCGGCGTCGCCCTCGGCGGCCGTGGTGTAGGGCCAGATGCCGGGGGCGTCGGGCGGTGCGGAGGAGGGGGCCGACGGGGCCAGGGCCTGGCGGTAGCCGTCGCAGGTGACGGGACGGTCCACCACCGAGCCGTCGCCGGCCAGCACCCCCACCGGCGACCCGTCGAGGGAGAAGCGCACGCCGTCGACGGTGGGGAACTGGCCCAGGGTGCACGTCACCTGGGCCAGGCGAAGGACGAGCGAGCGGTCGCCGCTCCCGCCGGCTTCGAAGTCCCCGGACATGTCCACCCGGGCCACGCCCTTGTCGATGATGAGGCCCAGCAACCGGGTGCCGGGGGGGACGGCGGATCCCAGGCCGGCGGCCGCCTCCGAGCCGGTGGGGCCGTCGAGCAGGGCGCGCACCGCTCGGGCCCCAATGCCCGACACCGCCGGCACGGCACGCCTCACCGCCTCCACGCTTCCCGCCCGGGTCAGCCACACCGACACCGTGGTGGTGGGACCGGAGGTCAGGCCGGCACCGGCGCCGGGCGCCGCGGTTCCGACCGGGGCGGTGCCGGTGCCGGCCGAAGCGGCGGTGACGGGGACCGGCCGGGTGGGCGCCGGCCCGGCGTCGGTGGCCGGTCCCGCCCCCGAGATGGCGCACCCGGCGGCCACCACCGCCAACGCCACCGCCAGGACCACCGCCAAGGCCACCGTCCGGGCCACCGCAACCGGTGCCTGGCGCCGTCGGCCCGCCGGTGCCATCGCCCCGCCCGGCGTGTGGGGGGCCGTCATCGCTTCCTCCTCCGGGGGCCGTCGATGGCAGTGAAGCGGGCGGTGGTCACCGCCTCGTCGCCTCCGGGTAACGATCGGGCAACAGACGGGGTCGGGGCGTCCCCCGACGTCGGCGGCGGGTCCCGGCGGCGGGGCAGGACCACCGTGAAGGTGGTGCCCTCGGCGGCCGACGACGCCACCGTCACGTCGCCACCGTGGAGGCGGGCGTTCTCCTGGGCGATGGCCAGGCCGAGCCCGGAGCTGCCCCCGCCGGCGCCGTCGGCGGCCGCTCCCCGGCCGCCCGCCGGCCGGGCCCGGGACGGATCGGCCTTGTAGAAGCGGTCGAACACGTGCGCCAGGTGCTCGGGAGCGATGCCGGGGCCGGCGTCGGCCACCGCCACCGTGACGAAGGACGAATCGCCGCCCACCGTCACCGTCACCGGCGGCGAGCCGTGTTCCAGGGCGTTGCCCACCAGGTTGGCCACCACCGAGTCCAGGCGCCGCCGATCACCCCAGGTGCGGGCCTCGATGCCGCCGGGGCCCGGCTGCACGCGGACCCGCTCCATCCAGCCCCGCAGGTCCAGGGCGCCAACCACGGTGGCCGCCAGGTCCACCGGCTCCCACCGCATCGGCGCCACGCCGGCGTCCAGGCGGGACACCTCCATGAGGTCCTCGACCAGGGCCGCCAGCCGCCGGGACTCCACCACCAGCAGATGGGCGGCCCGCCGCCCCCGGTCGTCGAGCCCGCCAGCGTGGGCCTCGAGCACGTCCGCCGAGGTGGTGAGGGCGGTCAGGGGCGTGCGCAGCTCGTGGGCCACGTCGGAGACGAAGCGCCGGTGGCTGGCCTCCAGGGCCGACAGGTCGGCCACCGACGCCTCCAAGGCGTCGGCCATGCGGTTGAACGAGTGGGCCAGGTCAGCGAACTCGTCGCCACCGGTCTCCGGCAGCCGGGTCTGGAGGAGGCCCACCTCGAGGCGCGAGGCCGCCCCCCGGGCCTCCCGCAGCGGGCGCAGCAGCCGGCGGGCGGCCACCGCCCCCACCACCCCCGACGCCAGCACCAGGGCGGCGCCCACCGCGGCCAGGACGTTGCGCACCAGGTCCAGGTCGGCGGCCAGGTCGGCCAGCGGGAAGTAGAGCCACAGCACGGGGCCGTCGGGCACCCGCCCCCCGACGACCACCCGGGCCGAGCGCCCCGACCCCACCCGCTCCCACGACACCCGGCCGGCGGCCACCGGCGCCCGCAGGGCGGGCGGGACCGACGCCGGCGACAGCGAGATGGAGGTGCTCTCGAAGCTCCCGTCGTCCTCGACCGCCACCACGTCGAACCCGCTGCGGGCCCGGATGCGCGACGCCAGGTCCCGCACCTCGGCCCGCCCGGGCGACGGCGGCAGGCGGTCCACGGCGTCGTCCAGGGCGGCCCGTCCCTGGCGAACGGCGCTGGTCGTGGCCCGGTGGAGGGTGGCCCGGCGCACGAGGACGTAGGACGTGGCCGCCACCGACACCGCGGAGACGGCGGCCACCACCGAGAAGGTGACCACCAGGCGGGGCCGCAGCCGGGAGACGGTCAGCCGCCGTCGCCCGTGGTCACCCGGTCCGCCGGGCATGGCGGTGGGGGCGGCCGTGGCGGTGCAGGCCGTGGGGGCGGCGGGCGTGGCCGGCGTGGCGGTGGGGGCGGCGGCCGTGGCCGGCGTGGCGGTGGCGGCCTGCCTGGCCGGCGTGGCGGTGGGAGCGGCCCGGGC